>JABWCO010000002.1 GCA_013360185.1 Bdellovibrio sp.
CCCATTGTTTTATTCGAAGTTCTGTTGTCGATGATTTTATCCAAACCAACGAAAGCACCACCCACGATGAATAAAATGTTGGTCGTATCGACCTGAATAAACTCTTGCTGAGGATGCTTACGGCCACCCTTCGGTGGTAAGTTCGCAACTGTTCCTTCAAGAATTTTTAGAAGTGCTTGCTGAACACCTTCACCACTCACGTCACGTGTGATGGATGGGTTTTCAGATTTGCGCGAAATCTTGTCGATTTCATCCACATAGATCACGCCACGTTGGGCCTTTTCTACGTCATAGTCAGAAGCTTGCAGCAAGTTAAGGACAACGTTTTCCACGTCCTCACCCACATAACCTGCTTCCGTCAATGTCGTCGCATCCGCCATTGCGAATGGCACGTTAAGGATTTTTGCAATCGTCTGTGCTAGTAATGTCTTACCTGACCCCGTGGGGCCGATCAGCAAGATATTAGATTTTTGCATTTCAACTTCAGTAGATTTTTTACCACCTGTGGTTGTTGCATTCACACGCTTATAGTGATTGTGAACTGCCACTGCCAAAGTCTTCTTCGCTTGGACTTGGCCGATGACATAATCATCAAGGTAGTTCTTGATATCGATGGGTTTGGGGACTTTAAAAGTTCCCTTGACCGCTGTCTCGCGATCTTTTTCCTCGTCGATAATGTCGTTACAAAGGTCGATACATTCATCACAAATATAAACGCCAGGACCTGCAATCAACTTTTTGACTTCTTTTTGGCCTTTGCCGCAGAAGCTACATCTCAATGCGCCGTTGGTATCTTTAGTAGTCATCGCCTAATTATCCTTTTTTCGCCTTACGAGATTCAACAACATGGTCTAATAAACCAAACTCTTTCGCCTGATAAGCGTCCATGAAGTTATCGCGCTCCATTTGTTCTCTCAAGAAGTCATAAGGCTTGCCAGTGTGCGTTTCATAAATGCGAGTGAGCTTTTCTTTTGTTTTTAAAAGTTCTCTTGCATGAATTTCGATATCTGTGACTTGACCCGACAAACCACCTCCAGCGAGAAGGGGCTGATGGATCATGATGCGTGTGTTCGGAAGGCTATAACGTTTGCCTTTTGTGCCCGCTGTTAAAAGCAATGAACCCATGCTGGCAGCCATACCCATGCAATACGTCGCCACGTCGCATTTTACGAATTGCATAATATCGTAGATCGCCAAACCAGCTGAAACACTTCCACCCGGAGAGTTAATGTATAAATGGATATCTTTTTCTGGATTATCCACTTCCAGAAACAGGAACTGGGCAATAATCGCATTGGCGATTTCGTCTGTTACAGGAGAACCTAAGATCACAATCCGGTCTTTTAAAAGGCGGGAGTAAATGTCGTAAGATCTTTCGCCCTTGGATGTCTGTTCTATGACGTATGGGATGAGTGCCACTGCTGTCTCCTGTGGTTGTGATTGAGGTGTCATTCTGTGCTACCTATCGGAATACTTACGTAAGACTTTATCAAAAAGGCTTTGACGAGTAAAACGGCTGTGCTACATCTATAACGGTTTAACAAATTGAACAAAACTGAATCATTTTAAGGGGTTCTTATGGCTTTCAACTTACTAAATAAAGATATCGAGACACTGACTTGCCCGGCTTTGGTCGTGTTTTCTAAGGCGTCTTCTCAAAAAGATAAGCTAGCAAAAGTGACTCATACTGAGCTTCACAAAAAACTAGCCGCTTCTGTTGAAGAAAAAGCCATTTCAGGCAAGCACCAAGAAGTCGTGGTTTTCCGTGAATTGGGTTATAAAGGCTTCCGCCATGTGATCGTAATTGGTCTAGGCAAAGAAAATAAAATCGATCACGAAAGTGTTCGCCAATCAATGGCTTCTGCTTTTGAAGCGATCAAAGCTCTGGGCACAAAAGAAGCCGCGATCCACTTTGACGGGATCACAGCGTCTAAAAAAGATGCCGCTGACTTTGCCAAAGCAACCGTTGAAGGTCTTATCCTGACTTCTTATGTTTTCAACGAATTGATGTCTGGTAAAAAAGAAGAAAAAGAAATCAACGTTCACGTTGTCACAAAACTTGCTAACGACAAGGCCGTCAAAGCCGCTTTTAACGAAGGCGTTGTCCTTGCAACTTGCACCAACTTCTCTCGTCGTTTGGGAGATATGCCAGGCAATTTGATGACTCCAACGATCTTAGCAAACTCTGCTGTTGAAGCTGCCAAAGGTACCGGGCTTAAAGTCACTGTGTGGGACAAAGCGCGTATTAAAAAAGAAAAAATGGGCGGCCTTTTGGGCGTTTCAAATGGCTCTGCACAAGAGCCTCGCTTTATCATCATGGAATACAAAGGTGCGGCAGCTTCTAAAAAACCAGTTACTTTCGTAGGTAAAGGTTTAACTTTCGACTGCGGTGGTATTTCTATTAAACCTTCTGCCGGTATGGAAGAAATGAAATACGACATGTGCGGTGGCGCGAACGTGATCGGCACAATGTTGGCGATTGCTAAGTTGAAGCTAAAAATCAACGCGGTTGGTTTGGTAGCATCCACTGAAAACTTGGTGGGTCCAGAGGCGACAAAACCAGGTGATGTGCACACCGCTCGCAACGGTAAAACTTTTGAAATCAACAACACGGATGCTGAAGGTCGCTTGATCTTAGCTGACGCCCTTTCTTACGCAACAGAGCTAGAGCCACAAATCATCATCGACGCAGCAACTTTGACGGGCGCAATGGTAATGGCATTAGGCAATACACACACAGGTTACTTCACACGCAATGCTGCTTTGAAAACAAAAGTTGAAAAAGCTGCTGGTGAATCTGGTGAGTGGGTATGGCACATGCCTTTGACGGATTTCCACGTCAAAGACATGAAAGGCACTTTTGCTGATCTTTCGAATATGTCTTCAGGTAAAGGTGCTGGTTCGGCAACTGCGGCCGCTTTCCTAGAACAATTCGTCGGTGAAGGCATCCCTTGGGCGCACTTTGATATCGCCGGAACTGGCTGGGCTGTCGGCAATCGTTTGCCATACTGCCCGAGAAAAGGCGCATCAGGTGTTATGCTTCGCACTTTCGTAGAAATCGCGAAACAACACGCCTAATCAAAAGGGATAATTTATCCACTTCAGAACCCTCATGATTTATAAAGATCATGAGGGTTTTTTTATGCCAAAAGACGTTAAGAAACTGATCGATGGTTTTCACAAATTCAGAAACAATTACTTTGTTAAAGACACCGAGCTTTTTGAACAACTAACCAGCGGTGGCCAGGCGCCAAAAACTTTGATTATTGGTTGCAGTGATTCACGCGTGGATCCGGCCCTTCTGACTCAAGCTGAACCCGGAGACATCTTTGTCGTTCGTAACGTGGCTAACCTAGTTCCACCTTACGAAACAGGCGGAAAATTTCACGGGGTCAGTTCCGCGATTGATTTTGCAGTGAACAGCCTTAAAGTTGAAAATATCATTGTCTTGGGACATGAACACTGTGGCGGCATTTATGCCTTATTAAAAGGCCCCCCAGAACAAGATGGTTTTATCTCTTCGTGGATGCGCATTGCGGCCGAAGCAAAAATCGAAGTTTTAAGTGAAATGCCAACCGCTTCGTACAAAGAGCAAATGACCGCTTGTGCGAAAAAATCTATTTTGATTTCGATGGAAAACTTAATGAGCTTCCCCTTCATCCAAGAAAGATTGAAAGCTCGTGATTTAAAAATTTACGGTTGGTTTTTTGAACTCGAAGCAGGACGTTTGCTTGAGTTCAACTATGAACAAAAGAAGTTTATACAGCTTTAGAAATTAAGCACCACGGGGTGGCCTAAGACACGAGCCACTTCGTCACTTTCAATCACAACAGCCTCAGAGGCCTTTTCATTTATAATTTTCACGGACTTTAGCAGCCACAAGCGGGGCCAAGCTTCGGGAATATTTGCAAACCGAACGTTCACATCAGAACCCTCTTTAAAGTGGAATTCCCCATCGCCAGGATTTTCACCTAAGATTTTTGCGACAGGAATAAATAAGGGATTGATGCGAGTCATGTCGGCTGAAAATTCGCAACGCCCTTCAATTTCCATAGTGGGCTTATCACCAGCAACCGACATCCCTTCAGCTTCAAAACTTAAAGAGACTTTGCCGAATTCCTGACAAGCTAACTTCTTTTCCCCATTTGCGTTCACAAAAACAAAGTGACCTAAGCCGATACCTGAACCCTCGGAGGTCTTTTGTAAATCTAATCCTGCTAGCAATCTTTGACGAACCGCCTGATGCAACTGTTCACCACGCAAATGTGAAAAATCAAAATTATTTCTGACCGCTGCAGGGTCACGACTGATTTGATATTGCATATTCTGATATTGAATCGCCGAATAACCAGCAAAGAAGCTAAAAAATAATATGCCGAAAATGCCAAAGTACCTTTTCATACTCATATACCCATTACCCCATTTTTTTTAGAATAACATAGGGACAAAGGTGAGCTCTTTATAATTCTAAAGAGCTCTGGGCGTTGGTCGAGGATGAGGATTACTTATAGCCCTTAAAAGTGGCGTGCAGTTCTTGCGCTTCTAAGGCAATAGCAAGTAAGCCCAACTTCGCTGTCCAGCCGTATACGTTTTCTTGCGGACAACCCGGCGTATTGATTGCCAAGTCTGAAACGCACAAACGCTTATAAACTGCGCCGGGACTGTTTAAGCTGTCGGTATTGCCTTTTTCAGCGTGAGTTCTTAAAAAACCACCCGCAAGTTCTGTCCCGATCATATAGATCACAGGCTCTGCGCTGGCGCCGTCAGATTCAACAATCGAAGGAATTCCTTCTTGGATAATCACTTCTTCAACATCACGGCCACCCTTAGCGGCTTTCATTTTTTTACGTGATTTGTAAGACCATTCTTTAACCTCAGCCCCAGAACCCACACGGATAACTGCTAAACCATAGGTGCCAGCATTATTTTTCACGAAGACGAAGGGCTCTTGAGTGATACCGCGGGATTTATAATCTTCGCGCAAACGTCCCAACATCGCGTCGACTCTTTCTGCCAAGGCGTTTCGGCTGGCTTCATCTGCGATGTCGAAATTTTCAAATAGCTCTGTTTCAACACGCATAATGAAAGGATCAATTTTAGTGATCTCTGCGAATTCATTTACTAACTGGTTATAGTATTTGAAGTACGTGCTTTTTTTTCTTTGATACCAACCCAATTCGCGCGGTGGGTTCATCGGGAACTCGGTCACAGTTTTCGCCCAGTCCTCATAAGCTTCTGAAAAATCATTGTTGCTGATGATCAAATCCGGTGTGAAAGTTTTCAGCAAGCTTCCTTCTTTAAGAGCGGAATGCAAAATAACTTCGTTACCAGCGGAACTGGTGATGGTAAGAGGTTCTGGCAAATCGCGAGGAATCGCAACTTTCACGGTACGGCCACCGGCTTCGATCAAATTGCGGATGGTGTGCACATTTTCCCAGTAATAAGCGTTATTGGTGTGCTCTTCAGTCACCAGTAAAATATTTTTTACTGCCGCACCATAGTGATTAGTGATGTATTTTTCCATCAAGCCGATTGAAGTTTCTTTATCCGTCGGGCAAATATTATTAAATCCCGCAGGGAAGATATTCGCGTCTACGTTTGAAATCTTATATCCCGAATCACGAATGTCGTAGCTGGAATAAATAGGATGCGACAAGGTTTCTTTTTTGTTGGCAAACCAAGCGCAAATCTCGTTCATGTTCGCAAGCGTTTGTTTATGAAGGGTTAATTTTGCCATGGGGAACTCCTGTGCTGAACCTATAAGTTCGGATCTTCTGAAGGAACTACTTTGGGAGGAAGAGGTATATTGGACTTCGGCTTCGCTGGCAAGGAGCGTTTAAGGCTGTTGCGTCGCTCAGACTCCACCGTCAAAGGCATCGTTTCGCCGCCGCTGTACAAATGTCCTTCGACTTTCTTGCGCACTTCCTGAATATACTGAAAAAACTCAGTTTCAAGTTTGTTTGCTGTTCGCCCCCCTAAAGGACGATACAGATCGGCCTGATCGCACAAATCCAACAAGTCCGCGCCCAAGCCATTTTGTTGAGAGCGGCTGGTTGCAGACTCTACATGAGTATAAAGATCGCGATAAACTTCTTGTAACTTTTCCAAGGAACGCTGCGACCATATTGGGTCGGCAAGCTTTAAGGCCTTGATCAGATAGACTTGCACCCACCTCTGCCCTTGCACGAAGTCCCCAAAACTATCCGCTGAAAGCTGATTGGTCGACACACTGCCCATCTGAAAATACGTTTTTGCCAGCCACTCTTTTTGCAGTTGTGAGCCCTTGGCTTCCATAACTTTAACAATGCCCTTGTCAGCCTCCGCCAAGTAAAGACGAGCTTCGTTATCACGCCCCTGACGTCCATAGACTGCCGCCAATCTGGCTGGGATTTCTGCGTAAGCTGTTTCCAATGGTAAATTGTCAGCCATACGTTTGGCATCCAACAAGGCTGCGACTGTTTTTAAATCATCCCCTAATGCTTCATAGGCAAAAGACATGTTAAATAACGCCATCGCTGCAATACGAGGCTGCTCTTTTAAGGTCTTCAAATAGACTTCTCGGTACAGATCAGCCGACTCTTGCGGCTGTCCTATTCCTAACAATGCCTGGGCTTCACCCATTTTCGCAGACTGATAAAAAACGGATTGGGGTTTGCGAGCTGAGAAGTCGCGATACAAAATGCGAGCCTCCTCAAAACGTCCCCGAGACAGTACCTTTTCTGCGTTTATTATTTCTGACTCTTCCGAAGCCCGAGTTAAATTAGGGACGCCGTTGTCGGAAGTTTCTGCTTCGCGATTTTTAAGAAGATCTGAAACAGTGGCACATGCAGAAATATTTGCTGTCAAAAAAACTAGAAGCCACTTCATGATTTACGCTCTCCCGCCTGAATGATCACACTTAATTCTTCCAGCCCCTTCAGATCAGAAATGTCTTTCACTAAATCTGGGATACGAAAGACGCGGGCGTCTTTTTTCATCTGCGTCTCGAATGACTGATATATTAAGTCTCTTTGATTATAGTAATTGCGCATCTGCGTGTACAGATTGACCAGATCCTGATGCACTTTTTGCGACTTCGACTCCGCACTGAGGTCTAGCCAGTGCGGGAAAACACGATTTAAGATGACGGTCTTTAGATGATAGCCACCTTTTTTTATTTCTCGCGAAAAGTATTCGGCTTCTTTTAGTTTTGCCTGATCAAAAGCTGTGACCAAACAAAAATGCGTCGTCGGCGCCACCAACATGCGATGCACATCAGTGGTGCGCCTTTGCAGCTGCCCCTGCCATTGTTCGATATTTAAGAAAAAATCACCCAGTTCGTGAATGAAGCTTGATCCGGTCAAGGTTTCAAGAATTTTCAAAACTTGGCGCGTTCCCGTCTGCAACAGGCTGCCTAACAGACCTGACTTTTGCCCGGCCGGATCGCGGAACCACTTGGCAACACCCTCGCTAAATAACGCCGACAGTTTTTGTGGCGATGATAAAAAGTCAATCGCGTGTTTTGTTGGCGGCGTATCTAAAACAATCAAGTCAAACTCTTGAGATTCATAACATGAGTACAACTTTTCCAGTGCTGTGAACTCTTGCGAACCGCTCAAGTTGGTTGAAAGTTGCTGATATAAACGATTGTTGAAAATCTTTTGTGCGGATTCAGATTTCTTTGCGGCGCGCGCGACAAACTCATCGAAAGTTTTTTTATGATCAATCACTGAAGCAAAAAGTTCGCCTTTAAAGTTTTGGCCTGGGACTCGGGTGATGTCGTTACTGCCTTCAATTCCTAAAGTTTGCGCCAGGCGCTTGGCCGGATCAATCGTCAAGACCAAAACTTTTTTGCCCTCTTGGGCAGCCATCACCGCTAAAGACGCGGCAATAGTGGTTTTACCCACCCCGCCACTGCCAACACAAACTAAGACCTTGGTGTTTGCAAAAATAGCTTCGCTCACTTTAAAGCCTCCGCGATTTTTTCCACCAACGGCCAGGACTTTGTTTCAAAAATTAACGGGATGTTTTTAATTTTATTAGTCAGTTCCGAGGCTTTTTTATACATAGCTGACTGATGCTCAGCCTGATGGGCCAGATATGCAGCAAATTGGCCAATGTCAGAGTCTTCGCTTTTTGCCTCTTGCAAGGATGCAAGTGGCATGGTCAGGCTGACCATTTTGTTAAGAATAATATCAGGGTTTATCGAAAACTCTGCGCCTAAGCGCTGATAAAGTTCAGAGGCCTCTTTCATCGGCAGTTCTTCAGGTAACGTCACGATGTGATAGGAACATAAATCTTGATTGCGAATACAGGCATCAATGCTGCGACTTTGTTCACCCATCGGACCAAACTGCACGGCTTGCGCCATCCCTTTCGGAGCCTCTAAAAGAGCAATAAAGTGTCCCGTAGCAAAGGCATCAACGACGATGCAATCAAAAGGCAGTGGGGGACCGTGTTTGCGGGGGCCACTGGTGACCTTTCCTAAAATAGCCAGTTCTGGCAGCGCCGGGGCCACGTTAATAAAGGCTTTCATCACGGCATTTTCGAAGAATAATTTCGCCAGGCTTTCGACCTTGATAAGATGGCGCGCGTATTCTTGCAAACACGCTTCGCCAGTCCATAAGGCCACAGACAGGTTGTCCTTAATGGCCGTGGGCTGAAAACCGACCGATGGGAGGTCGAAAAAATCCTTATAGAAGCTCTGATCACGCAGCTCTACCAAAAGAACTTTCTGGCCCTCACGGCTCTTGCAAAGGGCTAAGGCCGCGGCCACCACCGACTTGCCGACCCCGCCTTTTCCAGTCACAAAGTGAATCTCTTGCTTCATAAGTTCTTAGAGTGTCTCTGACCTCTGAAATATAGGCATTGCGCACTGCGATGCGGTTGCCATAAAGCCCTGCGTCCTCTACTATCCGACGGTTTTAATGTAGGAGAAATAGGCATGAAATCGAATGTAGAAAAAGTCTCTAATCTTTCACGCAAGTTGAAAGTTGAAATCCCGGCGGCAACAGTTCAATCCGCTTTCCAGAAAGTTTTCAGCGGACTTCAAAGAGAAGTTACAATCAAAGGCTTCCGTAAAGGCAAAGCACCCATCACAACAATCAAAAGCATGTACGGCGAGCGCGTTAAGCAAGACGTCGTGCAAGACTTGATTCAAAAAAATTACCCGGCAGCATTGAACGAACACAAACTTGAGCCTATCAGCTCTCCAGAGTTTGAATTCGTAGATCCAACTGAAGACAAAGACTTTTCTTTTTCAGCGAACTTTGATGTTCGTCCTGAAATCACTTTGAAAAAGTACGAAGGTCTTGAAGTTGAAAAAGAAAAGTACGAATTCGACGCTAAAAAAGTCGACCAAGTTCTTGAAAATATCCGTGCGTCTCGTGCGACTTTCGAAACTGTAAAAGAAGCTCGCGCTGCTAAAATGGGCGATGTTGCTGTTCTTGATTTCGAAGGCTTCATGGGCGGAGCACCTTTAGAAAACGGTTCTGGTAAAGACCACCACCTTGAATTGGGTGCAAAACAATTCATCGACGGTTTCGAAGAGGGCATCGTTGGCATGAAAGTCGGAGAATCTAAAACGATTTCTTTGAAATTCCCAGATCCGTACCACTCTGTAGAATTGGCTGGTAAACCTGTTGAATTCAAAACAACTTTGAAAGAAATCAAAGAAAAAGTTTTGCCAGAGTTGACTGACGATTTCGTTAAAACAATGGGCGGACCAGAAAACGTAGCGGCTTTGAAAAAAACTATCGAAGAAGATCTGCAAAAAACTGAAAAACAACGCATCGAAGATGGTTTCAAAAATCGTTTGTTGAAAGTTTTAGTAAAAGAAAATCCAGTGGAAGTTCCTCCATCTTTGATGAAAGAACAAAAAGCTTCATTGGTTGAAGACTTCAAAAAACGCATGACGGAACAAGGCATGGGTCCAAACGATTTTGCCTCTTACATTGAAAAATGGGATGCCGACTTCGCTAAAACGGCTTCTGAGATGATTCAATCTTCTTTCCTTGTAGACACGATTGCTAAAAAGCATGACCTCTTCTGCAAAAAAGAAGATCTAGACGCGAAGTTTGCTGAATACGCACAACAAATGCACATCGAAGAACAACGCATTCGTGAGTTCTATGGCCGCCCTGAACAAGCTAGCCGTCTTACTTACATGATCACTGAAGAAAAAGTGATCAACTTCTTGAACAAGTCTGTAAAAATTAAAGAAGTTCCAGCTGGAACTTTCAAAGACGAACAGAACTAGTAGTTAGAAGTTTTAATTTAAATTTAAAAACCCACATCGTAACTGATGTGGGTTTTTTATTTTGTAGAACTTTCGGCAGTGCCTACAAAACCTTATTGGCAGTTGTTATATTCTTGGAAGTAGCGCTGGCAAATTGAATACTGCGAATTGCAGTCATTGATATCGGAAGAAGTGTATTCCGCCGCTGGACAGGTTCGTACCGTGCCTCTTTTAACATTTGCGATGAAGTTACCCTCAATAATGTGTTCCGGGTGATTTTCGCTAACAATAACTCTGAAACGAATTTTATTTACGCCATAACTTAAGAGTGGCTTCTGAAACAAGGTTGATATCCATAAGTTAAAGGCATCACGACTTTTTCCGCGTACGCCATCGTACCCGGTACTTTTTGAGCGATTGGTACCATCTTCTAAGGTCGCAAGCAGCTCTATGCGATCACCGATATTACTGCGCCCTATTTGTGGGCCCACAAAAAAATCGTACGGACTTGGTGACAAAGCCACATCACGGCAGTTGTACAGGGCCGTGTCGTTGCCATTAAATCCGTTGCAGACAACACGGACTTGACCTTGCACGGGGGTGGCAACCAGATCGTTACCCTTGGCAAAGCCTCCATCAGCAGAATGAGCTGACGTGTAAAATGCTAAAATTATGAGTATCGTTTTTAACATAAAGGAAAGGCCCCCTCTGCCCCGCTTTATTCGTGCGGGTAGAGTAGGGCCTCTAAATTGTGGAATCAATAACTAGCGCGTCAAGACCTTCAAGGTATCCCAAGCTTTCAAATAGCTAAATGCTTGATATGCCTGATAGTCAGACTTAAATAATCGCTCGCGCGGAGACAGCTTTTCTTCTTTTTTCGAACCAACGTCTTTCCACCAAGCCAACGCACCGTCCTCTGCACCTTGTCGAGTATCGAGTTTTTCAGCTGCTTTTTCGCGATCACCTTTTAAGTGTCCTGCGATATCACCTTCACGTGTCGTTTGATTTTTTACCACAGCTTTTGAAAAGCCATCGGTATCGACATCTTCGATTTCAATGTCAGGATGAATTCCTTCGGCCTGAATCGACACGCCACTCGGTGTATAATAACGGGCCACAGTTAGTTTCAAACCACTGCCATCACCCAATCTAATAACCGATTGCACAGAGCCTTTACCGAAAGTTCTTTGTCCAACAATCAAAGCCCGTTTGTTATCTTGCAAAGCCCCCGAGACAATCTCGCTGGCACTGGCTGTGTATTCATTCACCAGAATCACCACAGGGAAGTTCGTATAGGCACCTTTTTTAGAAGCCGTTGCCACTTCTTTTTCGTTCTTGTTTCGACCAATCGTGCTGACGATAGTGCCTTCTTTTAAGAACATGTCGCTGACTTTAATGGCTTGATCTAAAAGACCACCTGGGTTGCGACGCATGTCGATCAAAACACCCGCGATCTTTCCCTTGCTGTCCTTTTCATGTTTCTCTAGGGCCTTCTGTAAATCTTTAGCCGTGTTCTCGATAAAGCTTGTGATTTTGATGTAAGCAAAACCATCACCTAAATCGGTGTACTTCACAGACTTGATTTTTACGCTGCCACGAACCACTGTGATGTCCCGTGGTTTTTCTTCATTATCACGAACGACTCTTAAGACAACTTTGCTGCCTTTTTTGCCGCGCATAAGTTGTGAGGTCTCAACCAAACTCATCCCTTTTGTGCTGGTGCCGTTAACGGCGATCACTTTATCACCTGCCTTGATGCCGGCCTCCCAAGCAGGGGCATCTTCGATCGGAGAAATAATGGTCAGCACTCCGTTTTGGATGGAGATTTCAATACCAAGACCGCCAAATTCGCCACTGGTTTCCGTTTCGAAATCTTTGAAGATATCTGGAGGCATAAAGTTGGTGTGCGGATCAAGTTCCCGCAACATTCCTTTAATAGCACCGTACACGAGCTTTTTGGTATTCACCTCTTCAACATAGTACTGTTGGATGAGGTTAAGGACCTTACTGAAGTTTTGCAAATCAGCGTAGCGTTCCTGGGCAAAGGCGCGTACCTGGAAACCTGTTTCCGCCATGATGAATAAAGTCACCAGGAGGACAAGTCCTAAAAAATAAGTTCTCCAGTAGCGTTTAAATGATTGCATAGTTTTAGAGTCCTTTCGTCCACTGCTGCGGATCATATGGTTCAGAAAAATGTCTAATTTCAAAATACAATCCAGGTCCACCTGCCTGGCGAATCGCTGCGACTTGCGCGATCACTTGGGATTGAGTGATGTCATCCCCGGTGTTTACTTTCACGTCCTGTGCATGGGAATAAACGCTGTAATAGTGATCACCATGATCCACGATTAAAGTAGTTCCAAACCCCGGAAGCTCTCCGACATACGCCACTTTGCCATCAAAAACCGATTTAATCGGACTTCCTGCGGCCGCGGCGATAAAAACGCCCTTATGAGAAATAGTATAGGGATGTTCATCCCCTTTCATAAGTCCAAATTTTTGCTTAAGTACCCCTTCAAGAGGTAAAGGCAATTCGCCTTTTTGATCGGCAAATGACGGCTTAAAGAGCAAATCGAAAAGGCCCGCATCTTCGATATTAAACTGCAGAGACTTTTCGCGCAAACCGTTTATTTTATTTACCGCAAACATCTTATTCTTACGAATGCCATCAAGAATCTTAGTCTTCATGTCTTGTTCTTTGCGGAAAAGCTTTTCTTGTACCACGATTTTAGCTTCGACGGCTTTAAGACTTTCAAGTTTTGTCGCAATCGTCTGCCGTTTTCTTTGCAGATCCTGCAAGTCGCGGTGATAGTTCTTAATAATTTCCATGTCCCGCGAAGCTACGACACCCATGATTTTTAAATTGCGCTCTAAAGAGGCCGAGCTGGTCGAGGAAAATAAAAACCTCGCTACAGAAACACCGCCCAATTTGTAAATGGCCTTAAGACGCTCTGCCAGTAAGGCTCGCTGCGACTTCGAGCGCCGCTCGAGTTCTTCAACTCTTTGCGAAAGATTTCTGACATTCACTTCTAAGAAAGCCTTCTGTTGCGAAGTCTCCCCTTTTTCAGTCACAATTTTTTTTATTTTCTTATTCAACTGATACAAAGCCGAAAGCACCTGGCGCTGCTTAAGCTCGGCATCTTCAATTCTTTTCTTTGTTGCTTCAAAGTCTTTCGCCAATGTATCCACATCGGGCGCGCCCGTCGCGGCCCCAGCACTAGTTGCTAGAGCTATGGAAAGACCGAAAGATAAAAGGCCTTGGCAGAATTTCAAAGATTCACCCCTGGCTTCCAGCATAACCGTCGTTAATACGACGAACACAAAGATATGACGCCAAAGCACCTAAAGCAGTACCACCCACCACGAAAAGGCCGACGGTTGCCAAACTAAGAAACTGAAGGTGATTGCCGAGCTGAAGAAAGCTCAGCTTCGTGACCAACAGATCTTTCGTCGCCGCAAAAAGGCCCCAACATAAAAGCATTGCACAAACCGACGCGCTAACTCCTAAGATACCGCCCTCCACTAAAAAGGGCTTACGAATCATCGCCGATGTTGCGCCGATCATTTCAAGAACTACGATTTCTTCTTTTCTGTTTTGTACCGAGGCCCGAATCGCATTGGAAATTACAAATAAGGCCGCCAATAAAATAACAAGACCCAAGACCCGCAAGCCCACTTCGACGGTAGCAACAAGGGCCGCGTATTTTTCAACCCAATCTTGGCCATAGCTGACTTCATCGACACCCTGAAGTTCTTTAACTTCAGCCGCCAACATTTTTAGCGTCGGCATTTGTTGTTCTGCGGAAATGCCGTCACTTAAACGCACCTGCAAACTTGCCGGAATGAGCTTTAAAAGTTCATCATCCTGAGAAATATCCGGCGCATAGCTTGCCAGTTGAGTACGAAAGTCACCCAACGCTTTTTCTTGGGTAATTAAATGAATCTCACCCACTTTGCCGGTGGCCTTAAGACGTTCTTCAATTTCAAGTCGGCCTTGTTCGGAAAGATCCTGGGCCAGATACACAGTCATCTGCACATCTTCGCCCCACAAAGTCAGAATATTACGAAAGTTTTGTGAAATTAAAAGAGCCGCCGCCATAACAACGAAACAGGCGGTCACGACGATCAAGGTGGAAACTTTTAAAGCCCAGTTTTTTTGCGGAGGTCTCATTTCTTATCCCCCACGATCATGCCGTCGCGCAATTCAAGGGTGCGTTTTTTTCTTTGTTTTACCATTTCGTGATCATGGGTTGCCACAAATACAGTCGTGCCTTGCGCGCAGACCCGCTCTAGTAAATCCATGATTTCTTGACTTAAACGTGGATCTAAATTTCCCGTAGGCTCATCGGCAATCAAGACACCAGGCTGATGAATGATCGCGCGGGCAATCGCGGTTCTTTGTTGCTCACCCCCGGAAACGAAATCTGGGAACTGATCGTGCTTATGGGCCAAACCCACCTGTTCTAAAACTTCGTAAACGCGCCGCTGAATACTGGGCGTTTTATCACCCCGCACGATCAACGGCATCGCAACATTTTCAAAGATAGTTTTGTCTTTCAGCAGTTTGAAATCTTGAAAGACCACACCGATCTTCCTGCGAAAAAATGGGATCTGTCCTGACTTGATCGTTAAAAGATCGTGACCTGCAACTTTCACGTTCCCCGACGTAGCAACATCATAAGCGGAAATCATTTTAAAAAGTGTTGTTTTGCCAGCCCCACTTGGGCCAGTAAGAAAAACGAACTCGCCCTTGTCGATTCTTAGATCTACATTTTTTAGAGCATGGACATCGCCGGGGTATGTCTTATAGACGTGAGAAAATTCAATCATCCCTCTATCTTATGAAAATGCTGTCACGAAGAGTACTCAACCGAAGTCGAGTTTTACGGCATCGCACCGGTCATAAGTGTATCGATGATCGTGGAATGCTGACGACGCAGAGCAAGCTTAATCGCTTCCTCTGTTTGATTAGAGCCTAGACGCAGTACCGTGTCGTAGGGGGTCTTAATAGTTTTTAAAACCGCGCCGTTGCAAAAAATACGACTGACCAAATAGGGATTCTGCAAACCCCAATCTTCCGTCTGTACATGGAACTTTTGCCCGCGAACGTTGATGTCTGAATTAAAACCTTTTTGCACTGAAAAAAACCTCTCTCTATCTCTAGCAGAAATTTGTTGTTTGCTCACTAAGTTTTTCCTTGGTTGATCAACTATTTAAACCTATAAAAGAAGAGCAAAAATTAAGGAGTCTTTTATGAATATACTTTTCCATCTCAGCACCGTTTTAATCCTGTGCGCATCATTGTCTGCGCAGGCCGAAAATTCATTTGCTGGTGAAGCAGAAGCTGGTGCCATCGTCGTTAGCGGCAATAACAGTTCTGAAAGCTACAATGCAAAAGCAAAATCAGTGTATTCTCATGAACAGAACATCTACACAGCCTTCGGTCGCTTCTTGAAAACTAACTCAAATGGTCTAGAAAGTGCGCGCAACTGGGATGCAGGTCTAAGATACGAACGCGAACTAACAGATTATATGGGGCTCTTCGTCGGTCAAAAGGCCGAAAGTGATGTCTACAATGGCTACACGCAAAGGGACTCGACCGACGCCGGTTTAAAGTATTCTTTCGTAAAATCAGATGAATTGAATTGGTTCTTCGAGACCGGTTATCGTTACCAAAAAACTCAGCCGGTCACTGGGGACAATTCCTATGACAACTTGGGTCGTCTGTATATGGAATACAATCAGGTCTTAAATGACTCTTTATCTTTAAAATACTGGGCCGAGTATTTGCCCAATTTTACTGTCACGAAAGCTTTTCTTGCCAATACCGAAGGCTCCTTGAACATCATGCTAAATTCGGTATTCTCTTTAAAACTTGCTTATTTATTGCAATATCAAAACGTGCCGGCTGCGGGCGGGAAGTATACAACTACGACTACGACCATGAATTTGGTCGCAAAATTTTAAGAGGGGATTTTATATGTTTAAGGAGTTTAAAGAGTTCATCATGCGAGGCAATGTCCTCGACTTAGCCGTAGGTATCATCATTGGTGCTGCGTTCGGGAAAATTGTTTCTTCGTTTGTTTCCGATATTTTGACTCCGGTCTTAAGCTTGGCTTTGGGCAAAGTTGATTTTTCAAATCTATTTTTCGCACTTAACGGCGAAACTTACACGACTTTGGAAGAAGCAAAAAAGGCCGGCGTATCGACACTCAATTATGGTCTTTTTATCAATATGGTTATCGACTTTGTGATCGTCGCATTTGCGATCTTCATGATCGTGCGTATGGCCAACAAACTTAAAAAAACCGAGGCGCCACCACCACCGAATACGAAAGAATGCCCTGAGTGTCTTTCTGCAATTCCTTTAAAAGCTCGCAAGTGCGCCCACTGCGCCAGCGTTCAAACCGCTTAGTTTCTATTTCATTTCTCAGCTATGGAGTTTGTTTTTTTCAAGCTCCACAGCCCATCTCATATTGAGACAACTTTCCCTTGCTAGCCTAAAACCCAGTCAAGCTTCTGGGCAGAAGTGACGATAATTGGTACTGCTATTGCATCAATAATTCTCATCGGGGAGGCATTCAATGAGTAAGACTTCAGGCTCAATGAATCAGACAGTTGTCAAAATTGTGTTCGGTATTTTGATGGGCCTTATTCCCTGCACGAGCTCTGCAGGCCAAATCACCCCAGCACAAGAAGAAAAATGTAAAGCAGATGCTGAAAAATTGGGAGGCTCTGCAAAAGACAAAATGAAAGCCGAGCTCAAATGTATCGGTGCTTATGTCGACGGTCGAGTTAACTTTGATGACGACAAAGGCGTAAACTGCAATGACGTAGACAAACAAGCCGCAGAAATTCGTCGTAATATTACTAAGGCCTGCAATGATGCAGGCCTTGGCAAAAGTTGCGCAGCTAATTCAATGGCCTGTGGCAAAGAACTAGAAGAAGAGGATTTTGATACTGCGAGTGCCATTGGAGCCGCCCTGGGGATTCCGAATGCAAACAATCAACAAGTAGCCAACAAGTGCCCACAAATGAGCACTCGCGATGCTTCTGAAAGCCGTAAAAGCCTACAAAAGGATATTAAAGAAGACGAAAAGGAACTTGCAGATCTAGCAAAAGAAGCTGCGGAGCTGCAGGCTGATTACGATAAAGAAGTCCAAAAAATTCAAGAAGATCTAACCAAAGCGCAAGAAGACTACAAAGAAAAGGAAAAAAAATTCAATCAAGATGAACGTGAACGCATTGCTGACTTCCAGAAGACCCAAGCTCAAGCTGCACAGGACTTGCGTTCGAAGGGCGACGAAATTCTAAGCCTACGAGGGCAATTAACAGCACTTTTAAGAAACAAAGCACGTGCTTTAAATAAACTATCTGAGTCTACGGGAAAGTTAGCATGCATGGCTGAAGTAAATAAAATGAAGGCTGAATATGAGAAAATGATGGGCTCGAGCACGTCAAGTAGTGCCAACTTTATTGGTCAGGCAAAAAAGAAGAAGCTTGAAATGACCCGTACCTATTCAACCTGCATGGCTGATTTCTATCAACAAAGAATCCAGCTGAATGAACAAACACAAAATCAACAAGAAACGCTCGAAAAGAAAATTGCGGATACTCAATCCACTATGGACAATATCCAAGATTCTTTAAATTTGGCACAAAATCAATTAAATGAAATTGCCAAAGATGCTGCTGAAAGCAAAAAAGAAGCTCTGCAAAGTGTGATTGACCTGGGCACAAGATCACAACAACAGATGCAATCTGCTTACTCAAAACTTCAAAAAAACTTACAAGCTCTGCAAGCAAAGACGGCGAGTACACAGAAATCATTGACGACTGCAAATAACGAGTTACTTTCCTTGGGACCAGTACCTAAAACAAAAAAAGACTTGTCAGCGTCGGACGCTGCTCAAACTATTGCCGATGAAGTGCAAAACTTAAATTCTATTGCAAAAAATCCCGCATACAAGGATTGCGGAAGCATCAAGAACATCCAAGAAGAAGTTAAGAAATACAAGGATATTCACGGAATACAGTAGCACGCCTTCGGGCTAGCTCAGTATGCCCCCGTCATTCGTCGAGGACATACTCTCACGCACTCAGCTAATACGACAGTCTGCTAGACCCACACACATCACACTGCTAGAATGAGGGCTCTTAAAAGGAGCCCTTTTTCGTGTTAAAAAAAATCATCCTCTTTTTTGTTGCTCTTGGCCTTATTGGAATTCTTGGCGCATACCTTATCGTAAAGTCTGTCCAGTCCTCATTACCTCAACTGATCACAGTTAAAGACTTTCAACCTTTGTTGGTCAGCCAAGTGTATGATCGCAACGGAAAGAGAATTGGTGAATTCCTGCGTGAGCGTCGCACCTTAGTGAATTTTGATAAAATTCCTAAGAACGTCGTCAATGCCTTCTTGGCCGCAGAAGATGATCAGTTTTATCAACACAAAGGAATCAATCCTCAGGCAATTTTCCGTGCAGCCCTTGCGAACTTAAGAGCCGGCAGATCAGTTCAAGGTGGTTCGACGATCACTCAACAGGTTGCAAAAACTTTGTTGCTGACGGATGAAAAGACTTTAACGCGTAAATTGCGCGACATTCTTTTGGCCATCGAAATGGAAAAGAATCTTAGCAAAGACGATATCTTGTATCTTTACCTGAACCAAATTTATTTCGGTCAAGGTGCTTACGGTATCGAACAAGCGGCCCAAGTGTACTATCGCAAAACAGTCAGTAAATTAACGTTGTCTGAAATGGCCATCTTAGCCGGTTTACCAAAAGCTCCAAGTGCCTATAGCCCAGTAAGAAACCCAGTGCGCGCCAAAGAACGACAAGTCTATGTATTGCGCCGTATGGCAGAAGTCGGCTTTATTAAGAAAGAAGAAGCCGAAGCGGCCATCAAAGAGCCTGTCAAAGTTTACGTTCGTGAAAATTATGAAGAGTTCGCCCCCTTTTTCTTAGAAACCGTGCGCCAGCTTTTAGTAGCACAACTTGGTGAAGACACGGTCTTGGATAAAGGCTTAAAAATTTACACAAGCCTTGATTTAGATAAGCAGCTTGCGGCACAAAACTCAGTTCTGGCGGGCTTAAAGTCATTAGATAAACGTCAGGGCTATCGTGGTCCTTTAAAAAATATTTCTGAAGCTGATGGTATTCAAGAGTTCTTAAAAGAAAATCAGAAAAAACTTGTCTCTGACTTTACTCCCGAGCGCATCATTATGCCTGATGGTAAATTTGCTGACATCGTTCCGGTGAAATCAGCTAAAGACAGCAAAGAACATCCTTTGTTGCCTCCTTACATCAAGCTCAAAGATTCTGTTCAAGGTGTTGTTACAGAGATCAATGACACCACGGGATTGGTCACGGTGGCTTTACCAGAAACTCAAGGTCTGATTGATTTAGAGTCTATGACTTGGGCTCGTAAGCCTGACCCAGAAATTCGCTGGGACCTTGCTACAGTGAAAAAACCCTCAGAGGCTTTAAAAAAGGGTGATGTGATTCTGGTTAAAGTAGTTGCCGATAAATTTACGTCGACTCGTCTTGAAAACTCTTTGGCTAAAAAGAAGCTCACGCCACAAAATCTTCCTGACTTTAATAAGTATTTGGGATTAGAGCTTGATCAAGAACCGTTGGTTGAAGGCTCTCTGATTTCTTTTGACCAAGAAACACAAGACATTCTAGCGATGGTTGGCGGATCTAGTTTTGCGAAAAGTGAATTCAATCGCGCCATTCAAGCTCCTCGCCAAACAGGCTCGGCATTTAAGGCTATTGTTTACGCTTCGGCTTTAGAAAAAGGTTATACCCCTGCAACACCGATCATGGATGCTCCGATTGTGTATGAAGAAGGGGGATCTTCTGATTCCGAAGGACAGGGTGATCCAAAAGTTTGGAAACCATCAAATCACTCAAAAAGTTTTGGCGGCGACATCTTATTCAGAAATGCCTTGGTCAAATCTCTGAATATTCCTACAGTAAAAATTATTGAAGATGTGGGTGTTCCTTGGGCGACGGAATATGCACGTCGCTTAGGTATTTATTCTCCGCTGAATCCGGATTTTACTTTAGCGCTTGGTTCCAGCAGCGTGACTTTATATGAAATGACTAAAGTTTTTGCAGAGTTCGGTCGTTTAGGGAAAAGAATTTCTCCACTGCTAATTCGCAAGGTTGAAGATGCCAATGGCAAAGTGATCCTGCAGCAGACAACTCTGGATACACGCTTTGACAAAGAGATTAAGACTATCTCTGACGACTTTGAAACTCGTCGCAAAGCTTATTTAGAAGCGCAAGCAAACGCCGCGGCCAATGATGCGGCACAAGAGCCAAAAAAGAAGGATCCAAAGCACGCGAAGCTAGATGAATTTATTTTCTTCCAAGATCCAAACCAACTGATTCGTCCAACGACAGCCTATGTGATGACAACCCTTCTGCGTGGCGTGATTGAAGACGCTGGAGGAACCGGGGGACAAGCACGGGCCTTGGGACGTGAAGTCGCTGGCAAAACAGGTTCAACGAACAACTACTATGACGCATGGTTCATCGGTTACACACCGCAAGTTGCTACGGGCGTTTGGGTGGGTTTTGACAAAGAAAAGAGTATCGGCAAGGGCGAAGTGGGTGGACGTTCGGCGTTACCTATCTGGCTTGATTACATGAAAGTGGCTCACGACGGACTGCCTCAGATGAGTTTCCCAGTGCCTGACGGAATCGTCTTTGCTAATATCGATTCCGAAACTGGTAAGCTAGCTTCTGCTTCCACTAAGAAGATTCTCCGTCAGGCATTCGTAGAGGGCACTGAACCAACAGCCGCGTCTAACAAAGCCGAAGAAGCGACGGACTTTTACAAACAGGATTTGTCTGAATGAAGAATATTCACCTCTGGGGGGTGAAACAGAACAATCTAAAAAACATTGAGGTTAAAATTCCTGTCGGCTCAATGACAGTCGTTTGTGGACCCAGTGGATCAGGAAAGTCCTCGCTTGCCTTTGAAACTTTATTTGCTGAAGGCCAACGTCGCTTTATTGAAAGTATGTCGAACTATGCTCGACAATTTTTAAATAAAGCCCCTAAGCCTGATATTGAAGGCATTAATAATATTCCTCCGGCAATTTCGATTGAACAAAAGAACACCATCAAAAGTTCACGTTCAACGGTGGGCACAACAACTGAAATCATTGATTACTTGCGCTTGCTGTACGAAAAAATTGGCAAGTCGTACTGCCCCACCCACCACTGCCCGACCGAAAAAGAAAGCGTCACAGAAGCCACCGACAAGGTCATTAAACTTTTTAATGGCAAACGTGGTTACATCCTAGTTGAAATCAATGCGCAAAGCCGTGTCGCAGAAGGTAAAAAACTTCACTCACTGCTTTTGCAAGATGGTTACCTTCGCATTTACATTCCAAAGGCCAGCGAAGCACCGCCTGCCGCAAAAGCAGCTACGAAAAAAACTGCTGGAAAAAAAGCTTCTAAAAAAGCCGCAGCCCCTATTCCTGCTGCGACCACCATTGTCCCTTCGACGGCACCAGGGACTACAAAAGAAGACATGGGTACGGTTGTTGAGATCGGCGACCCAGCTGCTATTAAAAAAGGTCTGCCGAAAGAAACTTTTTATCTTGTCATAGATCGCATGAGCTTTAACTCAGACGAACAAGGGCGCATTGCGGATTCTTTGACTCAAGCTTATGAAGCCAGCATCAAATACAATACGACACTAGTTACTCGTCGCGCGACCGTGTTGACGACAGAGGGCGAACGCCTGCAAGTCAGCGAAGAAGCTTCTTGTCCGGTGTGTGGTTATACTCCACCGCAATTAAGTTCACGCCTTTTTAGTTTTAATTCTCCGATCGGTGCCTGCCCAACTTGTAAGGGCTTTGGCAACATTCTTGAGGTCGACGAAGGAAAAGTAATTCCAAATCCCAATATGACTATTGCACAAGGTGCTTTAAGTCCGTTTTGGATGCCGAGTGCTGCCCATGAAAAAAAGCAGCTTTTAAGTTACTGTAAAAAAGCAAAAATCGACGTGCACACCCCTTGGAGTGAGCTGCCGAAAGAACAGCGCGATCTTATTTGGAATGGCACCGAGGACTTCTTTGGAGTTCGCGGGCTTTTTGAATATCTTGATCAAATTAAATACAAAATGCATGTGCGCGTATTTATTTCGCGTTTCCGCAGTCCCTTCGTATGTCCTACGTGCAAAGGGGCGCGCCTGCGCAACGAAGCGAACCATGTTTTAATTGAAAGCTCGAATATCAATGATTTGTCGTCCATGACGATCGAAGACTTACAAGCCTTCTTTGAAAAACTGAAACCGACCCCGTACCAATTGGAAGTTGCCGCAGAGGTTTTAAAACAAATCCGCGCACGCTTAGAGTTCCTTATGCGGGTTGGGGTTCATTATTTATCCTTAAGTCGTGAAACCAGAACTTTATCTGGTGGTGAATATCAGCGCTTAATTTTAGCCAACCAATTAGGTTCAGGATTGTCACAGGCGCTATATGTCTTGGATGAACCGACCGTCGGCTTACACCCCCGCGACAATGATCGCCTGATTTCTATTCTTAAAGACCTTAAAGAGCTTGGTAACACCTTGGTGATCGTAGAACATGATCACGACGTGATTAAGGCCAGCGAACACATCATCGAAATGGGTCCTGGATCTGGATATCTTGGTGGAGAAGTCGTTTACGCAGGCGAAACGAAGCAGTTTTTCTCTTTTGAAAAATCAAATACGGCGCCTTACTTAAAAGAAAAAACCCATGCGCCCTTGCGCACGATTCGCCCTGTGGATGTGGATTCGTACAAAGTAAAAATTGAATTACGTGGTGCCAAAGGGCACAACCTGAAAAACCTGGATGTCACGATTCCTTTAAACCGACTTGTGACGGTAACGGGTGTCAGTGGATCTGGAAAATCCACATTGATCTCTAAGACTCTTTATCCTGCTTTAGCGCGTGCCTTAGATATCGAATATCTTCCGGCACAAGAATACGCGGGTATTGATGGCGTTGATCATATTAAAAACGTTCTTTTGATCGACCAGTCACCGATTGGGAAATCAGCGCGCAGTTCGCCGATCACCTACCTTAAAGCCTTTGATGCGATTCGTACGATTATGGCGACGACCCCTGAAGCTCAGTCTCGTGGTTACACACCCGGCACATTCAGTTTGAATGTGGATGGTGGCCGTTGCCCGGCTTGCAAAGGGACTGGCTATGAAGAGATCGACATGATGTTTATGGATAACGTGGTTATTCCATGTGACGTCTGCGACAGCAAAAAGTACCGTCCCGAAATTTTAGAAATTCAGTACAAAAATAAAAATGTGCACGAAATTTTGTCTATGACAGTCAACGAGGCAATGAACTTCTTTGTTGCTCATCCAAATATTCGGAAGCCCTTAAGTGTCCTTAAAGAAGTGGGCTTAGACTATCTGCAACTGGGACAGCCCGCGAACTCTTTAAGCGGAGGCGAATCGCAACGCCTTAAAATCGCCAAAGAACTGTCCCAAGTTCAGCAAAAATCGACTTTATATATTTTAGATGAGCCAACAACCGGCCTGCATTTTAAAGAGGTCGAACTATTAATGAAGGTTCTAAATAAATTGATCGAAACCGGCGGCAGTGTCGTTGTCGTTGAACACAACTTAGATGTGATCCGTGGGTCTGATTATATCATTGACCTAGGCCCGGAAGCGGGTAAAAAAGGCGGAAACATCGTAGCGCAGGGCACCCCAGATGATATCATGAAGGTGAAGAAAAGCCTGACGGGACAATATCTAAAAAGATATGTCAGTGGCGTAAACACCACGATTTAATCTGAAGCGATGCAAAGCTTGGAAGTGAAATGTTATCTAATGTAAAGAAGCTGCTCCCTGAACTTAAAGTATTTAAAAAACAACTGACGCTGGTCGCGATTACTGGTGTTTTCTACGCCACCGCGATGGCCACTTCGACAAAACTTCTTAAAGATCTTTTTGACGGCCTTTCTGCGGGTGAACACGAAAAAGTTCTTAACCTGGCTCCGCTTATGTTAGGTTTAGCGGTCATTATGGCCGTATCCAGGTACTTCCATATTTTTACGATGAACTTTGTCGCTGAATGTTTAGTGCAAAATGTTCGTCAACGCCTGCAGCAAAAGTTTATGTCTTTGAACCTGTCTTTTCATAATAACTATCACGCAGGTGCCGGTGGCTTGATCAGCCGCATCTTGAATGACATTCGCACCATCCAAGATGGCTTGCGTGTCGTAGCTGACGTGTTTCTTTATCCCCTGCAGTTTATTTTCCTCATCGGCATCATGCTACACTTAGATTGGAAGCTCACCTTAGCCATGATGATGGCTGCTCCAATAATCGCTATGATCTTAAAGTCCATCGCTCGCAGTATGCGTAAGTACATTCCGCAGGAACGTGACGCCTTGGAGTACATGACCTCAACCATCAAAGAAAGCCTTGATGGCATTCGCATCATCCAGTCATTCAATCTTGAAAAAGACATGGCCAACCGCTTGATTCGGGATTCCAATAAATACCTAGATATCAGAAAGACAGTCTATAAACGTCAAGAAGCAGCGGGCCCTGCCTCTGAACTGATTGCAACAATTGTCATCTTAGGTGCTGTTGTTTACACAAGTTTTGAAATCGCGGCAGGTCGCTCTACTGCTGGAACCTTTATTGGCTTTTCAGCAGCCTTACTGCAACTAAACCCTGCAATTAAGCGTCTGCAAGAAGCTTACGTGCGTATCCAAGAAGTGGGCATTTCCACAAATCGTATTTTCTCGATTATCGAAGACCCTTCCGAGGTGCCAGAGAAAGTAAATGCGCACCCGTTTCCCAAAGACTGGAAAAAAATCGTTTATAAAAATGTCAGCTTTACTTATGGCAAAGACATGATTCTTAAGAACATCAACCTTGAGATCAATCGTGGGGAAGTTGTTGCCTTAGTAGGCTCTAGCGGAAGTGGTAAGTCGACGATTGTAAACTTACTAGAACGATTCTTTGATGCGACTTCCGGTGAAATTTTAGTGGATGGGGTGAATATTCTCGACGTCGGCCTTAAAGATCTGCGCCGTAATATTGCCCTAGTCACACAAGATGTTTTCTTATTCAGTGACACCATCGAAAAAAATATCTGGGCTGGTGACTATAATCGGGACCGTGCGGATGTCATGGCCATGGCTAAACTTGCAAATGCTCACGACTTTATTATGAAGATGCCCAAAGGCTACGAAAGCCGCGTTGGCGACAGGGGCAATCTTTTATCAGGCGGCGAAAAGCAACGCATCAGCATTGCTCGCGCGATGTTCAAAGATGCGCCCATCTTGATCCTCGATGAAGCGACGAGTGCTCTTGATACAGCCAGTGAAATCGAAGTACAAAAAGGGATCGATCACCTTATGGAAGGCCGCACGGCCATTGTCGTTGCCCACAGATTATCCACTATTCAAAAGGCCGACAAAATTGTTGTCTTAAAGGCTGGCGAAATCGTCGAAATCGGCAATCACAAAAACTTGCTAGACCAACAAGGCGAGTATTTCCGCTTCCATAGCCTGCAACACACCTAAAAATCATCTTTTCTCAGAATGAGATTGTCGTGCAAATCTAAAGTCTAGGTTTGCATACTTTTTCGACGATCTCTAAAGTTTGTCTACTTTGTTGACGATAAAAGATTTGACACTTTTACGTCACCGAAAGGACGAGATTATGATTAATTGGGATGAGTTTGAACATATACATGTGATTAACAAGCTCAAACATATTCTTAGCGCATGGTGGAACATTGACGTTGTTTTCACAGACGAACGCGGAACACTTAAAGGCTATGATTCTGAAAAAGTTGTTTTCAGCAATCCTGCGATCGCTGCCCTGGTAAAAAAAGAAGCTGGTCAGGCAAGTATCGCTGAGCTGGTAACTAAATCATTAGACGATCTTCGCACTTCTCAAAACCGTTTTAGCCTGCGCAAGTGGGACATCGTCGGTTTTGACGTAGGCATATTCCCTATCATGATCGACAACGATTGCGTTGGCACCGTCGTTGCCATGGGATTCTTCCGTGATGCGAACTTCACAGCTCGCATGAGTGAAATTCGTGAACGCTTGGCTGCTTTCGGAATGTCAGGCGAAGTCATCGAAAAATGCTTGGGCAAATTGAAATTCTTAGACGATCAAGAGCGCACGCACTTTAACGAACTTTGTGAACTTGTGGCACAAGAAATCGTGACGTTGCACTTAGAAATTTCTTCGCGCGAAGATCGCATTAAAGAACTTAATAAAGAACTTGGCAACCGCTTCAAGTACGACAACATGATCGGCAAATCAAAACCAATGCAATCATTGTATGCTTTGATGGATAAAATCAAAGGTGCTGATTCCACAGTTCTTGTGCAAGGGGAAAACGGTACTGGTAAAGAGTTGATTGCAAAATCAATCCATTACAACTCTCACCGTAAAGACAAAGCTTTCGTCATTCAGAACTGCTCTGCCTTCAATGACAATTTATTAGAGTCAGAACTTTTTGGTCACGTAAAGGGCTCGTTCACAGGCGCTTTGAAAGATAAAAAAGGTCTTTTCGAAATGGCTGACAAAGGTACATTCTTCTTGGATGAGATCGGTGATACCTCACCACAAATGCAAGTGAAACTTCTACGTGTATTACAAGAAGGTACCTTCACTCCGGTGGGTGCAACAGAACAAAGAAAAGTGGATGTACGTATCGTTGCGGCGACAAATCGCAACCTTAAAGAAATGGTCGAGCAAGGTACATTCCGTGAGGACTTGTACTATCGCTTAAACGTTATCAACATCCGCGTCCCACCATTACGTGAAAGAAAAGAAGACATTCCTTTCCTAGTGGACTTCTTCTTAAGCAAAATCCACGATCAACAAGGTGGACCGAAACGCCAAATCACGAAACGCGCTTTGGAAAAATTGTATGATTATCCATGGCCAGGTAACGTGCGTGAATTGCAAAATGAAATCGAAAGACTTTGTGTTCTTTCTGGCGACGAGACAAAACTGATGGCGGAACTTCTTTCACCAAAAGTTTTAGAGGCTGGCGAAAAGAACAAAGTTCAAGGTTCTCGTTTGCAAGGTAAGCTGAAAGACGCTTTAGAAGATCTAGAACGCGAAATGATTCGCGAAGGTCTGCGCCGTACTGGCTGGAATAAATCTAAACTTGCAAAAGAGCTGGGCATCAGCCGCGCGGGTTTGATTATGAAAGTTGAAAAATACGGCTTAGATAAGCGTAAACTAGCTCGCTAGTTTTTACTAAATACCAAAAAACAAAAGGGTCTTCCTGTGTTGGAAGACCCTTTTTTTATTCTAAATTCTTAAGGCCACTATTCAACTGATTGGCAGAACACAATAATGCTGTTCACGCCAACACCCGGACTTGGCAAAATCAATTGGTGTTGTACCGCTTGCAGGCCAAAAACTTGTCCTTTGCTGCTTGAGCCGATCTGTAACTGGTCAGAATAAATACTGATCACCGCAACATCATCAGGCTGAACTGCTAACAATAAAGTCACTCCACCAAACTGGGAAAGCTTAACGACATCGATAGCACCATGGGGATCACTGCTTTTTGGAAGTTCGTAAGTTTGGATAACCTTTTCTTCACCATCGACTGCGATTTCAACATCGCAAACCATTTTGCCGCCAGCCAAAGCTGCTTGTGCAAAAGAAACCAAAAACAAAGACAGAATAAGACTTTTCATAAGTACTCCCCAAGTTGCTCACGGTTTATAAAGGATCCCTGCGCGGGGCAATTCATTTCTGTCTTGGATCACTGTGCCACTTTCGGTCCGGGACCCTAAATATTTTACTGGTGTGATCGAAACTTAGCGGGTTTTCAGGACCTCCTTAGCGTGTCCATTTTACCCCTCCCTAATAAGCTATCTTGCTAGAATTGCTGACGAATGTTCGCACTGACAAATCTTGGCACTAACCTTGAACTGTGTAAGCTCTGTGACTTAGTTTAAGGGGTAAGTGGTATATGCAGCAATCGACATTGGATAGCTCTTTCGTGAACCGATTGAGACAAATTCTTTCTAGCCGCTATGGGAAGGGCTTACAGATTCGCCAACTGATGGATCTGACGGATGTTAAATCAGAGGACGCCTTCACCAAGGGGCGCGATCTGCACATACCATTATGTGTGAATGGGGCTATCTTAGGAACGGCCGTTATCCCTTCAGCTGATGACTTGAATAAAGAAAAGCAGCAAGGGGTCACTCAGTTAGTAAGAATGGTCTTAGAGCCCGCTATGTACAAATGGCATCTTGAACAAAAAGAAGCCAATTTAATGGAACTAAGCAAAGCCAACTTAACATTGGATAATGTTTTACTTTTCGGCGAAGAGCCTATGCCCACGATAGATGAGATCTTGTCTGCGGATGATACGGAACTCAACGAAGGTCCAGCTGAAGATCTGATTTCAAATCTAATTCACTTGGAAGGGCGCTCCGAACTGACAAACAAAAAGGTCGCTTTGCAGCTGCACGAAATCACAGGTCGCTGGGCCTTTGTTCCTTTTAACGATATCAAGGGACAACTGCACTCTTCTCAAGACATTGCAAAAATGGGTGCCATGACAATTTATATCGAAAACGTGGCAGCACTTAATTCCGCAGAACAAGAACTTCTGATGGATTATATTGGCGAAGATCGTTTTTCAGATGAGCCCTTGATCATCACGAGCTCCTTCCAAAGTCTTGAAGAGCTCGCAGCAACCTTGCATTCAGATCTTCTGGACGAGGTCTCTGTAAATTGTTTTGAAGTTGATCGCGCTCCGCTAACGACTCAAGGTTTGCGTGAGGTTTTAGAGCTCTTTTTTATGAAAGAGTCGCCTCTCGACGCCCAATAGTTTAATTCTTGTAAATCATTGCAGTGTCTGTGAGAATTTTCTCATGGTCACTCATGATGATTTTTTAGTTCCATTCCTAAATCGCTCTTTAAACTCAAGCACCTACAAGGTTTTCTCCTTGGCGGGGGACGCTTCCAATCGTCGCTATTACCGTGTCGTTTTGGATACCCAGTCTTGGGTGTTGATGCGCTGGGAACCATTTAATCCGGACAACTATCCATTTTTGAGTGTCCTAAATCACTTCGCTAAAAATGGCGTGCAAGTTCCACAAGTTATCGCCATGTCACCTACTGAAGGCCTGGTCCTTTTAGAAGACCTGGGTGACCTCACTTTAGAACGTAAATTTTGGGAAAGCCAAAATCAAGATGCGGCAATCGAGTTTTATAAAATGGCGGTGGATGAAATAGTTAAAATTCATCACCCTGCCACTTTAGATAAATCAGAATGCACCGCTTTCAAAGTTAAATTCGATACGGAAAAATTTCTGTGGGAAATGAACTACGGCAAAGACAATCTGATTCACGGCATCTTAAACTTCAATTTCAACGAAGCCGTCGCGAAAGAAATGTCGAATATCTTTTTAGATGTTTGCACACGCTTAGATAATGAGCCTAAACGCATTGCCCATCGCGATTATCACTCTCGCAATTTGATGATCAAACTTGATAAAATGACCGTGATCGACTTTCAAGATGCACGATTGGGACCTATTCAGTATGACCTTGTCAGTCTTATGCGTGATTCCTATGTCGATATGACTGATGCCATGGCAAAAGATTTGATTGATTATTATTTAGAAAGATCCAAAGAGTATTTGCCCAAGGATTTTTCGCGAGAACACTTTGATAGGATCTATGAACTTCAGTCTGTCCAGCGCTGTTTTAAAGCTTGTGGCAGTTTCGCAAGTTTCTATCATCAACGCCAAGATCGTCGTTATCTTAAATATTTGCCGGGAACCCTTCGCCGCGTGATGAAGGCCATCAACGAGTTCCCAGAGTACAAAACTTTCGCTGACGTTCTGATCGATTCTGGCGCCTTAGAAAGAAAGTACGAAAACTTATGAACGTAATGCTTTTGGCGGCGGGTGAAGGCACTCGCCTGCGCCCCTATACCGAAATTCTGCCAAAGCCTGCGATTCCTTTTTTAACGATTCCCCTCGCTGCCCACGCATTAAGTTTTTTACGGGGCTTTACAATTGATACCTTAGTGGTTAACACCTTTCACCTCCCGCACAGAATCCACGAACTTTTCCACACTCTTCCCCATAAAGCGAAGGCTTTACATTTCTCTGATGAAGTCGAGAAAATTTTAGGCAGTGGTGGTGGCTTAGGAAAAGCCCGAGAACACTTTATCGGTGGCGGTGACTTTCTGATGATGAATGCGGATGAGGTTATCCTTTCAGAAGATGCTGACACATTAAAAATCGCCATGGCCAATCATAAAAAGCACAAACCCATCGCGACACTGATGGTGATGGAACATCCTGCTGTCGGAACACAGTTTGGCGGCGTGTGGACTGATGCGAATGGCAAAGTTTTAGGTTTTGGCAAAACAGCTTTACCTGGAAGCACAAAGGGCTGGCATTTCGTGGGCGCTCAGATTCTTTCTGACCGGGTGTTTAAGTATATTCCCCTAGAAGGTGAATCTAATATTTTATACGACTCTTTAACCAAAGCTTTGGCTGATGGTGAAACTGTCGAGATTCATCCGTTTAAGGCGACCTGGTTTGAAACCGGAAATCCAAAAGATTTTTTGCACGCCTCAGAGGAATGTTTTAAATATCTTTTTTCTGCGGAAGATTCTTATCAGAAAAAAACACTTATAAAGAATCTAAAAGATTTTTCAGCAAAGCCCGTAAGTTTTGCGAAAACGGATCATGCACAAGTCGTTTACACTGAAGATGCACAAATATCGCCCTCAGCAAAGCTATCAGGTATCGTTACTGTTGGCTCGGGATGTGTGATTAAAGACGGTGTCGAATTAAAGAATGTCATCGTAGGCAATGGTGCAACCGTTATAGAAAACACCATTGCCTCGGATAAGATCTTTATCTAAGTTACTTTTGTAAAAGCAAATCTGATTCATTAAAGAAAGACTCTTGGCTTTCTTTCACTTTATAGCGGCGATTCATCATCAAGAAGATACTATCTGCAGCGACACCAATCGGTTCACCGTTATAGTTCTTTTGCATACCCGCCAAACTGGATGGATCACGCACGACACCAACTGGTGCCGCGGCCGCAGCATAACCACCACCGCTGTCTGATGATGAAGCCGTAGAACTTGCGCCAGAACCTCCACCATCGTCAAAGCCCATAGCTTCCGTCGATGCACCGATCTTTAGCTTTTCAACTTTTGCAGCGGCCTTCTTTTGAACCGCATCATAAGCAGCCATCGCACCTAAAGCAGCACCGTTAGGCACACCCGCCGCAGCCATTGCTGACTGAGAAGAGAAGTCAGAAGCCTTATATTTTTTGCCATCTGGAGTCTTAATATTCCCTTTGGCATCGACGATATCAGATAGCTTTTTTAGGTTACTGCCTAAGGCGCGAACGTTAGGATCAGAGTTCGCCGGGTTGTTTGGATCTTTGATATCAATGTTACTGTAATCGTAAGGATTTTTACCCAATCCGTCGGTCAGTCCACTCGTGTATCCGGCAGAATCTGCAGCAGAGGCATGTTCTTTACTTTGCGCTAAAGATAAAACTCCCATACCAATCATGGCTGCCATCATCGCACAGGCGGCACCAGAGCCAGGGCCACCGGCCACGCAAGGAGGCCTTTGCATCGCTGCCATCGCAAACATCATTCCCGCAGAAATAATTTGCTGCGCTTGAGCACCACTGTTCGCACCTTTTGACTTATCGGCAGAATCTTTTACTGAAGTGTTACTTGGAGAGGCCGTACTTTCAACACCTGTCGAACCCGCATAAAGAACTGCTGGCTGAAGAGCTATTGAAACTGCTACCGAAAATTTGATAATCGAATTTTTCATGTGTGCTCTCCTAGTTATTTAGTAACGAGTTCTTATTATCACGATAGCGGTCTTTAACTTTTTCGAAATTAGATTTGCCACCTTGGCCTGTAACTTCTTTCGTCCAAGCCTGCTGGCCCGCCATCCCTTTGTTGGGATCATTGGCGCCACCAGGAAGGTACGATCGATATTTCGAATTCGCAGCAGATGAGCCTCCACCAGAACCCCATCCTCCGCCGCCGCCACCGGAAGCCCCGCCAAGAATGTTTGCATTCAAACCCTTCTTAGCACCGGCACCACCATCGGCACCGCCACCACTTCCGCCACCGCCGCCACCGATACCGGCAGAGCCACCTGTTGGAGGTGGAGCACCACTAGCACTCGTTGGATTTCTTTCGCCTTGTTGAATGCCTAAGCTGCTAGTATCTAAACCTGATAGGTCAGATCCCGCATTTGTGGGTGCGTTTGTTTTATCATTTGCACCAAGACCCGCATAATTATTACCGCCACCTTGGTTCGCTTCAGCCAAACCACTTCCACAACCCGGCAAACGCGGATTTCTTAAACAAATACAAGCCTGCGAAGTTTCCACTTTACACACACACGCTTCAGTACTGGCAGTCGCCGCCACCTTACAAACATCAGTTTCTGCCGCTGCAGTTTGCTCATCACACTTATTACCTTGTTTTGCGGAATTCATTAAGGAGAGAATTCCCGAAAGGCCCGAAGTAATCAGCTGAGCGTATTTTTCAGTACAAAGTGAGGCTTTACCAGCCATCGACTCCGCCACAGCCTTGTTTAGTTCTTTTTCAACCAACCCTGCTAAGCTTGTTAAACCTGCGCGATAGGATGCTAAAGTCCCCGCACATGCGACTCGAGTAAATTGGTCACTTAAAGAACAATTTGAAGCATCAGTAGCAATAGCTTTTTTTATCGCTTCTAGGCTGCTTCGTGCACTAACGCACGATAGTCCACAACCAGCTTTCATCGTTCCGCAAGCCGCTGTATAAGCGGTCATTGCACCTTTTGCCAGGTTCATTGCTTTTGCAAATGTGCTGCAACTATCATTCACTGTCGCGCCACCAACAGTAGAAAGCAAAGTGTTCAAGGTCGTTATACCCGACAAGATATTAGGACTTAGATGTTCCAAGCATGCACTCGCAGCACTCGTATGCCGAGCTACACATGTTGGTTTGTCTGCAAGATACTTTTGATGAGATGATAAAATAATTTTGAAACTAGGGAAAACTCCCCCTTGAGTGACACCCGTAGACTGCAAACTCGCAAGTTTCCCAATCGCTGCATTTATAGCGCCTGAATCCAACTGTTTCCCCATTCCATCAGTGCCATCTGCACCACCCCTTGCAGCGGAGCCGCCTGCATTTGCAGCGTCTGCGGAATCATTTGTTCCTTCTCGAGTGGTACTTGCAGCTTGGCGAGCATTAGGATCAAAATGAGTGTTCACACCCTCAGCGTTATAGCATTGCCCCGTTGCCTCACAAGTAATCGCTCCACCGCCAGATAGATTTTCTTGGGATGGCTCAGCAGATTGCGGCCGTCCTCCCCCTTGTCCTGCTGAACCAGCCGAACCCTGTCTATAAACTGCACTATCATTAAAGCGCTCTTTTGTCCCTGGAGTAAGTTGCACGGTATCTGCCGGATGAACAACTCCGCCACCAGCAGATGGATCACCGTATTGAGTTGTCTGAGAATAGGAAACTGCCGGAGCGAAGAGTTGCCCCACAGCAAAAGCAAATGAATAGATAAAAGCTGATTTTTTCATAGCATTCCCCACCTGTATTCTTTTCGGACAAAGGTCGAGAAATCTTAAGTAAGTTTTAGGATTATGTGCTAGTCATCTCAGATTGAGACAAAAAAATAATGAAACTCTTAAAAATCATCTGGCGGCGGATTTAAGATCGGCCCGGAAACACCTTGCCCGCCTATATCATCAATCGAACTTTTTAAGAAATCAGATGATACCATCTTGATGGAAAATCCGGTCGAGCCCCCGGATACGCAATGACCAGAAGTTGGCACGGTCGTATTTGCAGAACTGTTGTTGACGTCGACACCCTTTGGATAGGTTGCACACTTACCGAACTTATCCACGTCTAAACTGTAATCCATTAAGTTCTTGGGCGCCCAACCCGTCAATGCGTTTTCCCACTTTTGAGAAATATAGGTAAGCTTATTTTTAAAATCGATCTGTGCTTTTAAATGCTCACTTTTTTCAACGACAGCGTACTGATCTTTAACACTGAATTCATCGTAATTAACACCACCAGTGTTAAAACCCTTATGCGTTCCAATATCCCCAAGAAATTCTTTTTTCTCGTTGTAATATCCCGCGCCGGGTCCTTTTAAGAACCCATCGCGAATGCGCGTGTAGTACGTTTGATAGAAATTCGGCTCAATCGAATAATAAGCCAAGTCGTAAGCATCCGGTAAAATGGCTGATAGCTCGAGCTCACGCATTCTTGATGGCTGATTTTTTTCTGAATCCCAAGCCAAAATATCTTGGCTGTCGCCTTTTTCAAAAAAATGAAAAGGAATATGCTTCCAATGGTCGAAATTTGGGGACTCATCAATACTTGAGGCACCCACTGCCTTCCCAGATTGCAAATTGGAATCCCTCGCCCAAGTTCCATCAAGACCATAAATCGAACGGCCATATTGAAACAAAACTCTGCGACTTTTTAAGCCTAAGGTGTCCCCGGTGAAACGACTAAAATTGGGGGCACGATTTGGATCCGTGGGATCTCCCACATTGCCGACATCGTAAATGCGTGGAGAAGTGTTTGGATCAAGGCGCTGCCCCGGCCCAGAACCTCGGCCCGGAGTTTCCCGAGACACCCATTTGTCAAAGTACCAAGGCCCGATACGTCCACCAAACGGCTTATAAAATGCACGAGCTTTCAACTCTACCGCGCCAAAGGGAGAGAACGGAATTTTAGGCCGTGTGGTCGCTGCTGCACCGACATAAGCCATACACCAAGGATTCTTTTCCACACCCAAAGAAAAATTATATATATTTTGCAACGGCTGGCGCATACCAATGAAGGGTATGATTTCTTTAACTGCATTTTGCAAATCCATGGGAGTTTCTTGCCAATGCGTCGGCAGGTTTCCCGCCTCTGTTCCCATAATCTTACCCAATGGCTTGATTGAGTCACCGCACGTAGTGTCTGTATAGACAAACCCTGGCATAATTTTAATAGGCGCTAACCATTTTGCCGGGGCTCCAGCTTGAACTCCGACTTTGTTGCAATTACTGTCACCCAGAGAGTTATAAGTTTTAAAGTCACTTTCGCCCATCGACGACTTGTTTGCTGACGTCAGATTGTTAACTAAGGTAGTTTTCATTCCCGTCGCAACACTTTTGCCGTCAATGTCATAAAAGTCCGCCTCAGGACTGCCGGGACTCATCGCTTGGGAAAGATATGAAATTAAAAGCATGCGGTTGGCTTGATCAATATTATAGGCAACAGCAAATTTTCCTAGCATCACATAGTTAAAGGACCCGAAGTCCTTACAGCGCTGAATCGCGTTGCTTCGCAAAGCTGCTGAAAGATTTCTGACGGCATAACTAATACCTGGCAAATCAATCATTACCGCAGGAACTTTAAATAACGGAATACCACTGTCTTTAGCCACATTCTGACAGGTATTTTCGCCAGGAGGCATCGGTCGGAAGGGAACATAGGTGATGCAAAATGCCGGAGCATTATAAAATTTTTCTGCCGACATATTAATCGCGTCGTCGTCGCCATTTTGCAGTTGCTTGGTCGTCTTATTGTAAGGATGTTCGAAAAAATCCCCCGCACTGCCCAACATCCGATAACGCCAAGACAATAACTTCCAACTTTGGCGTATCTGATAATTCGTATGTGCAATAACGTTCAGACCCTCTGCTTGTTTCATCGCACCATAATACGCAGCCAAATCCACAGAGTTTTGCAGATTGATTTTATGATGCACCAAAAGACCGACGTTAATAACCATCGCGAAAAACAAAAATAGCACCTGGAATATCAACGCAATAAAAAGAGCCACTTGCCCCTTGGAGTTATTGATATTCTGAATAAAAGTACTGTGCTTTGTTAACATCTGTGTAAAATCATTCTCTCGTATGATGCCAGCAGAGGCAACAACTCGACCTCTAAAACTTTGACTTGTTCTATAGTGAGATGACAGACTTTTGTATAAAGTCCGTCACAAGGAAGCTCGACAATGGTCCGAAAGATTCTAACAATTGCAAGTGTTGTACTTTTATTCGCTGTCAAACCAGCCCACGCCGACATTTTATTCGAAGGCTACGCAAAAATTTTGTCCGGCGACCAGCATATTGGCTACGTGATCAGTCGTTACGAATTCGATGCCAAAAAGAAAAACTTTATTTCGACTTATTTCCTTAAAACCGGCAAAGGTCCTTCCGAAGTCACGGAAAGTGTTAGAGCTATCGCCGACGCTGAGCTGACTCCGATTTCCTATGAATACACCACACTTGCCGGAAAAGACATCAAGACCATCGATGCAAAATTCAAAGCCGGCACGATGATCGCGGCTATCAAAAATAACGGCAAAGTTCAACGCATTGAAAAGAAAATTCCAAAGGGCACATTTCTTTCAACTTTCCTAGTTTACTTAATGCTAAAAAGTAAAGACGGCTTAAGATCTGAAACAAACTATGAATACCAAGCGATCGCAGAAGAGGATGCTTCTATACAAAAAGGCCAAGCCCTCGTTGGTAAAGAAGAAATCTTTAATGGCTTTAAAACCTTGAAAATTCTTAACACCTTTAAAGACGTAAAATTCCTAAGTTATGTTAATGACCGTGGCGAAGTCTTAGGCACGAACGCGATGGCGCAGGGAATATCCACCGAACTTGTCGCAAATCCAGCAGACGCTACCAATGGACAATCATACAGTGCGACTATTTTGAAAACTTTGTTTGGCGCTATCCCCGAGGGCAAAGCCAACATGATCAGTCGCGCAAAAGAAGTTAAAGCTGCAGAAGCCGCAGCCCCTGCACCAACAAAACAAATGGGCGTGCCTGCGGGTCAGGGAATTATGATCAAAGCTCAACCCAATAAAGTCGAAGAGAAAAAAGGAAATTAAAATGAGTATTCGGCACGTAATCGGTCAACACATGTTTATCGGCCTTTCAGGACACGCGCTGACGGCAGACGAAAAAAAATTTATTTTAGAAAATCAAATCGGTGGCATCTGTCTTTTTGGTCGCAATGTCGCTGAACCCAAGCAAGTTCACGATCTCTGCGCGGAAATTCAATCTTTGCGACATAAGCAAAATGACAAAGCTCCATTGTTTATTGGTATCGACATGGAGGGCGGACGAGTCCACCGCCTTAAACCCCCGTTCACACTGTGGCCAGCACTAAGAAAGCTGGGCAACCTGGATGCACCCACGGCTTCATTTCACTTCGCAAATAAAATGGGTCTGGAAATGAAGGCTGTCGGCATCAATTTAGATTTCGCCCCGTGCGTGGATGTTTTCACAAATCCAGAAAATAAAGTTATTGGCGATCGCTCGATAAGTTCTGATCCTGAAATGGTCGCAAAACATTCTTCGGCCTTAGTGCGAGGCTACGTTAAAGCAGATGTCCTTACTTGCGCGAAGCACTTTCCGGGACATGGCAACACACTTGTCGACAGTCACGAAGACCTCCCGGTTGAACAACATGACATGGCTCGGTTGGAATCATGCGAGTTGATTCCATTTAAAAAAACATTCAAGTCTCGCGTCGACATGGTGATGACCTCGCATATCATGTTCCCGAAAATTGATCCGGATTGGCCCGTAACACTTTCAGAAATCTTTATTCAAAAAATCATTCGCGATGAATGCCGCTATAGGGGCCTGATCGTCACAGATGATTTGGGTATGAAGGCAATGACGGATCACTATGGCTTACAAGAAGTTCCGGTCAGAGCTTTGCAAGCGGGCGTTGATATGCTTTTGTATTGCAACGACCCAGAAGCTCCCCCACAGGCGTTAGAAGCGGTGCTAGAGGCCACGGCGCAAGGCTCTTTAGACAAAGCTCAACTGGAAAACAGTTACCGTCGTATTTTAGAGGTAAAAAAAGCTAAAATCACAAAGCCCGATCCTTTACCTATGGAAGAGGTTTTAAAAATCGTCGGCAACCCTGATCATTTAAAAGTCGCTTCGGCCATCAATAACGGTCAAATGCCTGAGGGCCTTTTGCCAGAGTAAGTGGCTGCCCAAGGCCCGTACAAGACTGAAATTACTACATGAAGAGGCCTCTCAGCTGGAACTGAGGGGCCTTTTGTTTGGCCCAGGAATTGATAATGCATACCCTGTTAAGACAGGAGTGCCTATGGGTTTTGAGACCGACAACAATAAGTCAAATAATCAAGATCAACTGAGTCTATTTGATTTTAAAATGCCTAAAACGGAATTCGTCACGACGAAAACCGACGACGGCTCTTCTGCTATTGATTTCAACATGTGGCTGATGGCACATAAGGAGCCCGAGGTCCCTAAGACGTCACGCTTTATGACGGTCTCTGCGACCGTTCATGCCGCTGCTTTCCTGCTGATCGCGATGATGAGCATCCCGCTAGTAGAACAAGTAAAAACTGAAACCATCACTATCGAAATCGAAGACGTGGCTCCACCGAAAAAAATGGCACGTGGTGCGGCTGTGCCTGCCACTCAAGGCGGAACTCCGGCCCGGATTGAAACTCCAGTTGTAGAAAAAATTGAAGACGTCGGCACTCCAAGCAAAGATGACATTGTCGTCGCCAAGGTTGCAGAACCAAAAACTCAGAAAATCGCAAAAACAAAAGCTTCCAATTCAAAGGCCTTGTCTAAGTCCATCGCTAAGAATTCACCCAAAGGTGGAAAAGCTTCTTCGGCCGGAAGAAGTATTGCGCCAAAAACCAACTTCCAAGCAGTGCCAATGACGATTGACGACATCGAGGCCCCCGAATTGGATGCCGGCGCTTTGGCCAACACACCGGTTGATTCGAATATGGATGAAGACTTCAACGAAGACTTCGCAAAATTAGATAGCTCGCAAAAGGCCGCCTTAGCTAAAGAGAAAAAATCCCTTGATGACATGGCTGCGGCTTTGGCTGCAGAACAAGATGAACAACTAAATGCCGTCGATGCCGCAAATATGGAAGAAGCGGCACAACTTGCGGCAGCTCAAGAAGCTCTTCGCAGAAAAAACGCGAACAGCATCGCATCGGCTTTAGCTGCAGAACGTGCAGCAGCGGCCGCGGCGGCACGTGAAGCAGCAGCACGAAGTGCGGCAGTCAAAAAAGCTGGTATCGGTGGCGATAACAATGGTATGGGCACAAAATCTGGCGCAGGAGCAGGTAATACTGGATCTCCCACTGCAGGTTCGCAACTTGCGGGCGTTCCCACAGGAGTCCGAAGCCTAGATCAACTTCGCCAAATGCCTGGAAATCCTCGCCCCCAATACGATCGTCAAGAACGTCTGCGCGGCGACCAAGGGAAAGTGGCCTTCATTGCATACATCTCTAAAGACGGTTATCCTTCGAAGTTTAGAATGATGAGCTCGACAGGTTTTAGAAACCTCGATGCAAAAACCTTGGCGGCGCTAAAAAAATGGCGCTTCTATCCTGGCCAAGAAGGTTGGGTTGAACTTCCTTTCCGCTGGGATCTAAAAGGCGGAGCCCAAGAAGACGGCGGACTTTTACGCCGAGCGATCGGCACTCGACAATAAACTCGAAAATATGAACAAAAAAGGGGACCTCAAAGTCCCCTTTTCATTTGTGCAACGCGCTATTTTTATCACCAGGCTCAACGTACAAAAGCCCTTGAATGTTACTTCAAAGGCTTATTCAAATACTTAATTTTAAACAGCAATTAGTCTTTAAAAAGAACTTTAGCTGATTTCGTTGTACCTTTAGTACGTAGAGCAGCTTTGCGTTTAGTACCGCTAGTAGATCTTTTCTTTTCGCGAATATATTCAGTTTTTTTAGTTTTAGAAGCCATGATCTCTCCTGAGTTTTTAACAGAACGTGTTAGTTATCAAAATGGAATCTCTAAGTCAATCGAATGGCGATAATCTCCTGAGATTTGCGTATTTCCCTGATAAGCATACGTCAAAGCGAATCTAGGGCCTTTAAAACCCGCCCCCGCCGTAATAAGTTCCCTTTTGTCATCGGTGTCGTTGGCATAACCAAAGCGCGTGACGATAAAATTGTTCACATAGGTTTCCAGCCCGGCCATAAACTCTGACTGGGAGGTCGCATCCAAACGGAAGCGCACCATGGATTTGTAGATATAATTAAAACCCGCAGCCACTGTCGTTTTCGGTCGCACGTCTTTAGGGATCTCGGTATTTTCACCCATAATATTGTAAACAACCAAAGCCCAACCAATATGAGGCTTTGGCGTATAGATCAAGCCCAAGTCTCCGTTGATCTGGCGATAAGAAATTGTCGGGTATTTAAATTCTAAATAGTGTGCCGTCAAACCCATCGCCCACTTGTCTGCGGCAAATTCTGCTAAAGACAAACTAATATCACTAAATTCAAATTCTCCGGCAGAAAGCTCTTTCTTTTTCTTCACATAACCAAGGGCCGTCGGCAAAAAATTATCCGGAGAATTGTCACTTAACGTAATCGCGAACTCATCTTTAGCAAAGGACGAAAAAAGATAATGTCCCTTCAAATGCACAAGAGCTGCAGGATTTAAAAAAGCTGCATCGCCGGCTTCCACAGCCGCACGTCCAGTTCCACCCGCCGCAGCCGAGATAGAGGAATTATACACTTGGGCTGATGCTGTGTTCACGATAAGATAAAAAAGGCAAAAAACAGGAAGTTTTTTAACGACGCTCAAAGGATAGGGCATGATGTATAACCTCGCAATTATCGTGTGTGCGTTCATTTTCGCATTCACATCCTACCAACCAGCAGAAGTAGGCGCCAACACTTTTACTGCGAAACAGGTGCGATTAGGCGATAACCTTCTTTCTATCTTACGCCAAAATGGATTTTCCGAAAAACAACGCGAACAAGTCATAGCGGCCGACAAGGGGCTGCGCACGCTGTTTTTGACACTCGATACACGTTATTTAATTCGCACGACGCCAACCGAAACGGAACTGCGTATATTTGACTCGCAAACCTCGCAAGCGTTTCGAGTCTTAAAAAAAGGGGCGCGCGTGGAAGCCTCATCTTATCAACCCAAATTCACGGTGAAACATACGAAAGCAGAAGGCAGAGTATATGGCTCTCTTATGGGCAGCTTAATGGCCAAAGTAAATAGTAACTGGGTGGCCACACGTTTTATGGACGCCTATGTTTTTGATATGGCCCATTCTCGAGATGTTGTTCGTGGCGCCCGTTTTTCCTTCACAGTCGAGCGTCTTTATGAAGCCAATCAGTTTATAAAATATGGCGAAGTTTTAAATACTTCACTCGACATCAGAGGGATCGCAGTTCAAAAAAAGTTTGTCCGCTATAAGGACGGCGGAGTCTTCTTTAGCGCTCAAGATTTACTCGAGAATCGTCCTTTTTTTGCACCGGTTGAATACATCAAGATTGCGAGCCGATTTAAACCCAATCGCCTGCACCCAATCACCGGGCGCGTACAACCGCACTTAGGAATTGATTTTGAGCTGCCAGTCGGAGATCCCGTATTTGCCCCCCGCAAAGGCATCATAGTTCGATACGGCAACAACCGCGCTGCTGGGAATTTTATTGTGTTACTGCACTCCAACGGCATGGAAACTTCATATAATCACCTGCACAAAATCGACAAAAGAATCCGTCAGGGTTTAAAAGTTTCTGCTGGAGAAAAAATTGGCGAGGTCGGCTGCACGGGCTATTGCACGCGCGCGCATTTACACTTCGCCGTAAAGAAAAAGGGCCGAATGGTCGACCCTGTTAAGTATATTAAAGCTTATCCTCCACAAATGGAGCGATATTTAGAAGAGCGTGTGGCCAGCAATTAGTCGCGCGTACACACCGTCAAGAAGTGCATACACTTACTTGTCGGTGGCGTTCCACCGTACGAAGCATTCGGACGGAAGCAAGTCTTAGTCAGGTCGTATTCAACTTCTGCAAAGTTTTTTGCAGCCAAGTTTTCTTCTTTATAACAAGACACACCGCCCTTAGGAATCGCGCAACGAAGTGTGACATTCACATCCCACTGGTCCGCCCGAAACTGACGACGAAAAATATCTAACTCAGAACGAATTGTTGGATTGTTTTTAATTTCAGCATAAGTATGCGCAGGACAGGCCACGGCATCTTGAGTGCGCAAAACCGAATAGACCCGACCACAGCTCCATTGTTTCGTCGGCACTGACGGTGATGTTAAATCGGACTCTGTCACAGAAGCCAAAACACGATTTGGATTCATCGCGTCTGCACCAGCTGCCGGATAAGGTGAGAAAGCCAAAGAATAACCGCGACCATAGGCCGTTTTCACGGGCACAGAGGTGCTGCTGGAACGAACTTTATTAATATCTTCGTTTTCCATCATATAAGTGACAGACAAAATACCCGAGTTCGCAAAGATATCACGCACGACATCGGCCCGTGTTTCATCACTGTTAAAATTGAAACCAGCTTCCATCACTTTAAATTCTGGAGAAAAAGGAAAGTAATGTGCTGTGATACCCTTGGGAATAAAAGCATCCATCACCAAAGCGTCCGTCAGTGTTCCCACCATTGGCACAACGTCTTTATTCAATGCGGGGCTGCCGCTGTTACTTTCCACCAAGTAAACATCCGAAAGACTGCTGCGGGGGCGAATAGCCGCGGCCACAACAGCGTTTGCATTCAATGGAGAATCTGCCAAATATTCTTTATACTGATTTTCCGTGATCGAAGTTTCAGGATAAGTGGGTTTAAAGTTTTGATCGACGTAAGAATAAAACTGATTCTTAAGGGCAATTCCACCAGTTTGGTAAGAGCCCGCCTTCAAAGAAGTAAATGCAGAATTATTACGTAAATGAGTTTCTGCACAAGAGTTGTAAGAGATCGTATCGAAACCTGCATCAAAAGCAAACGGGATGGATTTAACTTTTTGTGCCGTGCTTTCACCATATTTAGCACTTAAAGAAGCGTCGGAAGATCCAGAGTCTTCAATACCACCAAGTTCCGCATCAAAGCCGGCCTTGCCACAGTTTTGAAACGACACGACAAGGACAAAAGAGGCACAAATGCCACCCATTACCTGCCAAGCCGTTTTATGCAAACGTACTTTCATGGAATACTCCCCTAGATCTAGACTATCATATACTATTTCGGCACTTTCGTAAAAAATCTAGAATGTCTCAAAAGGAAATACCCACGAAACCCCCATAGCCCTCATCGTTAACAGTTGTCTTAGATTGAAACGTTTGAGATTTATAAGGGATGTCGAAAATAAAAAAAGCCATCATTCCCGCCGCCGGTCTAGGTACACGCTTCTTGCCGGCCACTAAAACTGTTCCCAAAGAAATGCTGACGATTGTCGACGCTCCGATCATCCTTTATGTGGTCGAAGAGGCCGTCCAAGCTGGGATCGAGGACATCGTATTGATCGCCGGTCGCGGCAAGCACGCCATTGAAGACTTTTTTGATACTTCTTACGAGCTCGAGGACAAGTTAGCAAAAGACGGCAAAGAAAAACTGCTTGAGCGGGTCACGCGCATTCGCGAAAAAGCGAACATCATTAGCATCCGTCAAAAACAAGCCCTGGGTTTGGGCCACGCGGTTCTTTCAGGGTTGCCAATCATTGGCAAAGAGCCTTTTGCCGTTTTATTGGGTGACGAAATCACCATGGGCTTTCACGGGGAACCCAACGTCACAGCTCAGCTCGTAAATTCATTTGAAGCGACTGGTACTTCAACGATTTCTGTCATGAAGGTCGAAGAAAAAGATGTGTCTAAGTACGGAATTGCCGAAGTCGAGGAAAAGTCTGAGGGCTTTTTTAAAGTGACGTCTTTGATCGAAAAGCCCAAGCCTTCTGAAACTAAAAGTCGTTGGGCGCTGCCGGGCCGCTACGCTTTTGACAACAGCATTATGGATATTCTGCAGTCAGCAAAGCCAACGCTTAATGGCGAAATCCAATTGACCGACAGCATGAAGGTTTTATGCCAAACCAAAGGTCTTAACGCGATGACTTTTAGTGCTGAACGGTACGATGCTGGTGATAAGCTAGGCTATCTGCAAGCCAACATTGAGCTGGCTTTACAAAACCCAGAGCTAGGTGCAGATCTTAAAAATTACATCCTTCAGCTTGCGCAACGTTTGAACTAGGAGTGTACGTGAGAAAAATTATTCTGCCTCTTTTGGTTATTTTAACAGCTCCAATGTTTGTAAGTGCGTACATCATGCCAACCCGTACGATCTTACAAAAGGCTTCTGAAAATGCAGGTTCAGGGATTTACGCTATTGAACAGGAACTGCAATTTTCCAATGGCGAGGACACCGTCACCGTCAAAGAAACGTGGCTTATCGACAGCGATCGCACAATGCGCTTGACCGTAACTGGTGGCAAAGATTTGCAAAATTCTTTCCGTCTGCAATATGTTTACAACGGCAATTTAAAATGGAGCATGGTTAACAACACACGCAAAAATGAAAAAGTATCAGATGACTTCCTTGAAAAATATCTGAACTTTAGAAATCCAGAAATTTTCGCTAACACCTTAGCGCAAAACAAAATTGTTCCGCATTCAGCCTATGCAAAAAAATCTTTGCCGCGCACTGGAAATGAAATTAAGTATGATCCAGAATCTTGGGTGCGCTTATCGCGCACAGGCGGCGTGGTTAATTACGCCTTAGGCGTGCCTTCACCCGTGGATCAAGAGGCGGGTTCTCCGGGAATTTGGATTGAACAAGACAACTTCGTTGTGCGTAAGCTGCGCTTGCCCAGCCAAGTTGAGATGTCAGCAAACAACTATAATCATTTCGCCAAAGGCCTTTCTTACCCTCGCTCTCGCACCGTGCGCTGGGGTAATAACACCGTAACCATTCGCTTAATCAGTGCGGCGGCTCGTCCACAAACCGCAGTGGCGCTGCTTCAACCGTCTTCTTTGGATAACAACTTAAAGTGGGATGGCCTCGAATCATTACCGGCTAAGGAAGTTATTACGGAGTTCTACACGAGGTTTAGATGAGTTCTGCCTCGCTATGGCGAGTGGCTGTTGATGCTCCTATTTCAGAAGCATTGACCTATTCATGCGAAGAACCTCTGCAGCGCGGGCAACTTGTGAACGTGCCACTGGGTCGTCGCAAAGTGAAGGGTCTGGTGCTAGGGCCTGCCACAGAAACACCTGAGTTTGCCATCAAAAGTATCGACTCTATCGACACGGATTATGCTCCGTTGCCGGATTCTTTTGTCAAATGGCTAGAGTGGCTGGCGCAATACTATCTGCATCCAATCGGCCAAGTGGTGCAATCCGCTTTTCCGCCATTACGTAAAGCAGAAAAGCACCGTCAATCAAAGCGCCCCCCGGTGATCCCGCAGCTTGAAGCTGATACAAATTTACATTTAACAGATGAACAACAAAAATCCTTCGAAGACATCGCGAAGCACACGGGTTTTTCCACACATTTAATTTTTGGTGTGACAGGGTCAGGAAAGACTGAAATTTACCTGCGCTTACTTGAAGAGGTTTTAAAACGAGGTCAGCGAGGCATCGTTCTGGTGCCAGAAATTTCCCTAACACCCCAGTTGATTCATCGTTTCGCGCGACGCTTTGGTGACAAAATCGCAGCGTTACATTCACAGTTAACCGATCGCGAGCGCACAAATCAGTGGTGGGACATCGTTGAGGGACGCAAATCAATATTAATTGGCGCACGTTCCGCGTTGTTTTGTCCGGTTGCTGATTTAGGTTTAATCATTGTCGACGAAGAACATGAGCCCAGCTTTAAGCAAGATGAAAAACTAAAATACAATGGTCGCGACGCCGCTGTAATGATGGGAAAAATGCTCAATTGCCCTGTCGTCTTAGGGTCTGCAACACCCAGTTTAGAGTCATGGAAAAATGCCCAAGATGGTAAATATCATCTGCACACACTGCGCCGCCGTGTTGCCAACCGCGCTTTGCCTGATATTGAAGTGATCGATTTACGTCACCAAAAATCAGACGATGACGAAAAAAAGAAGTCGATCGAAAAGTATTCGCACCTGCCGTTTTGGTTAAGTCCTGATCTTTATGAACGCATGGGCGAAGTTTTAGAACGCGGCGATCAAGCGGCGTTGTTTTTAAATCGGCGCGGTGTCGCACAGATGGTAGTGTGTCCTGCGTGCGGCCATACACGCGAGTGCCCCAACTGTGACATTTCCCTGACCTTGCACGCGCATTCCCATTTGATTTGTCACTATTGTGATTATCACGAAAACTTCAAAACCAAGTGTCCCGACTGCAAAGAAGCAGAGCTGGAGGCGATTGGCTTGGGCACGGAGCTTTTAGAAAACGATTTAACTCGCCTGTTCCCCGGCAAGATCATTGCCCGCGCCGATCGTGATGAGATTCAAAATCGCGCTGACTTAGAAGACTTGATTTCGCGCATGGAAACAGGAGAAATTGATATCTTGGTGGGCACCCAAATGATCGCCAAGGGTTTGGATTTTCCAAAATTAAAACTTGTGGGCCTGGTGCTTGCTGATGTCGGATTTAATTTGCCAGACTTCCGCGCCACCGAACGAAGCTTCCAGCTGATAACCCAAATGAGTGGCCGCAGCGGACGGCATGTAAAAGAGGGCGAAAGCCCTGGTAAAGTGATCATCCAAACCTTTAACGTCGAACATGAAAGCATTAACTTTGCCCGTAATCACGACTTTGAAGGTTTCGCAAAACATGAGCTGATGGCGCGAGCACAATTAAACTATCCTCCGGCCGGACGACTGGTTAGCTTTCGCATTCAAGGCACCCATCTTGGCAAGGTTGAAGAGACCGCTGGACTTTTAGCCAGACGCGCGTTTGCTCTGAAGACACAATTTCCTCAGCAGTATGGCAGCATCGAGGTTCTGGGGCCTGCCGAAGCCCCACTGTCTAAGCTTAGAGGGCAGTTTCGCTATCACCTACTTGTGAAGTCGGCTCAGCTTGCCGCCGTAAATCCCTTTTCGCGACAGTTATTGGGGGACCAGGATTGGGTCCCGAGCGGAATTAAGATTTTAATCGATATTGACCCAATGAGTTTGCTTTAATCCCCGCTCCTCCTTAAAATAGAGAATCTAAGGAAGCTTTAATAAAATGATTCAATGCCCGCGCTGCGGAATACAAGTAACTGAGCTTCACCCGATTGAACCTGATTTGATTCAGAAACTTCAAGCCGGCGGTGAAACCAATTTACCACCACAAGTGTGTGCTGGTTGTATTTCTGATTTGCGCAGAACTGTCGCGACCAGCAGCGGTGGTATCTTGATGCAACAAGAACGCGCCAAAGAACAGCACCGCCTGCAACTTTGGAAAAGTCGCGTAAACCTAATCAAGAAAGCACGCATGTGCATGGGCCAAAAACTTTATTCTGAAGCGGCCATTTCATACGAAAAATATTTAAAAATTTTAGACATCGTTTTTGACGTAAAGAAGGGCGATCGCTTACGCCCCGAAGCCTTCAAGGACAGCGCCCGTACGACGGAGCTTACTATGGTAGCCTCAGTGTATTGGGATTTAATGCGCATCTATGACACGCATGAAAAATACTCGGAGCGCATGTCGAATGCGGCTAAGCAGCTGGCTATTTTTGTTCAGTTCACTCCAATTTATCCCGACATAATTCGCAAAGCAGAGTCATTTCAAAAGACGGCACGCAATCCACATATTGTGAAACAATTTTTGAAAATGTCGGACAAAGAACGGCCACGCTGTTTTATTGCAACCTCCGCCTTTGCTAATTCACAAGCACAAGAAGTCATGGCGTTGCGAGAATTTCGTGACTTCACCTTACGTTCTTCCCTATGGGGCAGAAAGTTTATCGCCTTTTACTATAAAGTTTCACCACGCCTTGCTTGCCTACTCGATAAGCATCCTCGTCTTAAACCTACTATCAGAGCCGTTCTCCGCGTTTTGATCAAATGCGTTAGCTAAGTTTTCCCCTCTTTGAGACTTGCAAAGCTCTGCCCTTTTGAGGGAATGTAAATGTATGGCTCATATCTACGACTACGCAATTATTGGAAGCGGCCTTACTGGCCTTAGTATCGCAGCGGCATTAAGCCGCGAAACCAAAAACATCGCTTTGATTGAAGCAGCTGATGTTGCTTTTGGCGCGAATAGAAAAGTCAACATGCCGACAGGCCCGGCCAACAACGGTCTACGTTTTGTTCCGGACTCAGTTCTTGCGGAAAAATCTTTGCGTTTCTTAGAGACCCTTCTGGGCAACTCCGTAATCGCAGACATTTCTGAAGAAGCACCCATCACTTATGAAGCGGGTGGCTTTAAAACTTTCTTAGGTTTCGGCGAAAATCCTCCGCCGTTCTATGAAGAGCTTGCTTACTTAACTTCAAGCAAACGCATTGATTTGTCTTCGCAGCCCTTTGAATGGACACAAATGTTGTTCGAACAATTCAAAGGTGACTTCATGCCACGTTCTTATGTCACCAAGTTTCACCAAGAAGGCGAACGAGTTTCGCATGTGACTATTAACGGTTCTAAAACTTTGCATGCGCAAAATTTTATTTTCGCTGGCCACGTGAAAGATCTAGCTCTGCTTTTACCGGAAGAAGCTCTTTCAGCGCGCGCTAAAGGTAAACTTGCGAAAAATACTTACTGGACGGCTTTGTGTATTGATTTCTGTCACAACAAAGAAGTGACGGCGTCGACGGCGATGCATGTTCTTAACGGCACCACCCAAGATGAAATTGGACCCTGCGCGGGTCGCTTCACGCCAGCAACAGAAGTTGAAGGCGAAAAAATGCAAGTGTCACAGTGGATGACTTTTATCTCACACGAAGAAACTGACGATAGCGAAGTGGTTGGTATGGCTTTGAAAAAAATCAAACGTCAAATCAAGCGCGCTTATCCTGAGGCTTTAGAGGGTTTGAAAATGGAGCGCATTTTTGTTTCACCTTTGATTGCTGGCAACGGCGATCTTAAGTTGAGCGCGAACATGACAATTCCAGATTTAGAAAATTTGTGGATCGCTTGTGCGACTATGAATGAACAAAAAAATCTTGTCGGCTCGTTGCTACAAGCAGAAATGACCGTGGCCTCCCTGGGCTTCAAAGTCGCAGAGGCCGAGCACTCTGCGCGCGACGAAGAAGCCACTCTAGAAGCCTCTATTTAAATACACCTCCTGACTTTCCTCGAGCCCCTCATGCAGGGGCCTCTTGGAGGGCCAGAATGATCCAATACCTGGCAATCGCCCAAGACAAGGTGAGTCAACAGAGCCCACTCGGCATTTAACTTAAGTTATTGATTTTATTTAATAAAATATAAACTTCCAACTCGAGCCCTAGCTTCCCAGCTTCTGAACTGAGCACATTCGAAAAAGGTACGGCCTACATGCGGAAAGAGTTCTTGCGCAGCGTGGCCTCGCTGTGATATCCCCAGAGACCAACAATAACACACTCTCAAGCATCAACTGGTCCCCCAAAGTACTGAAAAAGGGGGTCTTCCGGCGAAAAAAAGAAGCTGGCTCTGCTGAGAGGAGGATTAACCAGAAAGGAAGTACTACATGGCACAAGTTACCATGAAAGAAATGCTAGACGCAGGAGTCCACTTCGGACATCAAACTCAGCGTTGGAACCCAAAAATGAAACCGTACGTTTACACATCTCGTGGAGGCATTCATATTATTGACCTTCAAAAGACTGTTGTACGTGCTAACAAAGCTGCTGACTTCGTAAAAGAAATCGCTGCTAACGGTGGTCGTTTGATCTTCGTTGGAACTAAAAAACAAGCGATTGAGCCTGTTCAAGAAGCTGCTGCTAAGTGTGGCCAATACCACGTTACTAAACGTTGGTTGGGTGGCATGATGACGAACTTCGAAACGATCAAATCTTCTATCGATCGTCTTCGCAAAATCGACGCTATGAAAGAAAAAGGTGAATTCAATTACCTTACTAAAAAAGAGCGCGCGAAACTTGAAAAAGAATACATCCGTTTGACAGATTTCCTTAGCGGTATCCGCGACATGAAAGAAATGCCTTCTGCAATGTTCGTAGTAGATCTTCCTAAAGAACACATCGCTGTTGCTGAAGCAAAACGTTTGGGCATCCCAGTAGTTGGTATCGCTGATACAAACTCTGATCCTGAATCAATTGATTTCCCAATTCCAGGCAATGACGATGCGATCCGTTCAATCAAATTGTTCGCAAACCTAGTTGCTGAAGCGTACCTAGAAGGCGCTAAAGCTTGGGAAGGCAAACTTCGCACAATGTCTGACAAACAATCTGACGTTGCTAAAGAGGCTAAAGCGGAAAGCAAAGATGACGCTCCTAAAAAACGTGGTGCGGCTCCTAAAGCTGGCGCGAAAGAAGCGCCTAAAAAAGCAGCTGGACCAACTGTCGTTAAAGCTTCTAAGGCTCGCAAACTTGTTGCTGCTGGTACAGCAGAAGAAGTTGAAATCCAAGCTGAGCTTGAAAACAAAGAAGACGATTCAGCTGAGTAATTCTCAGATGAATGAAGCAGCAAGGGTGGCCTAGCCACCCTTCTCTTTGTTAAGTTCTCTGTTATTTTGATCTTTATATAAAAAGCGGTCTTTAAAACGCCCCCGTCGGCCCTCTGAAAAGACTGCACCGAAACTGTGAATGCAGTTGGTGTTTTAGGATCGCTTGTATTTATCTATTTATTTAAGGAGTCTTCCTAATGTCTATTTCAGCTACACTAGTAAAAGAATTAAGAGAAAAAACCAATGCCGGCATGTTGGACTGCAAAAAGGCTCTTGAAGCTACTGCGGGCGACTTCAACGCGGCTGTTGAATGGTTGCGCGTAAAAGGTCTTGGCGCTGCTGCAAAAAAAGCAGATCGTATCGCTGCTGAAGGCGCTGTTTTTGCGCAAGTCGTGGGCAACACAGGTATCGTTATGGAAATCAACTCTGAGACTGACTTCGTTGCTCGTAACGATGGTTTCAAAGCTTTGGCTGCAGACGTTGCTCAACATCTTTTGAAAACTGAACTGTCTGGTGATGTTCTAGAACAACCTTTCATTAAAGATCCTTCTAAAAAAATGAAAGATCTTTTCACTGAAGCAACCGCAACTATCGGTGAAAAAATCGTTCTTCGCCGTCAAGAAAAGTACACCGCTTCTGCAAACAGTTTGGTACATACTTACATCCACGGTGAAGGCAAAATCGGCGTTATGATCGAAGTTGCCGCTTCTAAACCAGAAGCAGTCAGCAATCCTGAACTAAAAACTTTCGCACAAGACGTTGCATTGCACATCGCTGCGATGAACCCAATGGCTATTTCTTCTGAACAAATCCCTGCGGATGTTGTTGCTAAAGAAAAAGAAATCTTGGCTGCTAAAAATCTTGAATCAGGTAAAAAACCAGAAATGATCGAAAAGATCGTTGAAGGTCAAATCCGTAAATTCTTGGCTGAAAACTGCCTTATGGACCAAGCTTTCGTTAAAAATCCAGACGTAAAAGTCGGCGATCTTGCGAAAACTGTTGGTAAAGCTATCGGTGCAGACGTGACTGTAAAACGTTTCACACGTTTTGAGTTGGGTGCTGGTATCGAGAAAAAAGTAAATGACTTTGCAGCGGAAGTTGCAGAGCAAATGAAGGGACACTAGTTTGAAAGAGCCTGTTTATAAACGCATTTTGCTAAAGTTAAGTGGTGAAGCTCTTGCTGGAAAGCAAGGGACTGGTATCAGTACTGCGACGATTCAACAAATCGCGCAAGACGTTGCAGAAGCGTATAAGGCAGGCGTTCAAATCGGTCTCGTAATTGGCGGTGGCAACATCTATCGTGGTGTTGCTGCTTCTGCTGAAGGTATGGATCGCGCAAGTGCAGATTACATGGGTATGCTTGCAACTTGTATCAACGCCTTAGCTCTTCAAGATGCGTTGGAAAAAGCGGGCGTTCCTACTCGCGTTCAAACAGCTATCGAAATGGCTGAAATTGCCGAACCCTACATCCGTCGCAAAGCCATCCGTCATTTAGAAAAAGGTCGCTTAGTGATTTTCGGTGCAGGAACTGGAAATCCATTTTTCACGACAGATACTGCGGCCTCTCTTCGCGCCATGGAAATCAATGCCCAAGTTATTATGAAGGCAACCAAGGTCGATGGGATTTACGATAAAGATCCTACAAAACACGCAGATGCTAAGAAATTCGAAAAGATCAGCTACATTGACGTTTTAAATCGTGGCCTGCAGGTCATGGACTCAACAGCGATCAGCATGTGTATGGACAATAAACTTCCTATTATTACTTTTGATCTCACTCAGCCCGGAAATATCCTAAGAGCCGTGCAAGGTGAAAACATCGGAACATTGGTTCAATAAACGTTTAACCACGTTTGACGACAAGGAGACTCATTATGGCGATCGCTGATGTAAAAAAGAACGCACAAGCAAAAATGGATAAGAGCTTGCTAGCATTAGGTGAGGAACTTAAAAAAATCCGCACTGGCCGTGCCCAAGTTTCAATGCTTGATAATATCCGTGTGAATTATTACGGAACCCCATCTCCTCTTTCACAGGTAGCTTCCATCTCTACTCCAGATGCGAAATCTTTTTTGATCGCACCTTGGGAAGCTTCCATCCTTAAAGAAATAGAACAAGCTATCGTAAAATCTGAATTGGGCATGGCGCCAATGAATGATGGCAAAGTGATTCGCTTAAAAGTTCCTGATGTAACTGAGGAACGTCGTAAAGACCTAGCGAAACAGGTTAAGAAAATCGCGGAAGAAGCACGCGTAGCTGTCCGCATGGCTCGTCGTGATGCTAATGACGAAGTAAAAAAACTTCAAAAGGACAAAGCTGTCAGTGAAGACGAAGGCAAAAAGGCCGAAGCTGACATCCAAAAAGTAACGGACGATTATATTAAAAAAGTCGATCAGGTTGCTGAAGAAAAAGAAAAATCAATTCTTACAATCTAGTATTGCACAAGATGAGTTTACCTAAGCATGTCGCAATTATTATGGATGGGAACGGTCGTTGGGCACAGCTCAAACGCCGTCCTCGTACATTTGGACATATCAAAGGAACTCGTGTTGCAAAAAAAATCATCACGGCGTGCTCGCGCCGTGGGATTAAAAATCTGACTCTGTATGCCTTCAGCACAGAAAACTGGTTCCGTCCTCAGGAGGAAGTCAGCCTGCTGATGATGATTTTACGTCGCTACTTAAAGCGTGAAACCGAAAATCTTGTAAAAGAGAATATTCGCTTTTCTGTGATCGGCGACATGGCTTTAATTCCGTTGGATGTTTCTGACGCCATTGCGCACTCCATGGAAGCTACGGCTCATTGTACAGGTCTGCACTTGGTCTTCGCGCTAAGCTATGGCTCGCGCCAAGAAATAACCAACACCGTAAAAGAAATTGCCATGCGCGTGGCAGCAGGCGAACTTGCCCCTGAAGACATTGATGAATCCCTGATCAATTCGACTTTAAGTACTTACCCGACTCCGGATCCTGACTTGATTATCCGCACGAGTGGCGAACAAAGACTTTCAAATTTTTTATTATGGCAAGCCGCTTACTCTGAATTTTACTTTACTGAAGTTTTGTGGCCGAATTTTACGGAGTCTCACTTAGACGAAGCGCTGCATGCGTTTTCAAAGAGACAACGCCGTTACGGGAAGGTCACGACAAATGACAACGTGGAAAAGCTTTCTAACTAGAGCGATCTCTGCCCTGATTGCTCTGGCAATCATCATCGGACTTTATTTATCTCTAAATCTTACAGGTCTAAAAATTGCCGTGGCTTTTGCCATGGTCATGAGTGCGTGGGAGCTGTTGGGGATTCTGTTTCATAAAGAACAATCACAATTTCTGAAATATCTTTTTCTCGCCTTAGCCTCTGTTGTTTTTGCTGCGACGGCGGCCTCTTTAAGCGTAGGCTCGTTGGCCTACTCACTAGCTGCCATTGTTTTTGCTATTTCAGTTTTGTGGTCACGCCACAAGGAAGGTCACCTCGAAGAGATGGCTCTTTATCAAAGCAAAGCCGCTCTGGGCTTGTTTTACACAGGATTACTTCCCGCATTTGCCTTTCGTATTTTGGATCAGGCATACGGCCTTTCGTGGTTCATTTTTCTTCTGGCTGTTGTTTTTGCGGGCGATACCATGGCCTATGTTTTTGGCGTCTTGTTAGGTAAAAATAAAATGATGCCAAACGTGTCACCCAAAAAATCTTGGCAAGGTTCTGCGGGGGGTCTCGTGGGCTCTGCACTCGCGGGCTATTTATGTTGGCACTTTCTCTTAGATCAATACCCCGTAAGTGCTTTGGTCGTCTTAGCTCTTATTGCGGGATTCCTAGGGCAATGTGGGGACTTTTTTGAGTCACTCTTAAAACGAGTCGCAGATGTGAAGGATTCTGGGAAAATCATGCCCGGGCATGGCGGCGTTTTAGATCGTATTGATGGCGTTCTATTCGCAAGTCCGGTGGTTTTAACGGGAATTTTGATTTTGTCTCATCTTTCGTCGTAAGCAGAAGGTCTGGCCCCAGCGCAGAAACGTTTTAATTTTCTGGCTCTGATCAGTGGGCCCAATTAGAATATAGATATGAATATCTTTTCTTACCTACAATCTGGCCTCTCTGCAATCATTCCCTTTGTCATCCTGCTTGGAATCTTGATTTTCGTGCATGAACTCGGACACTTCTTGGTGGCGCGTTGGTGCGGAGTCAGAGTCGAAGTCTTCAGTCTTGGTTTCGGCAAAAAGCTTTTCAAATACAAAAAAGGCGATACGACTTACGCGCTTTCGTTGATACCACTTGGTGGTTACGTAAAGATGTTTGGCGAACAGCCGGGTGACCATATCTCTGCAGAGGATCGCAAAGTTTCTTTTACGCATAAAACCGTATGGCAACGTATTGCTATCGTTCTTGCGGGCCCATTGATGAACTTCTTTTTCGCAATTTTAATTTTCTTTGCCGTGGCATTGCTTGGCGAAGATGCGAAAACTCCCGTGGCAGGTGATATCAATGCGACAAGTCCGGCCTATGCCGCCGGCTTCCGTTCGGGTGATAGAATCCTTTCCATTAACGAAAAACCCATCGTCAGTTGGGAAGATGTTCAGAAGTCTTTGAGTCTTAAAGAAAGCCATGATTTGCATCTTGATGTGAACGTGGAGCGTGAAGGCAGCGGCGAAAAAGCCAGCTTTGCTTTGACCGCAAAGGCAGAACCAAATCCAAATGTTTTAAGCAGTTATGACTATGTCGCAAACGTGGATGGTTTATCGCCATACTCTGCTGGCACGACAGTGGGCGTAATAGAAGGTTCTCCGCTGGGCGCATTGGGTTTAAAAACTGGCGACACTATCACCGCGATCAACGGCCAAAAGGTTTCTTATTGGCGCCAAGTGGATGCGACTTTGCAAAGTATGAATGCCAAAGAGGCTTTGACTTTGGAAGTAATGGGCATGCGTGAAGGCGACAAGGCAGATAAGCCAATCACTTTGACGATGGCTCCCCTTGAGTCTATCAAGTCTTTCAGTTTGCAAACATTAGGTCTTGAAAGCTCAGAGCTTTACTTAAGCAAGGTCGTCGAGAGCTCTCCTGCACAAGCAGCCGGCTTGCGTGCCATGGATCGCCTAGTCACTATCAACAAAGTGAAGCTGATGAAGTGGGAAGACGTCATCAACAATATCAAATCATTTGATGGCACAAACCCTGTCGCGATCACGGTTTTGCGCAACAACCAAACGATTGATCTTAGCATTACACCTAAAATGACAACACAAATGTTGCCAACAGGGACTGAAGAAAAACGTTATACGATTGGTATTGCGCCTATTGCAAATATCGCGATGCCTGAATTTATGGTGATCAAAGCTTCTGGCATTGGCGAGGCTTTGGTGCGCGGGACGCAAAAAACTTGGGACGTGTCGGTCATGACCGTGATGAGTTTTGTGCGACTTTTCCAAGCTAAGATTTCTCCGAAAAATATCGGTGGCGTGATTTCTATTGGCCAAGCAGCCAGCGAGACTTTCAAAATTGGTCTGACTCAATTCTTGCAAATGATGGCGATTATTTCTGTGAATCTTTTCATTTTGAACTTAATGCCCGTACCGGTTTTAGATGGCGGACACCTGGTGTTCTATGTCATCGAAATTATTAAAGGCGCACCGTTAAGTATTCGCAAAATGGAAGTGGCGCAACAGGTGGGTCTGGCTCTGTTAATGAGCTTAATGATCTTTGCCCTGTTCAATGACTTCACCCGTCTGCTAGGTTTATGAAAATCCTAGCTATGGAAACCAGCACCCTCGTTGGCGGGGTTGCTGTGGTCATTGACGGAAAAGTTGTCGCCGAGGAAAGTTCTTTGCGACAAAAGTCCCATAGCGAAAACATCAGCCCCTTTGTTGCTCACTGTTTAAAAAAAGCTCAATTAAATCTTGAAGATATCGATGTGTTTGCTGTCGGCCAAGGTCCGGGCAGCTTCACTGGTATTCGAATCGCCGCAAATGCGGGTAAAACTTTTGCTTACAGTTATGCAAAACCCCTGGTCGCGATCGATTCGCTGATGCTGTTGGCTTATCAAGCACGGACTTCAAAAAAACCAGTCCTTGCGATCATCAATGCCTATAAGAATATGGTTTACCTGGGGCTGTTCGATGTTTCAGGCGCAGAGCCGGTGTTCCTTAAAGGCCCCTCCGCCATTCCCGTGCGTGAACTTAAAGAGCACATTACCATCGAGTGTGTGGTGGTGGGTGATGGTTGGGATGCGTACCAGGAGCATTTTCCCGACGAGCTTCGTGCGAAGATGTCCAGAGACTCAGAACTTTCCGATTATCCTCTGGCTTCTACTCTTGGAATCATGGCAGAAATGCGCGCTTCTCGAGGACAAACTTTAGACTGGAATTCATTTACACCCCTTTATATTCGAGCGTCCGAAGCCGAAGAGACAAAAAAAGGAATTTTAATCTCTCCGCTTAAATAAAGGCCACATCATGGAAAGAGATCTACAAAAGGCATATTTGGAATCGCTGGAATCGCAAACGTCCACGTCCGAAGATAAGAACGCAAAAATTTGGGTTGTCGCTTCCGGCAAAGGTGGCGTCGGCAAAACTTTTGTTTCCTCTAGCTTAGCGATCACTCTTTCAAAATTCGGCCACTCCGTCATAGTTGTTGATCTCGATTTAAGCGGCGCCAATGTGCATACATCCTTAGGATTGAAGCCTTCGCACATGAATATTCGTCATTATTTTGAAGGTGTCAAAACGCTTCAAGAACTGGTCATTCCAACTCCATTCCCTCAGCTTTCATATGTTCAGGGCTTTTGGGATTCTTGGACACCGACAGATTTTTCTTACGCGCAAATTCAAGGGTTAATTCCGCAGCTTAAAAGTCTGCGTGCCAATTATGTAATTGTCGACTTAGGAGCAGGTGCTTTAGAGCCGCACTTAGAGTTGTTTAAAGCCGCCGACGAAAAATTCTTGGTCACCACACCAGAACCAACAAGTGTAGAAAAAACATATCGCTTTATTGAAGCCTACGTCTGCCACGCTTTGAAAGCGGATGCGACCCCAGACGCTTACAGCAATATGATTTCCACTTTGCGCAACCACCGCCAAAGAACTTTGCAAAAGCCTTTTTCCTTCCGCTCTTTCCTCAAGGATCAAAACGGCTTAAATTACGATTTCTTTGAAGCCCTTTCTTCAAAGCCTGTGCGCTTAGTTATGAACTCTTCGCGCAGCCAAACAAATGCGGACCTAGGGCATTCCATTAAAAGTGTTTGTAACAAATATTACGACCTTGGTATTGATTATGTCGGTCCTGTGAATTACGACAATGCGGTGTGGCAGTCGATCCGCAACCATGAACATGTCCTGGTAGCTCAGCCTTTCACGCCCATCGCGGGACAATTTTGGTCAACTTGCAAACAACTTATTGATCCTGAGGAACTTCGCGCCGTAGTATAATAGCTACGATGCAACCAACGTCACGTTATAACTATTACGAAATCCTTGAAGTCGCAGCCGGTGCTCCACAGCACGAGGTGACGACGGCCTATGAGCGTGCGCGTGCCACTTACTCTGGCGAGAACATCGCGATATATACTATCTTTTCTGACCAAGAGGCCCGAGAGCTTTTAGTTCTGATCGAAGAAGCTTACCAAGTTCTGGGTAATAAAATTTTGCGCAATATCTATGATCAACGTTTATTAAGTGGTCGTTCGTCTTTGAATGATCTTACTTACGCGTCTGTTCTTGAAGCCAGTAAACAAGTTTTTCCAGAACCAAAACCTGAAAAAACCAAAGACCCCGTTTACAAAAAAGACGCTGCCTTTGAAGCAGAAATTTCTGCACGCAATGACTGGACAGGCGCAGATCTTAAAAAAGTTCGCGAATACAAACAGCTGACTCCACAACGCTTAAGTGAAATTACTAAGATCAATTCTTACTATGTCACGGCGATTGAAAATATGGATGCTGCCAATCTGCCGGTTGTCGTTTTTGTCCGAGGTTACGTTGTGCAAATCGCAAAAGCACTAGGCCTTGATGACAAAAAGGTCGCAGATTCTTACATGAAAAACTTCAAGGGTCTTGGAAAATAATCTGACTTCTTCAAAAATAAATTTTGTCGTCACTGCGGATATGCATGGATTAAGGCTCGATAAAGCATTGGCACTTATCGAAGAAATCGGTACGCGGTCCCGCGCAAGTCACCTAATTGATTCTTCTTCGGTTACCGTGAATGGCAAAGAGGCAAAAGCATCCATGGCGGTCAAAGAAAATGACATCATCGAAGTGATTTTGCCTAAGCCTGTGCCTACGGAATTGCAGCCCTATGACTTCAAGTTAGATGTTCTGTTTGAAGACGATGACTTGATTGTTATCAATAAACCTTCGGGCTTAGTCGTGCACCCGGCAGCAGGTCATGCTCAGGACACTTTGGTCAATGCTTTGCTAGCACACACCAAAAATCTTTCTATGAAATTTGGCGAAGAACGTCCTGGCATCGTCCATCGCTTAGATAAGGAAACCAGTGGAATTATCGTTGTCGCTAAGAACGACAAAGCCCACGAGGATTTAACAAAGCAGTTTAAAGAACGCAGCACACATCGAATTTATTATGCAGTCGCTATTGGGACGTCGCGGGTTCTTTCGGGAACTTTTAAAAGTTACTTAGCACGTCATCCGGTGGACCGCAAAAAATACGCTTCGGTGCTTGGCGATGATCGTAAACCTTTGGGCGAACACGATGAGGCTCCAGAATCCGGCAAGTGGGCCGTGACTCACTATGAAGTTTTAGCACGCAAGAGTGGCTTGAGTTACATGAAGCTAAAGCTTGAAACAGGCCGTACACATCAGATCCGCGTGCACTTATCAGAAAATGGTTTGCCGATTATGGGGGATGTTCTTTACGGAGCTGATAAGAAAATTAAAAATATCGAAGCTCGGTCTGTGCAAGAAGACGCCCGTCACCTGCAACGATTTCTTCTGCATGCCGCTGAACTGGCATTCACTCATCCAAAGACAAAAGAGCGCATGACTTTTAAAAATGATTGGCCAGAAGATGTAGCTGTGCTCATTAAAAAATGGGGTTTGTAATATGAATATTGAACAGACTCCACTGGGTTATGAGCTGCGCACGCCCCATCTGACCGTTCTTATGGGAAACATCAACAGCCGCTACGACGCCCTGAAAGAACACTACACACAGTTCAATTTTGTTCGCCTTAAACAAATACACAGCGATGCTGTTGCAAAATCCGACGATCCCAACTTAGATTATCAAGTTTTGGCTGACGCCCATTTTACTTCACAAAAGAATCTAGCACTGTGCGTGATCACTGCAGACTGTGTCCCACTTTTTCTTTTTGATCCCGTAACAGAATTGATCGCCGGTGTGCATGCGGGTTGGCGTGGCGTGGCCACGCGAATTATTCCAAAGACGATTCAGGCCATGGCGACCGAAGGCGTTAAGGCCGAAAACCTACAGGTTATAATAGGTCCACATATACAAATGAATAGCTTTCAAGTGGACGTGGACGTGCGTGATCAAATAATTTCCAGCCTCGGCCCCCTAAGTACGACTGAGCGATCTTTGCTTATCCACGAACAAGAAAATAAAAAATCTTTGGTGGATTTGAATCTGATCGTAAAG
>JABWCO010000082.1 GCA_013360185.1 Bdellovibrio sp.
CTTCCCAGCAGGTCCTGCTTACTACATGATGGGTTTTGAGATTGATTTCTTTACTCCGATCTTTGTGATGGCGCGCACAACTGGCTGGTCCGCACACATTATGGAGCAAACTGCGGACAACCGCATTATCCGTCCTTTGTCTGAGTACGTAGGCGCAGAACAACGCAAAGTGGTTCCCTTGTCAGAAAGACGCTAGATTCAAATTTCTGCGTCTGTGGACCTTGCAGAACCCATACTTTTAACGAAGTATGGGTTTTTTATTTCGCAGCGAGAGTTTCCCCTTTCAGATTAAATTTGTTTTTGCTAGGCAGCAGCGCTACCATTTTTGTAATGCAAACATCTACGCAAAAACTCGAATTTCCCAAAGCTGTTCAACTTATTGCCGCCGTTTTAATGGCCAAGCCATTGATGGACATCCTGATGATGCAATTGACGGATGCGCAAAATTATAGCTGGCTCAGTTGGCTTCTTTTATTCGCGGCCGGAATAAGTCTGTTGGTACGACACAAAACGGCCTGGGTGTTTTCCATCGGCCTGTGTAGTGCCTTTGTGATCTCTACGGGATTTAGCTTTATAAGGGAATTTGACTCCTCAGAACCCCTATTGAATATTGCAAAAATAGTCGATTGCATTCTGGTCTTTATCGTGGTCGGAACTGTTGCCTATTATTTTAGGTATCCCTATTTGGATCGTCGCCAATCGTGGCTAGCACCGACCGCGGACCGTTTCAAGATCAGCACCTCTGTTGTCTTAGGAACTCTTCACACCCAGACCGAAGATGTTTCCTACACTGGTGCTAATATTTTAAACACCTCTTCAGAGGTCTTCCGCGTCGGCGACAAGGTGCCTTTGCAATTTGAAGAAATTGAAGACATTCAGTGTATTGCTAAAATCATCGACGTCAAAGGGCAGAATGTCCGCGTTCAATTCGAAGGTTTCACGGCCCAACAGACGCACATTCTGCGCCAATGGCTTAACACACTTAATGACAGCAAGATTTAATCTTCGCGGTAAAGGATAACACATGCGAATTAAATTTTTAAACTCACAAAAAGGTTACTCTCTGCCTGAACTGCTGTTAGCAGCCGGCATTGTTTTGATGATCTCTTCCATCGTTCTTGCTGGTGTGAAGGCCTTCACGGAACAACGAAAAAAGGTCAACATCACGTTGATGGCGCTTTCGCTGCAAAGCAGCCTGCAGGCGGCCTTAAAAGATTACGACAACTATCCCCAAGCCGTACAAAACATTCTGAAAACGGGCACCGAAGATTATAAAAATATTGAATACAAATCTACCTGGGCCAACGAAAATCCTGATGACAGAACATTAACTTCTTTTTTCACTTTGGGTAAAAGTATCTCTTTTGATTTGAAAAAGAATATTTACGACGTGAACAACCCCAAAGGGGTCATACGGCTTTATACCCAAATTCGCAAGATCGCTCCCGGCCCCACAAATTCTTTTCCGCTCTACAAAGTTGGCTACCGCATTGTCTTTCTGGACAGTCGAATTCCTCATCTCGGATCTCCTTTGGCAGAAAACCAAGCCACAGATGATTTTGCCGATTCAGACCACATCGAAACTATTTCCCACGATTTGTACATGGGAAAAAGTGGCGACGATCAAGGCAAGGTTCAGTGCGATCCTGCCGTGGATGTTGGCATTCATGGTTTCAGTCGGGACACTGGCGAACCTATTTGTATTGAGAAAATTTATGGCTCTGCACCACCCAAATCATTTCCACGATCCATTGACTTTATTCCCGGGTATTATGGAGATGGCTCCATCGCCGTAAAACCCCATTTGACCTTAAGTTATGTACCATTTCGCTCTTTTACACCGCCGAATAATTATATTTTCCAGCGAATTAACACTTTAGCTTTTGACCCTATGGGACCTGCATCGGGGATTAGCTATGTATTCATTTATAAAAAGTATGCTAATTTTTTTACCGGCATTCCCCTCTCCGATTGGGGCAGCGTTACGGCAAAGTGCCCAACTAGCTATTATGCTGCAGCCCGAACCTCAGGATTTTGCACCGTGGGTGAAACAAGAAAAATTCCGGGTAAGTGTCCCGTTGAAACACCCGGCGCAAACCCCTCTGATCCACCCCAGATATCTATGGAGGATTGTGATCCGGATTGTGGCCCGGGCACCAATATTACTTACAGTGGCGGCGGCAAAAGTGTCACTTGCACCTACAATCCTCCCCGCTGTCCTAATGGCGGATCTCACATGGCAAAAGTCACCGTCAACACTTCGAATGCGGACTGTGTTATAACTGAACCTGAAACAAGAGGTCCCTAATGTTCATGCAAAAAAAGCCTCATCATCTTTTACAGTCCGAATCAGGTTCCTTGATCGTCATTGCTTTAGTAGGTTTGGTGATTCTGAGCATATCGTTTTACACCGGAACCTCACATCTCATGCAAACCCAAAAGCAAATGCGAGCCGTGGTGATCAAACAACAAATGATCGCTGCAGAAAGCCGTCTGCGTAATTTGTTGATGCAACCGACCACTTATAAAATTCCTGAAGGCAAAAGCGTCGCCGTCCTAGACGAAGACCTGCTGGCTGAATTTAAATTCAAAGTCACGGGCGCCCGCTGCGACTCTGGCACTCCATTTTGTGGCATTCTTGTGGTGCAAAAACAAGATTCATCGCAAAGTCCTATTCCCTATTGGGATGAAGCCCAAACAAAGTTTACGGGCGTGATTTCTTATACCGGTACGGAAGTACCCGTAAAAGGGATCGAAGTGGAAGTTCGTGTGCCACGGGAAGTGGTCCAAGATAAAACCTTTATGTGCCCACCCGACGCCCCTTTCATGGCCGGCTATCTCGCTAATGGCAACCTTGACTGTCGTCCCTTGCCCTCTCCGCGACAGTGCAATCAAGTCGGTGGTTACATTAAAGATGTTTCGTCGAATCTGAGCGTTCTATGCAGCAATTTTGGCGACTTTATATCCTGCCCTAGTGATTCGTATATTTCCCCACCGGGACCTTCGTGGACTGGCGGCTCCTGGACACGCTCTGGCTGCACACCTCGCCTAGATCCCTATATCAACCCTACCTTGAGGCCTTTATGATTAAAAATAGCAAAGCCTTCACCGTCGTTGAAATGATGGTCACTCTTGCAGTTATTGGTGGCGTTCTTTTGATGTTGCCGAATTTTTTTATGGCCAATGTCTCGATGAATAAATATTTCGATGTACAGGCCCTAATGACTCAAACCCGAAACCTGGTAATTCAAAACTTACAAAACAAAGCGACCACGCTCAGAATCATGTATGATCTGCACGGCTCAGATGGCACAGCGTTGCTCAACTGCTTGCAAGAGGTCAATCCCAATGGAAACTGTACTAAATTTAACATGACCAAAAGGGAAACTTTAAAACCCGCGCCCAGCACCCTCCAAACACGACCTGATCTGGTGATTTTAAATTCTAAACATGGATTGTCCGCCAACTGCGCGCAAAATTGTTTATTTTCGATTGCAACGTCGTACCGCCTTACCTGCCGCAAGCAGAGCTGTGACTCCATCGAGTATCTGATTAAAACCGAAAAAATGACCGGAGAATCTAACGATGTTTCTTTACGTCAAATCAGCAATCACAATGATTTTATCGTTCTAAATAAGGGCGATTTAAAAAAGAATTTTACCGAAAACATGTCTTGTAGCGACCCGAATGCCAGCTTTCTTTTTTCATTCAACTATCAAACGCGAGATGGCGATTGTCGCAATTGTCAAAGTGGTCCCGGAGGCGGTTTAACCTCTTGTTTTTCACCGACAGGGGGCTTCACCAACTCAGGAGTTTTAAAAAGTGACATGGAAATAGCGCCCAAAAGTATCGCCTTAGACAAACCAGTGCCTGAAAAAATTGCGATTAAGTTCAACCTGCAGCAGGCTTCAAATGGAAAACTCAGTCGCGTTGAGACCACCTGCAAAGCCGGCGACAAGATGATCAGTTTACCCACCACGAACTCGAATATGATGATGAGCAGTCTGCGCGGGTCGAATCGGTATCAAGGAACTTGGTCCATCGATTCAGATCTGATTAAAAGCGGCTCAAGCTATACACTGAACTGCACGATGAAGGGCTTTAATTCTTCCGGCTTTATGGTAAGTTTAACTAATGCCTTTTTAAATGTTTACGCCACTACGGGAGGCATGATCGATGGCGAAGTTGGACTCGCCCCGATTGGCAATAACAATGGCGGCTCCAACAGTGGTGGCGGTGGATTCACCGCACCTTCTTATTCATCTCCGTAAACAGCCCGAAAAAAAAGGCAAAGAGTTTGATCTCTTTGCCCGCTTTGGATATTTTGATTTTCTATTCAGGTGTATATCCTAAAATCGCCTCTACGGTATAGCCGTTGTGATCACATTCTGCGCGATTCGAGGTAAGTAGGTGCCCACCGGCCAAATGGAAGCACCGATACAGTGCTGATCCACCGGATTGATTTGCATACCCTAGTACACCGTAAGATTCTTGCCATTCACAATTGCTGTAAATGGACTGAAACTCCCGGGAACTGCCCGGCACTTTGCATCTGTAAATGGCCACGCGACCGGCAGCCGGTTGATCGTAAAGACGATAGGCTAACCCCTCGCTGACGTACTGACTGCTGGGCGCATAATCTGAAGCTGTGAAGATATGCCCCATTTCAAGCGTGTTGCGATATCGATAAATTTGCACGGTGCCGCTGGCTGGCTGTTGTACGATTGTTACGCAAGATCCCCCGCTCTTAGCGTAACCCGCGTCACAAGTGTTGCACGTCGGATAGTTATTCGCGCCGTTTGTACATGTTGAAACCGTGGACGGTGCCGGAGCTGGCGGTTGCGTCTCTGTCGGCATAACCACTGGAGCCGGTGTTGGCGTGGCCGCTATGCCGCTTGCCAAGGACAACGAACCCGTTAATGCGACATCCGCAAAGTATTCGCTATCCGCCAAACCCGTCGCGGTGATCGTGGCTCCGCGGAAAGACGTCTTTTCTGCGTCCGTCAACTTGTATACAAAGCCATGGTATTTACGACTTGATTCACAACGCCCCTGAATCTCGACGATCGCATCGGGTGCCACTTTTTCTAAACTTTGATCTGCGCGCACGACGGCAATATCACCTTTACTTGATGATAATTTTACTTGGATCGAGTTCGAAGAACCCTTCAGACAAGCCCATCCCGTGATTGTGGAATCTTCAATTTGCGTGTTGAGGCTTCCTTTGATCGAAAGGATTTCAGGATCATAAAGTTCCATAGGATTTTTACCGGCCGCCATTTTCATCAAGGCTTGATTCATCAAGCGCAGGTAATAATCCCCCGTCACACCGCCGGGTTCAAACGTCACGCTGTACTCTTCGTCATAGTCATCTGTAAATGCCAAAGTATGTCCACCATTGTGTGGCTGTGGGGCTGATATCCCATTGGCATAGGCCGAACGGCCATCTTGCATCACGCAACTATACAGTCCCGTCGGATGATCTGGAATACACAAAGGACTTACTTGCACTGCGGCCCAGGTGTTAAACCACGAGACCGTCACGATGTCGACGTCCTGCAAATTCTTATAGACGGTTTCCATTTGCCGAAGGATTGTATAACCTTTTCTTTTACCGGTCGCACTTTGGCGGTTCGACACATGGTCGCGACCATAAGCAAAGGTCACTGGAATTTGTTCCACTCTGTCGACCAACGTCGGATCCGGACTGATTCGCTGATTGCATTCCGTCTGCGTTCTGTACGGAGTCAATTCCACCCCAGCAGCGTCAGTGCATTTTTGCAAGTAAGACCAATTATTCCCACCGGCTAATTCATTCGCCCACATTTCACGTACCGTGTAACGAGTTTTAAGTTCTGCCATGAGTGTCGCATCGGGTTCATGATATTGTCCCGAAGCATCTCGCCCCGCTAAAATATCCGGATGATCGGAAGCCACAATCATCACCAAGGGTTTGTCTTTGTAATGAAAAATCAAATCTGCATATTTCGGCGTATCAATCACGGAAAGCAATGTCTTGATGAAGTATGTCCCTTTTTTTACGGCCGGGATCGGGGCCCATATTGCCACTTGCGGAGTCGCAATACCTTGTTTACGCAATTCCAACCAAGAGTCTAAAAGCTTCACCAAAGGATCGCGCACCATTTTCAAAGATTCGTCTGAAAGGCCATTTTCTAACCACGCGTGATTCGTCGAATCCCAAATGATGAAATCCGTGCCCATGCTGTATAACCACTGCGCATGGTATTTAAAAACTGCCTGAGATTCCAAATCCCCGACTTCGGGATTTGCCACTGAATTGCCTTCAACGTTGAAAGTCCCTAACCAGGGCATTTCCGCATACATCATCGCACCCGCCTCCGGCCACTGATGCAAAGGCTTCTTTTTGAAATCGTGAATGCTGTTGCCTCTATAGGCTTGCGGTCGAGTGCCGTCGTAACCCAAAACAGTTTTATTGTAAGGAGTATAAAAAACACCGACTTTGAGTTTTACAAACGAAGGTCGCTCCATGCTTTGGCTCATGCTTAAACGCACCGATGAAGCAAGATCCACAGACCCCTCAACAGCCATAAAGCCCGAGTTCTGACAGTTTTGCGAAAAGATCATCGTCGCACTTAAGATCAAAAGTATTATGACTTTTGCACGATTCGCCAAATTCAATCCCCCTTAAAAAATACTCACTCGCAGCAATTAAGCACCGCAATCATTTGCACCACCGGTCGTAATATTAGTCCGCTGAGTGCTGATTTTTGCACATAGGACTCCCTGTTCAATTCCCCACCTTTCTCGTCGGCCTTTAGTCGAGATATCTTGAACTTCCTCTGTCTTATTTTGAGAAATATTAAAAATTCTGCACTGCTGGATCGACCCACGACGCCAATAAGAATGAGACAGGCAAATTCCTCAAGTCTAAAGTCCGGATAGCCGATTATATCTAAGACACCGGGGGGATGAATGTTGAGACTCAATCGAGTCCTTGGAGCAATAGCTTTATTGCTGCCCATTTTTGCTTATAACAACTGCGGCCAGCCCGGTTTCGTCGTACTCGATGAGGCCACCCTCTTGGCATCCTCCGACATCGACCCCAACGCCACGGACAACAGCAAGTATTTATTAACCTGCGTAACGCCTACAAATCTTTCAGCGAAATTAAGTTCGAATGAAGAACAGTCTTCGCGAACAGAATTTTCCGGAAAGTGGGCCGAAGACTTGCGCACAAACGACACCCGCACTGCGGTTGTACGCGGAAAATTACAAGCTAGTGCTAATAATGAAACTCTGCTAGTTCAAATAAACAATGAATGCGTGCAAACCGGTGGAGCACAAAGTACTGTCACACGCCATCTAAGCGACAGAGGGCTGAATCAATTTTTGAAAGTCAGCTCGTACAAAATCAATGCGGCCGATTATTCGGCCAGTGAATTGAGTGATGCGATCAACAACGACTTATGCATTCAAAGCATTGATAAAAATGCCACCTTCCAACTTATGGCAGCAACCAACGACCCTCGCACCGCCGAACAAAAGCATCTGTCCGACATGCGTTTCGATAGCGCCTTCCCAAGAATCTATAATGCTTACAACGGTATCAATCGCGAAGTTCGCGTGGCGGTCTTAGATTCCGGCGTCGATGTGCAACACCCCGATTTATCGGCAAATATCCTAAGAACTTCCGATGGACGCCCCGTCAGCTATAATGCTTTGAACAACAGCACTGATGTCACGGATTCCGGATACCATGGCACCCACGTCGCCGGTCTGATTGCTGCCGTCAGCAATAATTCCTGGGGCGTCAGTGGAGTGATGGGAGCCAAGGCCAAAATAATCCCTGTGAAAGTTTCAGCCGATGGCGCGACCGTAGATCTAGATGCAGTGATCAACGGAATTAAATGGGCGACGGATCAAGGGGCCCACGTAATTAACATGAGTTTCACCAGCAACCGCGAAACTGATGACCGCCCCGCCTTACGTGAAGCGATTGAGTACGCTCTAAGGAAAGGCGTACTTTTTGTGGTCGCAGCAGGAAACTCAAGCACACAAATTACTGCAAGCAACCATTTTTATCCTGCGAAATATTCAGCGTTATACGCCGGCTTTATCACGGTGGGTTCATATGATGCGGGCAATTCTGCTACGCGCAGTGGTTTTTCGAATTATGGTTCCGCCTTCGTCAAAATCATGGCGCCGGGCCAAAATGGTTCCGATGGAATCTTGTCGACAGTTCCCACAAGTTGGACCGCGACGGGTTTGTCCTCTAAAAACAATGGCAACCCCATTCAAGGGACCTCGATGGCAAGTCCCATGGTGGCCGGCGCCGCGGCCGTAGCCATTGGTTTAGCAAAATCGCGTGGATATTTTGCGCCACCAGAACAAATCGAAAAAATACTTTTACAAGGTTCACAGAAAATTGCATCGTTAGCGTCGTATGCCAAAGACGGCAATAAATTAGATCTGCTAAACTTAGTCGAACAAATCGACATCGACACAAACCTAAACTCCAACAGCAGTACCGACCGCAGCTCGGCACGAGGCACGCTTTATATCAGTTCGCATAGTCCAAATCAGCAAGCCTTGTACGGCAGCAAAATTGAACTAGCTATCAATGTATCCAGCAACAGCAGCACTTTGATCAACTATACTTGGATACGCAACGGAGTTACATTGCCTAACCAAACTGGCAACAAACTGACCATCAGCGCCGCCCAAAGAAAAGACGCCGGCGTCTATGACGTAAAAATCCAGGCCGGCTCGTCGATACAAACACGGCAAATCTATGTTGCGCTGGCTTCCGCGATCTGCCCTAAAAAATAAGCTCGCCAGTTGACAACTTCACACCCGTCGCTTGAAATGAACCTTGCAAAAACAAGGACATGATAATGACAAAATACTTTCTTTTAGTTCTGTTGGTCTTATCCGCGTGCAGCCACACGCCCGACGTATCCACGACAAATTTAAAATCCACCCCGGCCAGCACCTATGTGTCGACAATTCCGTCACGCGGTTTGGATTTTGCGGCCACCATCGACAAAGTGGCGTTTGCGTCTTGTATGAATCAAGATGCGCCAGCCCCCTTGTGGACTGATATCTTAAACTCCAAGCCCGATTTGTTTTTATTTATGGGCGACAACATTTACGGCAGCCACAGCAGTCAACAACCCATAGCTGAACAATACAAGAAATTAGATACCGTCGTCGAGTACCTTAAAGTTCGCGAAACAATTCCATTCTTGGCCACCTGGGACGATCACGACTTCGGCATGCGCGATGGCGGCGCCGACTGGAGCGGCAAAGGCAATGCAAAACGCGATTTCTTAAATTACTGGGGCTATTCCCGCAACAGTATTCCCGTCGAACAGGGCGGCGTTTATCACGCCAAAATCGTGGGACCAAAAAAGAAATCCGTGCAAGTGATCATGCTGGACACCCGATATTACCGCAGCCCCCTTAAGGACGCGCCAGGCATGGAAGGCAAAGCCATGGATTATGTGCCGCAAGACGACGGCGCCGTTTTAGGCGATGCACAGTGGGAGTGGTTAGAAGCACAACTGAAGCGAAGAGCAGACGTACGTTTTATCGTCAGCAGCATTCAACTGATCGCCAATGACCCAAAATTTGAAAAGTGGGGAAACTTTCCCAAAGAACGCCAACGTTTTTTTGACCTGTTAAAAAAGACCAACGCGCGCAACGTGATCTTATTAAGTGGCGATCGTCACATCGCTTCGATTTCAAAAATCGACTTAAAAGATTATGGCCCTCTGTATGAAGTCACTTCCAGTTCCATCAACAGACCCAACAATTATCCTGATGCAGATTCTCATTATGTCGGTGGCACCTACAGCAAAGAAAATTTCGGCTTAGCCCATATTGATTGGACCAAAAAAACAGTCAAAGCAGAAATTCGCGGAATCAACAACGAGGTCGTTAACACTGTAGAAATCAAATTCCGAAAATAGAAACTTTTCTGGGGTCCCCTGGGCCAGGCTCCCCTATTTTCCAGACCTATGTCTTGCGACAGAAGGCCGCGTGGAACACTATTTTATCTTTACCGCCAGTTCCCATTGAAAAACATAAGGCTTACTCGCAACAATAGATCCATGCGGAATGTGAGGAGAACACATGTCAGAAGCATCGGGTACTGATATTCGGGAAGAGACAAGGCAGATTCTGGAAACATTGGTAAAGCGTATTACCAATGATGCGCACGGCATAAAGGTCACCTGCCAGGTTGGCGAACGAACAACGGTTTATGCCGTGGATTGCTCCAAGGATTCTATTGGACGAATTATTGGCGCAAAAGGTAAGAATATAACCAGCTTGCGCAATATCATCGCCGCGATCATGGCTGCCAATGGAATTCGCGCGATCATAGAGATCCCCTACTATAAGAATGAAAACTAAACCTAAGGCAGACACGGTGCCGTGAGCGCTTCATTGCAAAAGCGTCATTTATTCTTTCTTTTCATTTATGTTAAGAAACCCCATGCGCATTCTGCAGTTTTTCCTTATTGTTTTTGTTTTCTTTTTGCTCTTACCTGCGGCGCTGGCGCAAACAGCCTGCAAAAGATTGATTGCGTATGGCAATCCTGAATATCCACCATATCTTTGGAACAGCAAAAATGGTTCTGACAATATGATGGGTGCTAATGCTGACTTTATAAAATTGTTAGCGCAAGAAATTGGCCTACCCATTGCGGTAAAATATGGCGGGACCTGGGCGCGCGTACAAGAGGAAGCACGCTACGGTCGTGTGGATTTAGTCGCGGGGGCTTTTGTCACTCAAGAGCGAAAAAAATATCTGCACTATTTTTATCCCGCGATTTTTCAAACACGCACTATAATCTGGGTTCACCGAGATCGTAAATTTCCCTTCAAAGAATGGAGCGATCTTAAAAGTAAAAATGGCATTACCGTATTAAACAACAGCTTCGGTGAAAAGTTTGATAAATACGCCAAAGTGAACTTACAGATTCAAACCGTGGCCAGCTTAGCGCAGGCGTTTAATATGCTAAAAAATAATCGGGCGCAGTACTTGATTTACGAAGAATGGCCGGCAAAGGCTTATGCGCTTCGCTATAAATACGACGAACTCATACCTTTATCGCCCGAAATATCTAACGAAGCCTTGTTCTTAGCTTTTTCGAAAAAATCGCCCTGCAACGCTCCAGAACTTCGCGCAAAGATCGAACACGCCATCATGAAAATTTCGAAAAAAGAAGTTTTAGAAAAGCTTCTTATCGACAACAGCCGCGCGTGGGAACACGAGAATTAAATAAGACTTAGGTTGATCATAAAGTTACGCGCAATACGAAGGGCTCTAGTCTTTGCTTCTTCCGCCTTCAGACCCACGAAGTGCTCGTCGACAGTTTCCACGAATAGTTTTAACCACCGTTCAAAATGTCCCGGCTGCAAATTCAAGGGCACATGCGGAGGAAACGGACGCCCACGATACGTATCTTCACCTAAAAGCAAATCCGCCCAAAAGTTATAAAGTTTAGGCAAGTGCTCATCCCAATCAACCTTCGCAACATCTGTGAAAATCGGCCCTATATAACTGTCTGCTTTTACTTTTCCATAAAAACCATCGACAAGTTTTTGAATATCTTCGCGAGTTTCTAAAGGCTTTTTGTTCATCACGGAAGTCATATTTTTCCTTTGCAGATTGACGATAATTTCTTAAGAGATCGGTAGCACATCCAGGTCTTTTTGGCGAATTTTTCGTAACTCTTCTGGGATCGCCTTTAAAATAGCCTCACCCAATGCCTCAATCAGTTCATTTTTATAATGTTCACGACGATAAACCAAGCCAATTTCGCGCGCAGGGATGGGGCGCTCAAACGGCACAACTTGGCTGCGGCTGCCTAAACTTTCTGTCGCCAAAAATGGCAAAAGAGTATAGCCCCCATAGAGATTCACTAAGTTTTTTAAGGTTTCTAAACTGCCACTTTCAAATTTATAGCGACGCCCCTCTGCCTTGGTCTTTTTGACCGAACACAGATCAAGAACTTGATTGCGCAAACAGTGACCTTCTTCTAGCAACCAGATGTCCTTCATACTTAAATTTTGATATTTAATTTTCTTCATGCTGGCGTATTCGTGATTCTTATCGCATAGAACGTAAAACGGTTCGTAATATAACGGAAACTCAAACATCTGCGGCATCTGCGTCGGCGTGGCTAAAACTCCGACATCGATTTCGTCTTCATTTAACGCCTCTAAGATTTGATTCGTCTGCATTTCGCGCAGATTTAGTTCGATATCCGGAAAGAGCTCTTCACAGACTGGCAACAGCCGCGGCAACAAATACGGCGCGATGGTCGGGATGACGCCAGCAGACAGAGTCCCTTGCTTGCCTTCCTTTTTTTCATGTTGAATCAAAGTTTCGATTTTTTTCGCTTCGAACAATACTGTTTGCATTTGCGATATTAGCTTTTTACCCATCTGCGTTAACAGAATAGGCTTTTTGGAGCGATCAAAGATCACAGCTCCCAGATCTTCTTCCAGCTTCTGTATTTGCATACTGAGCGTGGGCTGAGTGACAAAGCAGGCCTCAGCCGCCTTGGCGAAGTGACCGTGCTTGTGCACCGCCATAACGTATTCTAGCTGGGTCAAAGAGAAGTTCACTTTTAGACTCATAATATGCCTCTATTTAAGGCATTATGCTCCAATAGATTAAATCTATCAATCTATATTTTTATTCGATTTCAATAAAAATGGTTGATCCCTTAGTCTCAAAGACGAAAGATGTCCCCTAGATATTTAAGCTTCTGAGGGACCTTCGCTTTTTTTGCCCTCGGGCTATTTATAAACAACATTATTCTAAGGAGAATAAATGCAAACTCTTATCAACACAAAAGTGCCTGATTTCAAAGTTCAAGCTTTCCACAACGGTGACTTCAAAACTGTGACTCAGAACGATCTTAAAGGTAAATGGTCTATCTTCTTCTTTTACCCAGCTGACTTTACCTTCGTCTGCCCAACAGAGCTTGGCGACATGGCTGACAAATATGCTGAATTCCAAAAAATGGGTGTAGAAGTTTACAGTGTTTCTACTGACACTCACTTCACGCACAAAGCATGGCACGATGCTTCTGAGACAATCAAAAAAATCAAGTACCCAATGCTTGCGGACCCAACATTCCAATTAACTCGCGCTTTTGGCGTACACATTGAAGAAGAAGGTTTGGCTTACCGTGGTACTTTCTTGGTCAACCCTGCTGGCGAAATCAAATTGGCAGAAATCCAAGACAATGGCATCGGTCGTAACGCAGAAGAATTATTCCGTAAAACTCAAGCGGCTCAATACATCGCTGCGAACCCAGGCGAAGTGTGCCCTGCGAAATGGACTCCAGGTAAATCGACTTTGAAACCAGGTCTTGACCTAGTTGGTAAAATCTAATTTTAGATTTTAGCACAGGAAGCATTCCCTAGTGGGGAGTGCTTCCGATGCTAAAATTTCTTGTCAAACTTCCTGAAGGAGGCTTTCGTGCTCGACTCTTCATTAAAAGAACAACTGCAATCCGTCTTTGCTAAACTTGAAAACACTGTGGAGCTAGTCCACGCGAAAAGCACTCACGAGGACAACAAAGAACTGCTTGAGATGTTGCAAGACGTAGCAACAACATCCGACAAAATTGTCGTGCGCGAAGGGACTACCACATCTGACTCTCCTCTTTTCCATATCGAATACAAAGGCAAAGAAACTGGGATTTCTTTTAAAGGAATTCCTGGCGGACATGAGTTTACCACTTTGATTTTGGCTATCTTAAACACAGATGGAAAAGGCAAAGTCCTCGACCCCGTTTTGGCGGGCCGAGCAAAACGCTTAAAAAAGAACATCACGGTTCAGTCGTTTATTTCTTTAACTTGCGAAAATTGCCCTGATGTTGTCCAAGCTTTAAATCAAATTACTTTGGCCCACGGAAGTATCCGCCATGAAATTATCGATGGCGGATATGCGCAAGACAAAGTCGCAGCTTATGGCATTCAAGGCGTGCCAAGCCTCGTCGCAAACACCAAGATGTTCCACTCCGGTCGCATCTCGACTTTGGATTTGCTTGAAAAATTAGAGAAAACTTTTGGCGTTGATGAAGCTGCGGCCCCGCAAGAGATCATCAACAGTAACTTAGGCCATGTTGACGTGCTAGTTATCGGTGGCGGTCCTGCCGGCGCTTCTGCCGCTATCTATAGCGTTCGTAAAGGCTTAAGCACCGCTTTGATCACTGAAAAAATCGGCGGTCAGGTGCAAGAAACTAAAGGCATTGAAAACTTGATCTCTGTCATTTACACAGAAGGTCCTCAGTTGGCGGCCCAACTGAATCAGCATATCGCCAGTTACCCCGTCAAAGTTTTCGAAAATCGCCGCGTGAAACGCATTCTTACGGACAAGAAAGCGAAAACCGTAGAACTTGAAAGTGGCGAACACATCACGGCCGACTCCATCATCATCGCCACCGGCGCAAAATGGCGCGAACTGGGTGTTGAAGGCGAAAAAGAGTACATGGGTCGTGGTGTCGCCTACTGCCCGCACTGTGACGGACCTTTTTATAAAGGCAAAAAAGTTGCGGTCATTGGTGGCGGAAACTCGGGCGTGGAAGCAGCGATTGATCTTGCCGGTATCGTGCGCGAAGTTGTTTTAGTAGAATACAACGATTCCTTGAAAGCGGATAAAATTTTAGTCGATAAATTGAAATCGTTGCCAAACACTTCTATCGTCACCAGCGCAAAAACAGATAAAATCGTCGGTGATGGTCAAAAGGTTCAGAAGTTGGTTTATGTTGATCGCAACTTGAACAAGCAAGAAGCAATCGATTTGGATGGAGTGTTTGTACAAATTGGTCTTGTGCCAAATTCGCAGTTCTTAAAAGAAACTGTGAATCTGACCAAGTTCGGTGAAATTGTCACGGATGAAAAAGGTCGTACTTCAGTTCCGGGCATTTACGCTGCAGGTGATGTGACAACAACGCCGTACAAACAAATCGTCATCGCTATCGGCGAAGGCGCAAAAGCCGCACTGGCGGCCTTTGAAGACCGCATGTACCACGGCTAATATTTAAATCTGACAAAGTTCAATAGAATGGCCATCGGGATCAAGCACGATGGCCTTTTTTCCGTCGGGCATGTCCGTGGGATCTAAGATGCACATGGCTCCTGGGACCTGAGTTAACTGCTCCACCGTTTTTTCCAGTTCAGATATCTTAAAGCCCAATTGCAGACTGGGAACCTGCGCCTTCGCACAATTTGCGGCCGCGTACAAAGAGAACTCGACAGCATTGTGAGTGGCTCTATGCATTTCACTGCCCTTATCAACCTTTGACGCTGTAAATTGAAACCCGATAATTCGGTAAAAACTCAGCATGTCCTGTAGATGCGGCGTGCTTATTGTGATAGATGTGATTAGCAAACTCATGGGTTTATTATCTGGATCGAGGCGTTATGAAACAAGAGAAAATTTATCTTAAAGACTATAAAGTTCCTGAATTCACAGTAGCTTCTGTGCAGCTTGATTTCATCTTGAATGAAGACTTTTGTCGAGTTATCGCAAAAAGCCGACTGCGCAAGAGCAACAAAGGCGCGTCGTTGCGTTTAAATGGCGAAGAGTTGAAGTTGATCAGCCTTAAAATTGATGGTCAGACTCTTTCGACTGATCAGTACCAAGTGACGGATGAAGAACTGATTATTCCTGAGGTCCCCGAACTTTTTTCTTTAGAAATCGAAACAGAACTACAACCGCAGAACAATACGTCCTTGGAAGGTCTTTATAAATCCAACGGCATCTTCTGCACACAGTGCGAGGCCCAGGGCTTTCGCAAGATCACTTACTTCTTAGATCGCCCAGATGTGATGACGTCTTACGAAGTCACCATTGAGGCTGATAAAGCAAAATATCCTGTTCTGTTGTCTAATGGTGATCGTCTTAAAGTTGAAGACCTAGGAAATGGCCGCCACAAAGCTTTCTGGCGCGACCCCCACAAAAAACCTTGTTATCTGTTTGCCCTGGTCGCGGGGGACCTCGGCGTCATCCGCGATTCTTTCACGACAAAATCAGGTCGCAAAGTAAACTTAGAAGTTTACGCCGCTCACGGCAAACAAGATCGCTGTCACCACGCGATGGACTCGATCAAAAAATCGATGAAGTGGGACGAAGACACTTATGGTCTTGAATACGACTTAAATGATTACATGATCGTCGCGATCGATGATTTCAATGCCGGGGCGATGGAAAATAAGGGTTTAAATATCTTTAATTCT
>JABWCO010000214.1 GCA_013360185.1 Bdellovibrio sp.
CATCAAAAGTGATATTAAAAAAGCTACCTCAAGATTTTCTGTGAACGTGGATTTAAATGGCTCACTTGAAGATTTTATCTCTTTAAGCAATAAAACCTTTGCACGACAAAATCTTAAACCACCATACTCAGATGAGCTTCTTGAGAAACTTGATAAAGTCTGTGAAGAAAAAGAATGCCGCAAAATATTAATTGCAAAGGATAGCGACGGAGCACCACACGCAGGAGCTTTCTTAGTGTGGGATAGGGAAAGTGCATATTATCTTATTGGCGGAGGAGATCCTAGCCTTAGAAAAAGTGGCGCGACTAGCTTGTGCCTGTGGGAAGCAATAAAGTTTTCCGCTTCTGTAACTAAATCTTTTGACTTCGAAGGATCGATGATTCAACCAATCGAAAAGTTTTTTAGAGCTTTCGGAGGCACACCGACACCTTACTTTTATGTCACAAAAACATCTTCTAAAATGTTAAAGCTTAAAAAATTTTTGCTAGATATTCGTTAGCTTTTAGTTATAACCACTTCGCAAAAAATGACTTCACAAAGGAAGAAAATTTAAATTTGGCGGTTATATAAATCCTACCATCACGACAAGCTACAAATTTTTTCTTTCCTTCAGAGTAAATTTTTCCGGGAACCTGACTGTTCAAAGCTTCTCCATGTGAATACTCCTCAATCTGCCACCTTTGCCCCTTTAGAAGTCCCTTCGGAGATGGGATTGCGTCCAGCCAACTTTCTGTACCTCGCAGTACATGCCAAATCTTCTCTAATGACCACGAGTTCCAGTCGATAACTTTTGAATGCTCAGACAATTTAATATTGCGGGCTCGCATCGTCGGCGATAGCTTAGGCTGAGGTACGCGGCGTACGTCTCCGACCTCTAAATCATTCAATGCTTTCAGAAGTAAACGAACCCCCACATCCCCCACTAACTGATCAAGCCTCTCTGAAGATTTCGTTCCCAAAGCTATGAAACATCTATCCTGCGCTATAATATCGCCCGTATCTTCACCTTTATCCACAAAATGAACTGTAACCCCCGGATTCATTTCTAAATTTACGTACTGCCAAAAGTCTGGATTCGGACCTCGATAATCTGGCAAATAAGATGTATGTAAGTTGATTGTTCCTAATCTTGGAACTGTAAAAATGTCTTCCGTCAAAAGCTGTGACATACTATAAACTACCATAATATCCGGCGAAATACTTTTCAGCCAATCCCTAATGAAGTCTTTAGATTCATCGGTAAATAAGGCATATGGAATACCGTTATTACAGCAATGTTTCTTAAGAGAGACCTGCCGACGCATCACTGCGATCAAAGAGGCAATAATAATACGAAATTTTGACGGGGAGCGATGGCCTCGAGAAGCCGACTCAATAACACCTATAACTTCGTGGCCGGATTGTATTAAAGGCTCAAAAACTCTTGATACGCCCTGAGTAATAATAACTATCTTCAACTCATACCTCTTGCTTTATCTTCCTTTTGCAAAGCGAAAAGTCATTATTCCATTAATCAAATACATGATTGAATAACTAAGACAAAATAAGCCCAGGCCTAGCTTTGCGCTTCCAAACCAATATCCAATACACAGAGCGACAACATTCAGAAGCAATAAAAATGTCTGCCAAATCAAATCAAGACGTTGTTTTTCCGCAATCATAAACATCGTGCTTAGGGGGCTAGAAATAAACTGAAAAAAATACATCGGAACCATTATCTGCGCATACTCACCAGCAATTCTCCACTCCTTACCAAACACAATTTCAAAAAGTATTGGTGCAGCAATGGCCAGCAACGTAAATGGAACGATTGAAATCAAAAATAACTTTTTAAATGAACTTTTGTAAACCGTTAAACACTGACCAGTTCTTGAAAAAGTAGAACTAGCCTCTTGATGAAAAATTTCACCTATAGCAGCTGCGACAAATTGTGAAGGAAATCGAACAGCTCGCTGAGTAAGAGAAAAGAAACCCGTCACTGCAGATCCAAAAAAAGATGACATTAAAAATACAGGAAGCTGACCAGAGGTCGCATTCATTCCATGCGCCACGACTAGATATTTTGGGAAGTTTCTGTATCTTCGTGCTACAATGAAAGCTCTCAAATACATTCTATATCGAAGCAGATGTCCATCCTGTCGATAGAAATCAAAAGCCATCAGACCAGAAGAAGTCAAAAGACCTAAAAAACTTCCGACAACTAAACCAAAAACTCCAAGCTTGATAAAACCAGCACCGATAGATAACAATATTGTAGCTATAGCCTGAATCACCCGGTAGCGAGCCACTTTGACATAAAGCTTTCGACGATTTCCCCAATAACCTAAAGCTTGGGAGATTGAAGTCACAAATGCCGCGAAAGGCACAAAATACAACCAGAAAAATCTTGATGAGATCTCCCGAGGCAAAAACAATTGCGCCAAGATAATGCCGACCGCTATAAGTAAAGAAAAAAATGCCGACAAAAATATCGATAAATAAAACACTGCAGCTGCTTGTGGATTTGCCTTAGGGAGTAATATGGCTTGTTCATATCTACCTGAAATAATGACGCCAATAACTCCTACGACAGACGCATATAAGGCAAATATACCAAAATCACTTGGACTATAAAGTCTTGTCAAAACAGGACTTAGAGCTAAAGAAATGAACTGGGCAGACATGGATCCAGCCATTACTGTGACTACATTTCGCCCGAATTCACTCTTAGGAATAAGTCTCTTTACCATTACACTCAGCTAACTCGATAGAGATAAATTTTTAAGTAACAACCATTCCCTCTGGACCCAAAATGTACTTGTTCCCCATATGAGGACAAGTGTATTCCCCCTGCCCCACGAGAGGTAACGGGATACGCTCGCCAAAACGGCTCATCCAACCGATCTGCTTCGCTGGAACCCCAGCAACAAGAGCGTAGGACTTAACATCCTTATTTACCACAGCACCTGCGGCTACAAATGCATACTCTTCGAGTGTGATACCGCAAACAATCGTCGCATTGGCACCGATTGTTACACCTTTTTTTACTCTAGTGTCTCTATACTCATTTTTCCTGATAACACCTGAGCGAGGGTTAATTACATTGGTAAAAACCATGCTAGGACCGCAAAATACGTCATCCTC
>JABWCO010000083.1 GCA_013360185.1 Bdellovibrio sp.
TAACACGTAAGAAGGGGATTCGCTGTCGAATTGTAAATGTGCAAGAGTGCCTTCGTGAGGCAATAAGGACGCCGTTGCCACATTTTCAGTATCTTGCACTTGCAACTGAACTTTTTGTTTTTCAAAGTTACGAATTTTTTCTTCTAAATCGCCGACATATTTTTGTAAGTCTTCGCGTTCTCGCTGCGTGCTTTGTAAATCTTCAATCAAACTTTGAAACAGGGCCGGACTGACTTGATGCCCGACACTTTCGCTGAAAATAGAATTTTGCTGGGTGGGCCAGCTCAGCTTGATATTGATTCCTTGCCACTCGCAATTAGCGGGAGGCTGTCCAACATAGACAGGCAGTGATTCAAAAGCGGCTTTCAAGTACGAGGTCACTAACGGATACTGCTCAGCCGGCAAAGGTAAATCAAAAGAAATGCTTTCTTCGTCACGACGTAAGTTTTCAATCGGCGGCTTAGGTGAAATAAAATACGAAAGAAATTGTTCCGGCTTATTGAAAATTTCTTGTGGCCGCGGCATCATACGCAGAACGCTGTCGAGCACTCCCCACGAACGCAAGGTCGGACCCTCGTGACCAGCGCGCAGCAAGACATTGCCATCTTGCTTCAAAGGCAAACGCAAAGCGGTCTCTAAAAAAGTTTCCATATCAGGCGCAGTGATCCAATACGATGGGTCGCGAAGCAATTCCACCGGCAAGTGGGTCTGCTCATAAAGAGAAGAAAGGTCTTCACCCTGCTCCTCTAAAATATTCAAGACTGCGTTTGAGATCTTACAACTAAAGTGCACGCAAAAGGTGTAGCTTAGTTTCCCTCTGCAATAAACACCCAAAACAACGTTTCTCTGTTCTTTTTTTAATGCCTCGAGTTAAAGAGCAAAAACAAATGGAAAGCTGGTCAAAAAGGTTCATCAGCCGCCCAAGATGCGAAAAGCATCTTGCGGCGCAGCCCACGCGGAAGGGGTTACCGCTGCGGAGGCGCGCTTCCTGCACGTCAGAGCGAGGACAGCCCCTGACACAAAACTAGCAGGAAGCTAGTTTTGCGCGCCAGCCCGATGGGTTGAAGGCAGGAGCCTTCAACAACGCAGTCGGATGGGCCTTTTTCACCAGCTTAAGCGGCTTTTTGGAACTTATTTTTGGGGAATGGCAGCTTATTATCGATTATTTCGTCCATAAAGGCCGGGATGTTGCCGGTCGGTTGGAGCTTTCCTTCCAAGGTTCCGTCGGGGCGACGAGTCAATCTGGACATTTCAAAGATTGGAACGACGTTGTATGAGCCATCTGCATTAAATCCGCGCACTTCGCTGATGTGAGAGATGCGTCGAGATCCGTCTGAAAAACGTGAAACTTGCACAATTATTTCAATCGCCGAGATCACTTGGGAGCGTAAAGCCTTCTCACTGATCTTGGAATCCCCACCTTGAGCTAAGGCTTCTAAACGCACGATCGCGTCTTCAGGCGTATTGGCGTGGACCGTTCCCATACAACCTTTATGACCGGTGTTCATCGCATTTAAAAGTTCCAAGGCTTCGCTGGAGCGAACTTCGCCGACGATGATGCGATCCGGGCGCAAGCGCAAAGCACTTTTTAAAAGATCTTTGATCGTAACAGCACCTTTGCCCATTTGGTCTTCTTGGCGCGTTTCAAACATCACGACATGTTCGTAATCCACTTGCAGTTCTGAAGAGTCTTCGATCACCATCACACGCTGGCCTTTAGGAATGCGCGTGCATAAAAGCGATAACAAAGTGGTCTTACCGGAACCCGTACCACCACTGACAATGATGTTTTTACCCAAGAACATACAAATATCTAAAAAGCGCGCGCCATCTTCAGTGATCGCACCGAGCTTAATATAATCTGCGAAAGTAATTTTGTTATTGGTGAATTTACGAATCGATAACGTGGTCCCTTTGCGCGACATCGGCGGGATGACGGCTGCGATACGCGAACCATCTGGTAAGCGCGCATCTAAGCGAGGTGATTCGTCGTCAATGCGCCGACCGACACTTTGGGCGATGCTATTGACGGCCGCACGTAAATCATCTTCAGAGGGAAAGGACTCGGGCACTCGCTCGAGCTTTCCTTTTCTTTCAACGAAAATTTCTTTATGACCATTGATTAAAATCTCAGACACGCCCTTGTCTTCAAGGTACTTCAAAACAGGACCCAAATTCTGCTGAATGGTCTGTTTGAAAACGTCTGAGTTCGACATGTCAAAGTGTCCTTGTCTTAGTTCGAAGCTGGTTTACGATCGGCAGCACCCGCATCGGTATAGATGATAAACTTCCCTTGCACGGCTGTTTCCGGGCATTGATAAGAAAAGATGCCATCGGTTTTTGGTGACACGCTGAAAGTTTTTTGTTCACCAAAGACAGTGTTGTGATGTTCGGAAAATGCATCCAGCACGAAGCTGACATTCTTTTCTTTGCCATTCACGTTCACCACGTGGATACGATAGTTGCCACCTTTTTTAAGGCGCACAGTTTCTGGCACGAAACCTTTATCTGTATTCATGATCACAATGTCTTGCGCTGGTTCAACAGAATCAAACACCTTCGTCAAAATAGAAGCGGCTTGATCTTCCTGAATGCTCGCAGGCAAACGATCTTCGTTTTTTACCTTATTGAAGTCCACTTGGCGGCGTGAAAAATCAACTTCCCAAGCCGAAGCCGTCGAGGAAGCGCCTACAATCACCGCAGCAATTTTAATGAAGCTCTTTACGGTCTTGAAACTCACAGAACTCACGCGCAACCTCCATCGCGATATAATTCACGGATCTTTGATCCATCATGTGGAGCTTTTGAACAAGAAGTTCTCTGTTACCGCGACAGGCATTGATGATGTGAAATGCGTCACTTAAGATTTGTGGCTGAGCCATCATCTCTTTTGTCACCTCACTCCAATCCATCTTTAAAACAGGTTCAATTGCACCGACTGAATAGAGGGCATCAAACACCGTTTGTAAATCGCCTTGAAGAAACATCGATCCTCCTAATTGCTCATCCTGATTACTCAGGCAGGGCATCCAGCCCACTTCTCATGTTGTGTATATCGGTAGGAGTTCCTAGGAACTTGAGTCAATTTGAGGCGATTTTTTGTGACTTGAGGAGATCTATCGTTTGACGCTGGCCAAGGGTCGAAAAGGACTCTTAGCCAGTCTGGTCGAGGGAAAAAACTGCCCCCGCGGGGCATTTACTCCTGGGACTCTGGAGTAGAATTCGTATTTTCGTTATTTTGAGACAGAATTTTTGCCGCGATATCAGACGGCGAAGTCGTGGCACGCATGCCCCGCAATTGCCTTTCTTGAACCGCTTCTTTAGAAATTGCTAATTTGGCGTCGCGAACTCTTTCCACGAGCGCGCGTTCAAAACCTTCCTTTTTTATGTACGGTTTGACCTCTGCCAATAAGTTTTCAAGAAAAATCACATAGGTCATTTGGACTACGGGCTTAAATGCCTTTGGATTGCGAATGGCATTAATTGCTTCGTCAGTTAATTGACTGACAGTTTTTTCCCAGGACTCGAGTTCATCTAAATTGCTGCGTAAAGGAGCCACAACTTTTTCGATCATGTCGTCATCATTGGGACGAGAATAAACGGCTTGCAATGCTTCCTTCAATGGAACCGCTTTACCGCTTGATGACTTCTTAGACTCCCGAACCTTATCGTTGACCAAGCTCGTCATCTGATCCAAATCTTTTAGTGCCAATTGTGAATAGTTAAACAGCAAACCGGCCGACGAGGTCCGACAAAATACAAGAAACGCGACTGTTAAAATAAATTTTATTCTTTTCATGTTTTTAATTCTAAGGACCTTGCGTCGTGAAACAAGGCCAGAATCATCCAGACCTAAGCCTGGGATTTTTTCCTTCCCTCTAAACTAAAAATATTGTCAAATAAAAGGGCTCAAAAACTTTAATCATCCATCTCGGAGGAAACATTGAAAGCAATTAAGTTTTTCGGAATTGGTGCACTAGCACTTTCCCTAGTAAACTGTGCCCCATCGGCAAAACAACTTAAAGAGGCCGTAGAAAAAGATCCAAGCATCGTTTTCGCAGCTATCGAAAAAGATCCTGAACAATTCATCGAAGTTGTGAACAAAGCGGCGCAAGGCGCACAACGTAAAGCACAAGAAAAAGCTGTTGCTGATGAAGGCAAAAAACGTGATGCCGAATTCGCAAATCCTTTGAAACCAGCTGTTGAAGATGGCCGGGTTATTTTTGGACCAAAAGATGCGAAAATCACCATCATTGAATACTCTGACTTCGAGTGCCCATACTGCTCTAAAGGTCACGCAACTATTGATGAAGTGATGAAAGCATATCCAAAAGACGTGCGCGTTGTTTACAAGCATCTTCCTTTGGATTTCCATCCGATGGCAATGCCTGCAGCAAAGTACTTTGAAGCTATTGCTATGCAAGACCATGCAAAAGCTGAAAAATTCTATAACTTGATCTTCGCAAATCAAGGCGACTTCCGTACCAAAAAAGAAGGCTTCTTGAAAGAGACAGCTAAAAAAGTTGGTGCTGACTTGAAAAAAATCGAAAAAGACCTAGGCAGCGAAGCGATTGCAAAACGCATCGAAGCGGACATGGAAGAAGCTCGCAAATTCGACTTCTCTGGCACACCAGGCTTCTTGATCAACGGAGTTTCTTTGCGTGGTGCTTATCCATTTGCTGAATTCAAAGAAATCATCGAACGCCATCTTAAAGAGGCGAAATAGTTTTAAGCCTGAACAGGTTTGAAAATGGAAAAAGGCTGACTGCAAAGTCAGCCTTTTTTTATGCGGCCTGACCTTCGGAGTCAGAGATTTTTTGGATCAAATCATTTAGGCCCTTCGCATCCTTGAAAAGATCTGTCGAACTGCCATTTAAATCTGAGGCGTAACTGTTGACGTTCTCCATCAGTGCAAGGAGCGCGGACCTCTTTGTAACAAATATTCATAGACAATTTTTGAACACTTACAGCCCTGCCCCAAAACATGGGTCAGTGTCCATTTTTCTTGAGCCACAAGCGAAGAACGCAAAGTCTTGTCAGGAAAAAAACTAAGATTATGAAGAGCAGACAATGAGCCCATCACCAAAGTGATCCCCACGATCCATGCGAATACAGCAACGCCCCAGCCCCATTTTTTCATTCCGCCCAACCTCGGCCTTTATATCGGCGCATCTGCCTAAAGAAATAGCGCGGTCGTAAAGATTTCTTGAAAACCACACCTCGCATTGAAAAACCAATACGTCCTTGATCCTAGTTTTTTGCTTTGGATTTAGAAAAAACCCCATATTTCCTTTGGCACCCGACTAAAGTCGACTTAGAGTAAAAAAGAAAACATTTATCAAAGGAACATCATCATGAGCGCCCACGCAAAATCCCTTATTTTGAAAGCCCAAGAAGACTTGGATCTTGCGAAAAGATTGCTATCCGACGACAAACAGCACGACATCGTCGGCTACAATTTGGCCCAAGCCTGCGAAAAATATTTGAAAGCATTGTGCGATATGCGCAGTCTTTCCTACCCTAACGATGATCATGACTTGGATGCCCTTATGGAAGTGCTTGAAGAAAGCAACTTCCCTGCGATTTCTTCCCATGCTGACATCATTGAATTGACCGCCTACAACGCCACCAACGCCCACATTCGCCCAGATGAACGCTTAGACATGGAAGAGTATCTTGGCTACGTAGAAAACCTAAAAAAGTTAGTCGGCGAACAACTTAAGTTCATGTAATTTGGCGGGGCTTAAAAAAATAAGCCCTTTTACTTTTTGCGAGCGCGCTTTTGAAAGCCCGTGAACCACTCCGTCCCAAAATAGGCGAATGCCAAGAGTGGCATCGCAAATCCAGTCCAAGCAGTCATGGTCCAGCCTCCATAAGAGTAAGCCCACCCCCCCGGCACTCGAACCGATCGCTCCACCAACAAATATCGTCGCCACATAAAGACCATTTAAGCGACCTCGATACTTTGCCCGTAAAGAAAAAATAGCTCGTTGCCCCAGAACTAAATTGGCGGTGATCCCGGCATCCAACAAAATTGCCGAGATCGTCAATAGCGTTATGGACAATGTCGAGCCCAGCGGAACAGTCAGTGTGAGAAGAAACGATGCGGCCGCAGCGAGCATCGCCACCGTGGTCCCGCCTCGACTCCACCCCTTGTCGGCAGCTCGTCCCGCCAGAGGAGCAGAAATGACTCCGGAAACGCCAGCTAAAGCAAAGAGTGCCACGGCCGTTTGAGAAAATTGAAACTCGGGACCCGTGAGCAACAAGGGCGTCGTTGTCCAAAACAAGCAGAAAGCGCCGAACATACAAGCCTGGTATATTGCCCGACGACGCAACACCGGTGTGCGCGCAAACAGATGCCCCATTGAAATTAACAATTGTGAATAACGGATGTTTAGGGCCGCCGGTTTTCGCTCCGGTAAGTATTGATACAAGGCAATTCCCAAGAAAAACATCAAACCCGCCGACACCAGAAAAATCGCATGCCACGAAAACAAGTCAGTCAAAAAACTGGCTGCGGGACGAGAAAGCATAATTCCCAACATCAAGCCACTCATCATGCCGCCGACCGTGCGACCCCGTTGCGCTTCAGGCACAAAATGCGCAGCATAAGGCACAATAATTTGCACGGCGGAAACACCCAGGCCCAACCCCAAAGCTGCACAAAAATAGGGAACAAGTTGGGTCGCAAAATTAAGTCCGATCAATGCACAAATTGAAACGCCCATCATGGTTAGAATCAGACGACGATTTTCAAGTAGATCACCCAGCGGCACTATTAATAAAACACCTAATCCATACCCGACTTGGGTGAGTGTTACAAGCAAACCGGCTGCGGCAGGATCAAGCCCTAAAGAATGACTGATTAAAGCGACCAAGGGTTGAGCATAATAAAGATTGGCAGCGATCACCCCCACAGCGATCGTTAAAAGGAATATCAATCCTTTGCTGACGGAGGTTGAGGAGTGTTGCATGGTGAAGATCCTTATCGCAAGCGAACGTACTTCACCAAGCTACGCTAATTTTTTCGTCCACACAAGCAGCGCAGACTCGCCTTGCTAAAGACACGAGTCGCCTTCGTTTTTACAATTTCAATGGCAGAATGGTTTCTGAAAGTTCAACATGTTCGGGATGCAGATCCACTACCAAAGGTGTTATGCGCACACCTTTATGGTAAGCCTCGCGCAAAAGTTTACCGTACTCTGGATCGATGTCGTCAGCGGGAGCAAAACTGCCGCAGTCATTTCTTTGAATCGTAAACACCAGCTCTGCGGTGTGACCTTGATCAATTAAGTTCATTAATTCGCGCAAATGCTTTTGCCCACGCTCAGAAACGGCATCCGGGAATTTCGCCATGGCGTTTTCTTCCAACGTCACATTTTTTACTTCGATGAAATGCATTTTGTCTGAATTCTTTTTCTTTAAAGCGAAATCCAAACGTGTTTCGGCGCTGATTTTGTGTTCGGCTTTAGCTTCGTCAAATTCGGCCCAATGAGCAAAGGTGCCCACCACATCTTTGTGACCTACGACCCGCCCCAATGTTTCACGCACGATAGTGTTCGGGGTGGCCGTATTCACCCCCACCCATGCTCCTTGCGGGGATTTGATCATTTCCAATGTGAACTTCAGCTTACGTTCGGGATTGTCACTTTCAGAAAATAAACAATGCTGTCCAGGATGATTAACACTTTTTAAACTTCCGGTGTTGGGGCAATGAGCGGTGACAACCTGCCCCTGAAATTCGATATCGGCAAAAAAACGTTTATAGCGTTTTAAAAAAATGCCTTCTTGCAGTTTACGGGGGAATTTCATGACGCCTCCAAGTTTGCGAAATTTCGCTCTCAAATTAGTCTTTTTACACCATTTTTGTCGATGCCTTTTGCTGGGCCTGCAAATAAAGCACAAAACTCGCCAAATCTTCACCATTACGCAAGGCGTAATTCAGTGCAAATGCTCTAGGGTAGGCATAGAAGGGAGTGTTCATATTGATCAACTTAGTATTAGAGGAAAGGAACTTTCTCAACATGGCAACTGACGTAAAACTGCCTGAACTTGGCGAGGGTGTTACAGAAGGTGAATTAGTTAAATGGTTGGTAAAACCCGGTGATTCTGTAAAAGCCGATCAACCAATCGCAGAAGTATTAACGGACAAAGCAACTGTTGAGGTTCCATCTCCTGTTGCCGGCGTGGTTAAAGAAACCAAATTCAAACCCGGTGATGTCGTCAAAGTCGGCGCGACGATGATTCTGCTTGAAGGCTCTAGCGCTTCCGCTCCGGCTCCCGCGGCCGCGGCTTCTAAACCAGCAGCTCCGAGCGCTTCGACTCCTACTCCCGCAGCTGCGGCCCCAGGCAAAGTGCAAGACATCAAACTTCCAGAGCTGGGAGAAGGTGTTACTGAAGGCGAACTAGTTAAGTGGCTAGTAAAACCAGGCGATAGCGTGAAAGCAGATCAGGCGATCGCAGAAGTATTGACTGACAAAGCAACGGTGGAGGTTCCGACTCCGGTTGCCGGCACTGTAAAAGATTTAAAATTCAAAGCTGGTGAAGTTGTTAAAGTGGGCGCAACCATGATCACACTCTCCGCCGCGGCTGGCGCGGCTTCGGCGGGACAGCCTGCGGGTGCACAACGTGAAGTTCCGGCTTCCGCTCATGCAAACTTTGCGGCGGCTTCGGCACCTATTCAGTCCAGCACTTCGTCGGTAGCGGCTTCTCATGCGGCGGCTCCGGGTGGGATCTTCCCTCCAGTGGCTGACTCAAAAGTTTTAGCAACTCCAGCAACGCGTCGTTTGGCACGAGAAATGGGTGTGGACATCAACGGTCTTGGCGGATCAGGTCTTGCGGGTCGCGTGACTCGTGAAGATGTGCTTTCGGCTAAAGGGGGCGCAGGCCCAACATCTTCTGCGAAAGCCCCTGTGGCGCCAGGCATGTCTATTCCAAAACCTTCTTATCAAGGACCCGCGGGTGCCGCCGAAGAGCGTGTACCAATGATCGGTATTCGTAAAAAAATTGCTGAAAACATGCAGCGTTCAAAACACGTGATTCCGCATTTCACGATTATGGACGAAGCCAAAGTAGACGCCATGGTAGCTTTGCGTGAAGGCCTGAAAGAGCACGCCGAGAAAAACGGCACGAAGATCACTTACTTGCCTATTATCATGAAAGCGCTTATTGCGACGATTCGTGAATTCCCAATGTTCAATGCTTCCATTGACGATGCCGCCGGCGAAATCGTGTACAAAAAATACTTCAATCTTGGTTTCGCTGCCGACACTCCAAACGGACTGGTTGTGCCCGTTATTAAGAATGCAGATCAAAAATCTATTTTAGAAATTTCTAAAGAGATCATCGACCTTTCTAAACGTGCGCGCGATGGCAAGTTGAAACCAGACGAAATGAAAGGCGCGACCATCACTGTAACTAACATTGGTTCGATTGGTGGCACTTACGCAACGCCGGTGATCAATCATCCCGAAGTGGCTATCTTAGGTATGTACAAGATCGACGAAAAAATCATTTTGAAAAACGGTCAAGTTTCCGCGATCAAAGTGATGAACTACAGCATGACCGCCGATCATCGTTTGATCGATGGCGCAGTGGCGGCTCGTTTCTTGGCGTCCTTTATTGGTCGTATTGAAAATCCAGGAAAACTTTTGGTGGAGCTGATCTAGATCATGCAGGTCGTTCTTCTTGTCCTTAGCTCTTTATTTCTTTTTTCTTGTGCTGGCCTTGAAAAAAACTTCAAGCAACAGTGCGAAACAAGAAATTGGAGTGCCGAAGGACAAGCAGACGCCTTGGCCGGAAAAACACCAGGCTCTTCGCAATTAAGTCAGTGCATTTCTGTCGTCAAGGTTCCGACCACCGACGAGGAATACATGACCGGTTACGCGCAAGGCCTGCAGCAGTTTTGTACCTTCGATTATGGCTTGTACGTGGGACGCCAAGGGCGGGACTACAACAAAACCTGCACGCCCTCTATCGAAGCTTCTTTCTTGGCCGGATATTCCCAAGGAAAGTTAGAGTTTGAATACATTGCAATGGCGAAAGAAAAGTTAAAACTGATTCGCCAAGCTCGAGAAGAAGAAGACAGTAAATTGCGCGGACAGATGAAGTGCAAAGACAACTCGGACTGTAAAATCCCAGTGAAGTGCAAAACAGTGCACGAACCGGGTTTACCAAAAAAATGTGGTGGATCGGGGAAACTGTGCACCTTTGATTCGGACTGTACGATCAAAGGCAAATGCACAGATTTAATTTGTAAATGGAATTAACGATAAGGAACTAGATTATGCAAAATTTTGACGTCGTAGTAATTGGTGCGGGTCCTGGCGGTTACGTAGCAGCTATTCGCGCTGCGCAACTTGGCTTTAAAACAGCTGTCGTTGAAAGAGAATTCTTAGGCGGCGTATGCTTAAACGTTGGTTGCATCCCTTCTAAGGCGATGATCACAGCCACTCACCTTCTGCACAAGGCGCAACACAACTTTAAAGAGATGGGCCTAAATATCAAAGGCGGCATCGATGTCGATATGAAGCAGTTGGTAAAATGGAAACAATCTGTGTCTGACAAAATGTCCGGCGGAGTAAACCAACTTCTTAAAGGTTATGGCGTTACAATCATCAAGGGTGAAGCAGAGTTTAAAAACTCAAAAGAAATCTCTGTAAAAGCTTCCACCGGCAATGACACTGTTCAGGCGAAATATTTTATCGTGGCGACAGGGTCTCGTCCCATTGAAATTCCTGGTTTTAAATTTGACGAAAAAGATATTTGTTCTTCCACGGGTGCTTTGGCATTCGATGCCATTCCAAAACGTGTCGCTGTTATAGGTGGCGGTTACATCGGCCTAGAAATTTCCTCTTACCTGCGCAAACTAGGTTCCGAAGTGACCGTAATTGAAGCGCAAACGGCTTTACTTGCGGGCGTCGTTGATCCAGATTGTGCCCAAGTGGTCGAGCGCAAATTGAAAAAATCCGGTGTGAATGTTCTGTACGGAGCGAAAGCGAAGGGACAGAAAAAAGTTAAGGATGGCTACGAAGTCACCGTTGATATCAATGGCAAAGATGAAGTCGTTAAAGCAGATAAAATTTTAGTGACGGTCGGTCGTCGTCCGAACGGAGACCAAGCCAACTTGAAAGCGGCAGGTATTGCCATCGATGAACGTGGCTTCGTTAAAGTCGACGCACAACGCAGAACAAACGTACAAAATATTTTCGCCATTGGCGACATCTGTGGTCAACCCATGTTGGCGCACAAAGCTTCACACGAAGGTGTCTTGGTCGCCGAGGTTATCTCTGGACAGAACCGTGTGTATGACGCGAAAACAGTTCCGGCTGTGGTTTTCACTGACCCCGAAATCGCATCTGCAGGCATGACCGAAGCGGAGGCGAAAGCCAAAGGCTTTAACGATCTAATGATCAGCAAATTTCCCTTTGCAGCCAATGGCCGCGCTGTCAGCATGATGGAGACAGAAGGTTTCGTAAAAATGATTGCCGACAAAAAAACCCACGTCCTATTGGGCGTACATATCGTCGGCCCTGAGGCTTCAAATTTAATTTCTGAAGCCGTGCTCGCCATTGAAATGGGTGCGCGGATTGAAGATCTTGCGCTGTCAATCCACCCACATCCGACCTTGGGTGAAACAATGATGGAATGCGCCGAAGCCGTACTGGGCCATGCAATCCACATTATTCAAAAACCATTAGCGAAATAATTTTGTCGTCACAAAGACTTCATGCACGAGGTCTTTGTGACACCATTTATTTCGGCATTATTTGTGCATAAAATTTTCTAACACAATTTTTTTGGGCCATAATGACACTTTTCTTTGGGGGAAAAATGACAAAAACGCTGTTTGCTTTCTTAATTGCGTGCGCTTTGGCACCGCTTGCTCACGCTGACTTAAATGACACAATGGATAATGCAGAGATGTCTTACATCCGCCCGGGCCCACGCCCTCCAGGAGGTCGTCCTGATCCTTATCCAGGACCTGTAAGACCAGATCCTCGTCCAAACCCGCGCCCGAATCCGGGACCAGGTTATCCTCCAGGACCGGGATATCCCCCACCTCAATACTATTACGAGTATGTGACGTGCCAATCTTATGGCTATCGCTATAACGAATGCATGTTCAATAATTATCGTTTGGTACAAATCCGTATCGTACAACAACACTCTTACGATGCTTGTATTTGGGGGCAAACGGCGGGTGTGAATTACAACCGTATCTGGGTTGACCGCGGTTGTTCAGCAACTTTTGAAATCGTGCGCGGTTACTAATTGTATTTTTAAATTCGACGAAAAAAGCCCAGAGAAATCTGGGCTTTTTTTATTTTTACTGAGGCAGATCCCGATTCAAAAGTCTTGCTAAGATCATATGAGCAATCGGACTAGGATGACCTTCACCCGCAATTCTTTCACGCTTTTGCGCCAGGCCCGTGATATCTACCGAAGCATAATTTAGAACATTTAAACCTCTTTTTTTACAAGCGGCAGTTAGGTCGCTGCCGTAGGGATCAGAGCTTCCAGGATACATCACCACATAAAACTTAAGCTTTGGGTATTTCGTCTTCAATACGTCACGAATTTCAACCATCATGGTCGCAAAAAAATCAAAGTGTTCCTGAGTAAATTGCGGAGGCAAAACCATACCTGTACCTTGCACGATCGCACTCTGATGGAACCAGGTATAAAAACTGTTAAGTACTTTGCGATCGGAAAAGGCTCCCTCGAAATACGGCCTCCCGTTTTTAAGCGAATAAAAAGGTTGGTTTAATCTCCACATTCCTTGCGCGGTCAAACAAAGACTGCGACAAATCAATCTTTCTAAATGATCCACCATAAAAGTATAAATTGCGGTGACCTCTTGATCGGGTAAGTCCGGCAACCTTTTTTCTGGAAGCTTTGTTACTTCATACAAAGTTTGATTGGCACTTCCGCCCATAAGGCCCAGATTATAGACTTGTGTAGACGCACGATAGGTTCCGAGCACATAAGGAAAGCTTTCTTCATCGTTGACCCCTTCACCCAGAGTGTATGAATCACCGAAGGCCAAGAGGGCGTTGCGAGCATGCGACACTTCAGGTGTGATTCGACGGCTGCGCTGATCAAAAGTAAAATGCACGTCATACAAAAGGTCGCGATGCTTAGTGTAGGCACGGCTATGCACTTTACCCGGAGGCGCAAAAAAACCCTGAAGAACACAGCAACCAAGTGGACCTTGCTTAGAGACATCAACGACCTTTGCATTGTATTCTCCTTCATAAGCAGACCCCAAGCTCCTCCACTTCATAATGGGATCGCCTTGAATCTGGCTTATAAGCTCCGCGGAAAGCCTTGCCTCAGGCACTTCAACTGGGGTCGATGGAACAAATGCAAAAACCTCCGCCTTGGGTGGGACGAAGGCCCGATAATAAACCTCTATCAGCGAAAGCGACAGCAGGGTCAGCAGCACGCCGACTAAAACTGCCATTAGATTTTTTTTCATTAAAACAAAGTGTACACAAAAGGCAGAACTGCCGTCTGCGAAAAGAGGATCAGGAACCCTAAAGCTAACAAAGAGATGATGATAGGCATCATCCAATACTTCTTGCGCTCGCGCATAAAGTCCCAAAATTCTTGCAACAACATTAGTACATCCTTTTAAAGTTGATCTTTTTTACGCTCTTGGATTTTTGTAAATAACTTTGCGCGCCTTCAAGACATTTTTTCTTTAAGGGATCTTGCACAGTTATAACCAGCCACAACTTACTGAGCAAAATCAAAGTAAAATACAAGACGGTTAAAGCGACCAATGCTAAGGTTTGGGCCAGATAGTAAGCAATGCTTAAAGCAAGCCTGTGAACATGGCGAAACTTGCCCAAGGCTGGCGAAATATAAAATGACGGCTTCGGGTACAGAATTTCAATCCAATTCATATTTTACATTCCACAGAGGATCTTTGCGGTTAAAGCTCTGCTGCTCTTTACTGACTCGAAAGCTGCCAAGATAAAGACAATCCATATCCGTGTGCACAAAGCAACGTAAGGCCTCAAATGGAGAACACACAATGGGTTCTCCACGCACGTTAAAAGAAGTATTGATTAACAAAGGACAGCCCGTGTCTTTAGCAAAGGCTTGCAGCAAATGGAAAATCATTCTTTGGGGGTCGTCAATTTTTTGAATGCGCGCGGAACCATCTACATGTGTCACGGCCGGAAATGCTTGCGCATACTCGGGCTTCACGTGGGACACAAATAGCATGTATGGATCAGCAGCCGGCTCTTGATAAAGATCTGATACTTTATCTGCTAGGACTACGGGAGCAAAAGGACGAAACGATTCACGAAATTTAATTTTTAAATTCATTCGTGATTGCATCTGCGAATCGCGAGGATCACCTAAGATAGAGCGATTGCCCAAGGCACGCGGTCCAAATTCCATCGCTCCCTGAAACCACCCCAATATTTTTTGCGCCTTTAAGTCTTTCACGGCAGACTCTATTAACTCAACATCACTCAAGCGCTGATAAGACACTTTGCAGCGCTCTAGAACCTCTAAGACGTCGGCGTCGCTGTAGCTCGGCCCTAACAAGGCCGCCTTCATCGCGTCTGTTTTTTGAACTTTTCTAGGATGATGATGTTGTAGATAGTAGCTCGCCAAAGCCGCCCCCAAAGATCCACCAGAATCTCCGGCTGCGGGTTGCACCCAAATGTTTTCAAAAATCTTTTCCCGAACCAGCAGTCCGTTAGCCACGCAGTTCAAAGCCACGCCCCCAGCCAAGCAAAGATTTTTTTGCCCCGTTTGCTTTTGCAAATGGCGCGCAAGCTTCACCAAAACTTCTTCGGTTACTTTTTGAATGGAGGCCGCCAAATCTTTGTAAACTGGCAGCATCGGTCCTTCCATCGTTCGTGCCGGAACTCCGAACAACTTGGCGAAGTGTCGGTTAGTCATTTTCATACTTTGTGAAAAGGGAAAGTAGTGTAAGTTTAAGCGAAAACTTCCATCGTCTTTGATATCAATCAAATGTTCTTTTATGGCTTCGGCATACAGAGGCTTTCCGTAGGGAGCCAAGCCCATAAGTTTGTATTCCCCTGAGTTCACTTTAAAACCACAAAAATGTGTAAAAGCCGAATACAGCAGTCCTAACGAGTGTGGAAAATGCATTTCCCACAAGGATTCGATTTCATTATTCTTCCCCACCCAGGCCGAAGTCGTTGCCCACTCACCCACTCCATCAAGACACAAAATTGCCGACTCTTCATAGGGGCTTGGAAAAAAAGCACTTGCGGCGTGCGACAAATGATGTTCACTAAACGCAATAGGCGGAATATTTTCGTGGGGAAAGTAATTTTTAATTTTTTTTATTATTGTCCCGCGGGTATTTAATTTTTCCCGCATCCAAATGGGCATGGCGCCTAAAAAAAGGCCCCAGCTAAAAGGCGCCGTGGCGACCAAGCTTTCCAACAGACGTTCAAAACTAAGCCACGGTTTTTCGTAATACACGATTTCGTCTATGTCAGATAAAGTTAAGCCTGCCTTTTTTAGACAGAAGCGAATACTTTGTTCGGGAAATCCAGCGTCGAACTTCTTGCGTGAAAAACGCTCTTCCTGTGCCGCAGCGATGATTTCGCCATCGACAATTAAAGCCGCCGCACTGTCGTGATAAAAAGCTGATACGCCAAGAATTTTCATGAGCTCGATTTCGTTATGACGGGGCCTTTTGACAAGGCCCACGGAGTGTTACCAACACTGTCCCTGATAATTATAACGCTTTTGACTGGCTTGTTTTTCACCGCGAAACAACGCCAACTGCGCGCCATCTGTGGCAGCCATCAAGGCAACATCTAAAACCTGTAAAGAGTCGATATAATAAAATTCGACGTCGCGAAAGCCATGATATGTGCGCAATACCGTCGAACATTGACGTCCTTGAGGTGTCTCAAAACATTCTCTTTCCCAACGCTCTACCATACAAGACTCCCGTTGACGGTATACTTGAGAATTCTGGTAGGTGGTCGTGACTACACCCTGCAAATCAAAGGGCTGACACGATTGACGAGAGCTCACCGCGAAAGAACCATTTTCTGGAATCGTCATATTGCTGGGGATTTGCAATTTCAAAGACTGTGCCTTGGCGCCTTGAATCTGCACTTCGATTTCGCTTCCGGAGTTCATAGAAACTTTTGCAGCATATTGACCCGGAGTTAC
>JABWCO010000084.1 GCA_013360185.1 Bdellovibrio sp.
GTCGTAACTGGCACGGGCGAAGTGTTGGAACTTAATAATGCCTTAGTAAAAAATGCGACGGGATACGATCTGCGCCATTTGTTTATCGGCTCTGAAGGCACTTTGGGCTTTATCACAGAGGCGATCATTAAATTAGCACCAGCCCCACCACCGATGAAAGTTTTGGTGATGGCCGTGAGTGGCTTAGATGCGGTCATGAAAATCTTTGCGCAGTTTAAAACAAAAACGGCCCTGGTCGCTTTTGAAATGTTTGCGGACAAGGCTTTAAAACGAGTTTTAGAAAATACCGGTCTGCCAGCACCTCTTGAAACCGCAGCACCTTTTTATGTTTTGGCCGAGGTTGAAACGCGCAACGAACAAGACGAAGAACATGCTTTAGAAGTCTTTGGTCACTGCATGGAAGAAGGCTGGGTTTTAGACGGCGTGATCAGTCAATCCGAAGTCCAAGCCGCGACATTCTGGCGTTACCGCGAGGACATCTCTGAATCTTTAGCAAAGTATTCGCCTTACAAAAACGACATCGCTGTGACGATTTCAAAAGTGCCGCCGTTCATGGAAGATTTAGATAAAGTTCTGTCACAAGCTTATCCGACCTGGGAAGTGGTCTGGTTTGGTCACATCGGTGACGGCAATTTGCATATCAACATCTTACGCCCTGAAGGCATGACGAAAGAAGACTTCGTCAAAGAATGTCGCAAGGTCGACGTGATGGTTTTTGATGCGGTTAAAAAATATCGCGGCTCTATTTCTGCGGAACACGGCGTGGGTTTAACCAAAAAATCTTTTTTAAACTTCACTCGCTCTGAGGCAGAAATTGAATTCATGCGCGGAATCAAAAAAGTTTTTGATCCAGACAACATCATGAACCCTGGAAAAGTCCTTTAAAGTTATCTTTAAAAAAACTCTTTATGAAAAACCTTCGCGAGTACACGGAATTGAAAAAAACTTTGGGCTCGCAAATCAGATCCCGGCAACAGATCAATGGTCTGTTTGAAGCGGATTGCGAAATCGTCAAAGTCGGTCCAAAAAATTACATCACAACATCAACGGACTCAGTGGGCGAAGAAATCACCCTGAGTCTTTACAAAGAAATTGAAACTTGGGCCTGGATAACTGTGGCAAGTTCGGTGTCTGATCACTGCGCCAGTGGGGCTCGCGCTTTAGGTTTAACCTTATCCACGCAGTGGGCTTTTGGGACGTCCCTTGAAACTAAAAAGCGCTTCTTTGCGACAGTTAAAAAAGCCTGTCAAAAAATGCGCGTGCCTTTATTAGGTGGTGACTCTGGTTACGCTCAAGATCATGTCCTGACTTCTAGCATCCTGGGACATACCACGACGAAACCCTTGATGCGCGTAGGAGCCAAAGCCGGTGACTACCTGGTTTTGGCAGATCAAAAATCCTTAGGCGCAGGCCCTGCCCTGGCGTTAAGTTTTTTGCATGAGCGGAGTGATAATGTGTTTCCAGAAAAATTATTTCGACCAGCACCTTCGACGGAACTTGCACAAAAGATCCGTCCCCTAGCGTCCGCTGCGATCGACACCAGTGACGGACTGACCATCGCCCTTTACACCCTGGCACAGATTAATAATTTAGGCTTTGAAATTCACTGGCTTGAAAAAATAAATCATCCGCAAGCTTTGAAGTTTTGCGCGACAGCCGGGTATTCACCCCTTCACCTGTGGTTGGGCGATCTGGGCGACTTGCAAACTTTATTTGTGATTCCAGAAAAAAATATTCAGAAACTGCCACGCCAGGGGCTGACTATTTTAGGTCAGCTGCAACGTAAAAAAACTTATACCTTGAAATATAAAAATCATACAATGCCCTTGCCTATCGACATGATAACTCAAGGGGCTCGGGATACGGCTTCTTATAAAAAATTAGTGCAAGACACGGCGAAGTATCTTGCACGTTTTTCTTAGTACACTAAGCGTGTGCGAATAGATCGGCTAAGTTTATCAATGTCCGCCGCTAAAGCTTGCGCCTGGCTTGAATGCACGTCCATGACTAAGTAACCAATTTTGTCATCGGTTGAAAGATACTGTCCTTCGATGTTGGCTCCGGCTTTTGAAATCAAGCCATTGATTTCCCCGAGCACGCCCGGCTCATTTTTATGCACGTTCAGCAAGCGCGAAGTCCCATGCTTGACCGGCAAATCCACATTCGGAAAATTCACGGCACCTGATGAAGAACCAATTTTTAAATAGCGTCGGAAGCTTTCAGCGACTTCCATGCCGATGGCATATTGGGCTTCTTCCGTGCTGCCCCCGATGTGCGGAGTTAAAATAACATTCGCCAAACCTTGCAGCGGGGATTTAAATTTCTCTTTGTTGCTAGAAGGCTCTTCAGGAAAGACGTCAATCGCACAGCCCGCAATGTGTTTGCTTTTTAAAAACTCCACCAACGCATCAATGACCACCACCGTGCCGCGACTGGCGTTGATAAGGTAGCTGCCTTTTTTCATCTGTGCCATTTCTTTGGCACCCATCATGTCTTTGGTTTCCGGAGTTTCAGGAACATGCAATGTCACAAAGTCAGACACTTTCAAAAGCTCTTCCAAGGAAGACTTCATCACAGCATTTCCCAAAGGTAATTTTTTGACGACGTCAAAGAACACCACTTTCAGTCCCATGGCTTCAGCCAACACGCTGACCTGAGAGCCAATGTGTCCATAACCAACGATGCCTAAAGTCTTACCGCGGACTTCTTTTGCTCCCTCTGCGGACTTAACCCAGTCCCCCACGTGTGCTTTGGTATTGCGATCGCCTAGTTGTCGCGACAACGAGATCATTTCTGCAATCACAAGCTCTGCTACGGAGCGAGTGTTAGAGTGAGGTGCATTAAAAACCGGCACACCTTTTTCGCGGGCACTTTGTAAGTTGACTTGATTTGTGCCAATACAAAAACATCCGATGGTCAACAAATGTGGATTTTTGCTTAGAACTTCTGCTGTGAGTTCTGTTTTAGAGCGAATACCCACGACGTCATATTTCGGCAAAAGCTGAATAAGTTCAGATTCCGATGGCGCATGAGTGATTAGATCAACATGAAAACCTTCGGCCATGAGCGTTTCCTTCGCCACTGGATGGATATTTTCGACAAGAAGAATTTTAAGAGCGTTCGCGGTCATAAGGACCTCCACTGTTTTTTAGCTTAATCTCAATCAGGGCCCACGTCACTACTGACGATGCGCAGTAAAGGTAGTCAAACTCACCTTCACAGGCCAGACTAGAACACTATGGCAACGACTCGAGCTTTTTCTCTACTTATCGTCGATGATGACCAACTGGTGCATCAGTCACTGAAAATGTGCCTCCCTTCTCATTGGAAAGTTTTTTCCGCACCTCGACTTGAGGCTATCCAATACGAACGCTTTTATCATGCCGCCTTTGTCGACATGCACTTAGAACCGGGCAAAAAAGCCGATGGCCCGCAAGTCATCGAGAAATTAATCAAACACAATAACCAACTGGAAGTTGTGGCCATGTCCGGGGACCTGAGCCGCTCCCTGATGGAAAGCTGCTTAAAAGCCGGCGCGCAAAAATTTTTAGCCAAACCCCTGATGCCCGAAGAAGTTTTATTGATTTTAGAAAAAATCGAAGCGTTGTGGGATTTGCGCAGTATTGATCCAAGTGCGCAGCGAAAAGGCACTCGCTGGGTCGGCACTTCGGCGGCTTCACAGAAAATCAAAAAACGCATCGCCGACTTGCGGGGCGAAACCAACACGGTATTGATTGAAGGCGAAACCGGTTGTGGCAAGGAAGTTGTCGCGCGCCTTTTGCACGAGCAAGAAGGTGAACGTCCGTTTATCGCTGTGAATTTAGCCAGCCTGCCAGAAAATCTTTTTGAATCAGAAATGTTTGGACACGTAAAAGGGGCCTTCACGGGAGCTGATCAAAACAAAGTCGGCTTAGCCGAAGCGGCCCATGGTGGAGATTTATTTTTAGATGAAATCGAAGCCTTGCCACCCAGTCAACAAGCCAAGCTTTTGCGCTTCTTAGAAACGGGCGAAATTCGCAAAGTGGGTGCTAAAGAAAGTTCGCAAGTGAAAGTTCGCGTGATTGCGGCCAGCAATAAGCCTTTGGATAAAATGGTCAAGGCCGGTGAATTCCGCGAGGATCTTTTGTATCGCCTCAACTCTCAGCGGGTGGAGCTAGTCCCTTTGCGCGAACGCCTCGAGGACATCGAAGAGCTTGCCAAACATTTCTTAGAAGCTGAACGCCCCCGTCGCAATAAAACTTTTGCGGAAGACGGTTTGGCTTCTTTGAAAAAGTACAACTGGCCCGGCAATGTGCGTGAACTCAAGCGCGTCTGTGAGCAGTTAAGTTTAACCTCGCCGCTGCCTTTTATTCGCGAGGAAGACGTTTTAAATTGGTTAAAACCAGCAGCCACACCTGTGGGTGCCCCTTCTTATACGGCCATTGATTTTAATAAGGGCCTAAACACTTTGGTTGAAGAGTTTGAAGCGCATGCCATTCGCACGTGCTTAAAACAAACTCAGGATATCGAGTCAGCGGCAAAGGTGCTGCAAATCTCGCGCTCGAATCTTTATAAAAAAATCAAAGACTACAACATTGACGAGGAAATTAAGTGATGGATTTTTTTAACCTACCTTTACGCATCTCTATGCCGACTGCATGGGAAAATCATATCTATCGCCAGACTGTCTTGATTGTCCTTTCAATCATCTTTGCATCGGGGCTTATCGTCTTTTTCTTCCGCAACAAAAACTATTACTTCGTGCAATCCTGGGCGAGCATTAAAAGCTGGTTGATCGCCGCCCCTTTGATGTTTGTCGTGATGGGTTTACCGGAGCCGTGGCCTTTGGTTTTGTTAACGGCCTTAGCCATTTTAGGTGCCAAGATTTTTTTCCAAATCATGGGCATGTTCCATCGCAGTAACTTTGTGTTGTTGTGTTATGCAGGAATTATCGGTTTAGGGATTTGCGCGTGGTATGACCGTCTAGATATCTACAACGCCATGCCTATGGCGTTACTGGGTATTGCGTGCTTGATTCCACTCATTCGCAATTCTTATAAACGCATGATTCAGTATATTTCGTTAACATTGCTGGCGTTTATTTTCTTGGGCTGGTCTTTCATGCATTTGGGTTTGATTTTAAAATTCCCCAATGGCGTCTTTCAGGTGATGTACTTGGTCATCTTAACCGAGTTCTGTGACAACACGAACTTGGCGGTCAGTCGTTATGTCGGCGGTTGGAAAATGTTCCCGGGCATTAATCCACGCCGAACGGTGGGCAGTACGGCGGTCGCGATGGCTTTAACGATCTTCCTGGCCGGATCGATGCGCTATCTTTTACCCGATGGTTCTGAAAAGTATTGGTTGGCTTCGGGCCTCGTGGCCTCTTTGGGGGGGTTTGTCGGTGACCTGGTGATGACCGTAGTTCGTCGCGATGCGGGCATGAAAACAGTTGGGCCCTTTATTATCGGTCGCGGGGATTTTCTTCATCGCGTGGACCGTTTGATTTTTGTGGCACCTATTTATTATTACGTGATGACGGTCCTGCTATGAGAGATTGGGATTACGAAAATGAGCAGTGGACGAAGCTGCCGACCTACTTAAAACATTTACCCCTGTTCACCCGTCACATCGACATGTTCAGTGTGTTCATGCGTTTTTTGTGGTCGATCTTTTTAAAAAACTTAGCTTTTAAGTTTTATATCCGCCTGCAAGTCAAAGGCACTCCGTTTAAAGAAATCTATCAGACACAGCCGCGTTTAATTATTATCAGCAACCATGCCAGTCACTTGGATGCAGTTTCCATAGCGGCTTCTGTGCCGCGCTTGTATTGGCTGAATCTTTATATCGCCGCCGCTAAAGATTATTTTTTCAGTAACGGGCTTTTCACGTTTTTTTCTAAACACTGCCTCGGCGCCATCCCGATTGACCGCAAAGACCGTCGCGGCGAGGCGATCAATTTGATTTTAAAATTGCTCACCGAACTACCCCGCATCTGGTTGATCATCTTTCCAGAGGGCACACGTTCTAAAGATGGCAAAATTCAAGAGTTCAAGCGAGGCGTTTCAATTTTTTCAGAGCGCACGCAAACGCCGCTTTTGTTCACTTACCTTGAGGGCAATCGCGAGCTATGGCCCAAAGGACAGTACATCCCTTACCCTGGCAAACTTGTTTTGCACGTTGGTCCCGTTCACCCACCAGGACCGATTGAAGTGGTGTATGCTGCTTATAAAGAATGGGTCTTAACCATCAATCCAGAAGCTTTCGCCAAAACGGAAGAGGAGATAGCCCATGACAACGCCAAATCATGAAAACGAAAAAGCTCATCTGAAAATTGCTTCTTACGAAGTCTGTCCTGTTCCGACGGGGCAGTTTGGTTTAGATGGGGGTGCCATGTTTGGCACAGTCCCTAAAGTTTTATGGGAACGTTCGAACCCGCCTGATGAAAAAAATCGCATTCCCATGGAAGCGCGTGCTTTGCTGCTTAAGTCTTCGGGCTGCAATATCTTAATTGATACAGGCAATGGCTTAGGTAAAGATTTTGTCGCCAAGTACGGTGAAAAATTGGGAACTAAGTTTACTGAAATGTATGCCATGGATGAAAGCGGCCCTTCGCTGTTAAAATCTTTAGCGGCCCACGGCTTAAAACCTGAAGACATTCATCATGTCATTTTGACTCACTTGCATTTTGATCACGCCGGCGGCGCCACCACGGAAAAAGACGGCAAGCTTGTGCCGACGTTCCCCAAAGCCCAATATTATGTGCAAAAAGACAATCTTAAAACGGCCACGACCCCCAACCTGCGAGAGCGAGCAAGTTATTACGCCGCCAACTTTCAGCCACTTCTGGATGCCGGTGTTTTAAAAGTCCTTGAAGGACCCCAAGAAATCTTGCCGGGGGTTTCTGTGATTATCTCCAACGGTCATACGTTGGCGCAACAAGTGGTGAAAGTGAGCGATGACAAAAACACGCTTTTATATTGTGGCGACATGGTGCCAACCAGTTCCCATGTCAAAACACCTTGGTTGATGGGTTATGATTTGCATCCTTTGACCTTGATGGAAGAAAAACAAAAATATCTTAGTGAAGCCGCCGACCACTCTTGGTATCTTTTCTTTGAGCACGATCCGTACTGTGATGCGGCTGTGATCGAACGCAGCGGTTCTGACTTTGCGGTCAAAAAAAGATTCAGCCTTTAAGGCAGGACAAAAAATGAAGTGGGAAAAAGGCCAACAAAGACTTAAAACTTTGTGGGGCATCATCAAGGACATGATCCAACAAATGCGCGATGGCGAATTAGCCCTTGTCGCTGCGTCTTTGTCTTTTTCAACAGCCATTGCCTTGGTTCCTTTTATCGCCGTGGTACTGGCAACCTTTCAATCTATCGGGGGCCTTGAAGCTTTTTATCCAAAAGTTGAGGCTTTGCTGTTAAGAAATATGCGCGAAGCCGCAGGCAGTGACGTCACAAAGTTCATCCGAATATTTTTAAAAAATATCAGTGCTGGCAAATTGGGAACAACGGGGGCGGTGTTGCTCTTTCTGACCTCGATTCGCCTGCTGCACGATATGGAAGTCGCCATTCATCGCGTGTGGAATGTGCGCAACTCTCGGCCTTTTTATAAGCGCTTGATTTACCAATGGGCCTTGATCCTGGTTATTCCGTTCATGTTGGCGGTGTACGTCGGCTTTACGTCCCTAGAGCAATTTCAGTTCGTGCACCGTGTGCTGCCGGCGACGGTGTCTAATACCCTGGTCTTAGTGGGCTCTTTGTATTTGATTTACAAGCTTGTTCCCAATTTAAAAGTGCGCACGCGGGCCGCTTTTGTCAGCTCGGGTTTGACCTCGCTAGCACTTTACGGTGTTCATAAGGGCTTCGTGCTTTTGACGGTGAAGTTCTTTGCCTACAACAAAATTTACGGCTCCTTCGCAGCCCTGCCGCTGTTACTGCTGTGGATTCTGACGATGTGGTATGTGATCTTGGGAGGAGTTGCTCTGTGCGCTTCTCTGCAAAAACGACACGTTGCGTAAATTAAGATGTTTCAAGGCTCGGGCTTGGAATTTCTCTTTCGATTTGCTAGTTTGTCGATCTCAGTGGTGCCATAGCTCAGCTGGATAGAGCAACGCCCTTCTAAGGCGTAGGTCCTTCGTTCGAATCGAAGTGGCATCACCATTTCTAAACATCAACGCCGCTTAAAGAATAGTTAAAAATTTCCGCACGGGCTTTTGCCGGCGCGCGGGGACTTTTCAGCCACCCGTCCGCCCAACTGCCCGCCTTGAATATCAATTGAAATACAACCGGCGTTTCTGGTTTCCTCGTCATATCCATAGTCGAAGGAACTGCTGGAATTAGTGCTTCTTACCTGAGGATTGATAACTGTGGTATTGGAAACTCCAACCGGAACTCCTGTCACTTCGATGAGATTGACTAACCCCAGAATTGCCGCAAAATTTTTCTGCAATCGATTGGGATCTACGATCTCGACGTTTTCAATTTTCCAACCGGAAGCGGCGATGACAAGACCATGACGATCAGCGTTCGTGCTTTTGAAATTTTTTAAAGAACCCACTTGCGGAACTTGTCCCAAAGGCCCACGATTTGAAGCAAATCTTTCGATGACCATGCCGTGTCCTGCTGTTTCATTACCTAGCTGAGCAGGTCTTACCTGCACACCGTGCGACTCTACATTTTCTATGGATACAAAGGGTGTTCCGATCCAAAATCCTGCAATTTTATTGTTATACGTTTTTAAATTTCTTAAAGTGGCAGTTGCCCCACCCCAATAATCCACCGTAAATCCTGAAGAACTGCCGCGATCTATACTGTCGGCAATCAAGGTGTTACGTGAAGTCAAAGCATTCACGCACGCACCTAGCATGTGCGAGCCCTCTCCGATACCTGATTTTTCACATTCGATTCTTAAGGCCGTCACGTTCAGTGGATGACCGTTGCATTGTTGATTCGGATTGTTGTCCCCAATGCAGCCTAACTGATAAAAGCCGATGCCGTTATCCCAGGAATTTTTTATCCACATGTCTGTCAAAGTGGAATCTGAACTTTGCACGGTGATGGCATTCCCATAGCCAATATTTCCGTTATACTTAATCGGTGGACGGTTCATGAACTGACCGCCGGCATCGATTGCAAATTTAGACAGATGAATATTGGCCGTGGCGCGCGAACCAGATCCGGAAAGATCTAAGACGGGCCTTGCGTAAGAACCATAGGGAACTTGCATTTTTATAAGTGTTGATTTTCCCTGGCCATGCACTTCGATATTTGAAGGAATAAAAATTGTGTCTGAGATTAAATAACAACTGCCCGATGGTTTCTTAAGCAGTCCGCCTTTTTTGAAGAAGTTTCTTAAGGCTTCGGTGTCATCTGTTTGGCAATCACCCTTCAAACCAAAATTGGCTGTATCTTCTTCCTCGTCAACAATTGGGGGAAGCACGTCATCGTCATTGTTGTTGTCCTCGCCCTCGCTATAGTTATCATCGTCGTCGGACGTCGAGGGCTGGTCATTTGCCGCAACCTTGATGTTTTCTAAATCGAGAGCCTTAAACTGCCCCCCACAATTTTGAAAAAAAATTGTCGTGAATACCACAAGTAGCACGATAAAAGAGAACCTCAGGCGCTTACGCAATGACAACATTAAACGCCCCCAAGATGCTGAATCTTTCATTCAAACCCCTAATAGCTATTAGTTTATATAGGGGGTAGATAAAGAGGATAGTAGTTTTGCTTTCAATTCTCAAAGTGATATCCAAAATAATAGGGACCAAACAGAATAAAAATTAAACATAGACAACTCTTGCGCACGTTCCCTGTTCCTACGAAGGCGTGAAAAGCTCACGCCCCTTAGATAGGATTGCCGGTCGTTTTAGTCAGCTCGAGAACAAACAATAGATTTAGCAGATGGCGACACCTCTGTTAAAAAGCCTCGCTTGTATCCATCGTTTTTGCCCAGGCAGTAATTCGTTGCACAGGCGCTCCGCGCGCTGTCTGAATAGTAAATCCCTATGGCCTCTTCTGGAGACCCACCGCAAGCAGCGCCCGCTGAGTAAGAAACATTAAACCAAACCAAAGGTGGCTTGTTTTGGATAATTTGTTTGCAAACTTCATTTGAGCTTGAAACGTATTTTAAATTGGTTCGGCACTCTATCTGCAGAGTTTGCCCCGCAGTGTAACCTGCTCCAGTGCTAGAAATTTCACTCGTTACAAGTCCAATGGCATCAAGAGTTCCATAGATTGTCGAACACCAACGAACAGCGCAGGTATTCACGAATCTGGTTTTGCCTTCGCCCGCCATCATTTGTTGATAAGTCGTCGCCGAGTCCACACAGTTTTGTGCGAAATTTTCAATCTGTCCCGTGTGTTTGGTCACGGACTGATTATATAAGGACACGAGTTCTGTCCTGTCGCACTGCTGAGTACATGCTTGGCTAGTCAATGGGGCTCCCGAGCAACTCGCAGTACAAGATTGAGATGTCGCGGGTTTCGCCCCCGTACATAAGCTTTCGGCCACCACAACACCTGCAGAGTTAACACAGTCTACTCTTCGCACCTGCGAGCCCGACGTGTTTAGACAAAGCGCTGATCTTGTTTGGCTCCCAGAAAGACAGGCACTCCAGGCCCCATAAGAATAGGATGACGAGGCAGAACAAGCGCCAAAACTTGCAGGGCGCCAAGAGTAACTGGTAGGACCAGGGGGCGTGGGACAGACACCGCAGGTTTTTGTCACACCATCAGCACAAGTTTTGCAATCGGCTACAGGAATCGCTACTTTTAAAATTGCGCTTTCCTCAGCCTTATCATCCGCCAAGTCACCGTGGGTTTGGATTTTAACACTGCCAGAACAACCCATCGGCAAATTGTCATATACAAATCGAAACTTTGTAACTGAGTCTTTTGTTTCTACTTCAACAATTTGTCGCGCTGAGGTTCCACAAATGGATAACGCCAAACAATCTTGTGCCAAAGCTGGAGAATTAACAACCTTGAGCACCGTCGGCCCCTGACTGCAAATTGGCCCCTCGGGCGCGACTTGGGATGTTTGATCAAAACAAGAGTAACTCTTTGTCTGATCAAACGAGAGATTAAACTCTAGGTAACCTGAGGGCTGACAAAGAGCAGGCCCCTGAGTCTTTACAGCTTCAATAGAACTGAAACTAGAACTTAAACTTGCTTGCTCAGCCGAAAATGAAATCGGCGCACAATTTTGGAAGACCATTACTAAAGACAGGCTCAACAGTGCAATCAACACCAGCTGGTGCCTTTTATTACTGAGCATATATTCCCCCATAATAAAGTCTAATCTTAAAAAAGAGCAAATACCATAGGGATGTTCATATCGAGAACTGTCTCATTCTGAAAAAAGCCCTCTAAGTATTATTAGCCCCACATAGGCCGCGCCCTGCTCACCATTTCTCAGCTTGATTCAAATAAAAGTGCTCCCTTTACTTCCGCTGGGTAGAGCGTTAATTGCCGCAACTTACTCCTGCGGTGTTAGAAATTGACCGATAAGAGTCCGTGACTTTCGAAGGAGAAAAAATGGCATCAAGGATTTTTGCAAAAGTATACTTCGCCATCGGAATAATATCGGTTTTGATTCTTAGCGGTTGCCCAAGTGGCTTTGAGACTAGCGAAGATGGGCTTCCAAAAACCTCTGATGTCCCTGCGAATCCTTGGTCTCAGGCGACGGCTCCACCCTCCACTCAATCAGAACAATCAAGCCCGGCCAGTGGTGGCACCGGTGCGAGTTGCTCTATCTATGTCCCCGCTGTCATGGCGCAAGACCAAGAATTGCGCGTCGTCGTGATGTCGCGAGGCCTTGCACAGTTTCAAGTCAGCGCAAATGGATCTGGATTTATAAATTTGCCAGCCACAAATGGAGCCCTTACTTGGGCGGCAAATATTTTTGATGCCGGAAGCTATAATTTGAAGTTCCGCGGACAGCTTGAGAACAACAGTTATGTAGATTGTGACCCTGCCAACAAAACTTTGACTATCTATGCATCGACATCATCACCCCTGCCACCGTCCCCAACACCAACTCCTTCTCCAACTCCTTCTCCAACTCCTTCTCCAACTCCTTCTCCAACACCGGCACCTTCACCATCTCCGGAAAACGGAGGAACTACGGTCGACAGAAACTATGCGGCTTTAGTGGGCACGAATGGGGCGTTCAAAGGCTATAAAGATGTTTACAATCCTAGCATTCTTCCTAAGTTGGATGTCGATCCCACTTTTTCACCGGGAGAGAAATGTTATCAACTTTCAACACGTCATTGGCCGGAAGTTCTGCGCACCCATAGTGCAACAAAATATAGAATTTTTATTCCTCCAGGGACGAAAAATTTTTATATGACCGCGCTGACTTATTATGATTCGAGCACGGTTCAATCTCTGGCAATGAAACTAAACTCAGCACCGACATCTAGCTATGAAATAGCTTTAGGCAATCATCCGACGGACAACCTCGGCAGGAATGCCCTAGAAAGTCTCTTTGCAGGAAATGAAATCACTGGCTATGTGGGTCTTAACGCCAACATCATGCCGGGCTTCCCGGGCAAAGGTACTGGTACCGACTATAGCGTACGCTATTCTTACAAAACCCCAAAGGGTGGATGGCTGTACGTTAATCACTTGCGTATAATTGGTGGTGTGTCGTTACTGATGACCACAAACATTTGCGTGGATATTGCTGACTATGAAAATTGGTACCGAAACGCGCAGTGGGACTCGGAAGGCAATCCTCTTTAAAAAATGAGCGGAGGCACAAAAGCTGCTTGAACCCAACACCATACCTCAAAAAGTAATTTGGGAGCGAATTCAAAACCGACCACTCAGGATTCGCTAGCAATTTTAGTTTGCATCGACAACCATAATTTATGGTTGAAAATCACAACGACAAAAACGAAACGTCTCGAGAACACTCTGAGGAACACATACGTACTCTGCTAGAAACTATAATTAAAAATCTCGTCACCTATCCGCAGGATATTTCTGTGACCTTTGAACGTGGCGAAAGGACGACGATATTAAAAGTGCAATGCACTCAAAGAGTCGTCGGCCAGATCATCGGATCCCAGGGAAAAAATATTCAAAGCCTACGGACCCTGACTCTGGGAATGACTTCTTTGCTGGGATTTCGATCTATTATTGAAATTCCCTATTTTGATCCAAAAAAATAAAGGCTTCGTTTGAGTCTTTTAAATTTATTCAAAGCGAAGAAACACATGCTCGGGACTAACACGCTTTTCAATTAAATCGCCATTTTCATCTAGCAGCAGATCATTGGCATACCCATCATAATAGAAACACTCTTGGGACGGGGGTTTGCCGGTCGGCGCCCCGTATTCGACGAAATTTCCAGAAAACTTTAACCTTTTCACTTTACCAGACGGATAAAACTCGACGGAATTAACGAAGCCATTCATTGTAATGGGAATATCACATCGCCTTTTAAAGGTTTTCCCCGCTACGGGCAAAGCGAAAGAATAACCTAGGACTGCTTTCTTAAGAGCTTTCGTTCCCGGGTACCACTCTATAGGAGCCTGCACCACAGTGCTAGGTCCAACAAAAGAGGTCAACACCAAGGGGACACCCTGAAAGTCAATGGCATGAAAACGTATACTTTGCAGTACAGACAGGAGCTCCGCAAACTGATAGTTTTCGACATGGGCAAACAGCCAAGCATTAAAGTATCGAGTGGCCATCGAGTTTTCGTGATGATTTTCCTCTTGAAGTGCTTCTCGATAAATTAACTCATGCAAAACTAAATAAGCGCGATCCAATGGGCTGGCCTGGTCCCAAAGATCTTTATCAAAAATAAAACGCAATTTTTCACGGGATGGTTCAGTAATAAATATGGCGGCTTGTTTAACTTCACAATCTCGCGGAACGGCCACTTTGTTGCCATCAGGAAGAGGTTGAAAATAGATATCTTTAGTGAACTCTTGATTTACGATAAGTTCCTGCAACCACATTCTGTACAATGACGCCCTGGTGGGATTCACCTGAGCTAACTGATTTAGAATATAACTAACAATTTCAAACTCTCCGGCAAATGAGTTTAATGCGGCAGCGGGTTGCATTTCGAACAAAAATTTCCCTTCAGCACGATCTAAGGAATAGATTCCTGCGCCCAAAGAACTTTCTTTATTGCAAGAAATAAACTGACCGCCATTGCCCCGTTCGTACCCTGAAGGAACTTGGGAAAAAGCTTGGGAACCGACACCCAAAAATACACCCATCATAAGAGCAAAAATCTGCACAAAATTCTCCTTAGACTTTTTCTTCGATAGTAATCGGGAAAAATTGAATCGATAGCTGATACACGCCATCCTTGCCTTGTTTTTCAAAAGTCTTGGCAAAATTACGACGGAAAGTCCGTATCATTTTTTTTGCCTTTAACATATCGCTGCCGTTCATCACCAACGTCATACTGCTAAAATCGCGATGATACACGTCCAAAGATTTCAGTTTTTGCGTCGCCAGCACCAGATCGTTAGTCAAACCTTCTTGTATTGCTTCGCTGGGTATATCGTACCCCGTGGACGCACTCTCAAACTGTGGCTCCCAGTGATTGGCCTCCCAGCGAATAAGATGGGCCACCGTCATGACTTCGATAACAGATTTGATTTCAGAGACACTTAAAGCCATATGCTGAGAAATAATTTTTATTTGCTCAGCGGGAAGAGATTCTTTGCTCCAAATCGTTCCATAAGTTCCCGTCTGAAAGAAACTCATCAGCGCAAAAGGCTTCCAATCCGTGAGCAAGGCCACTTGTTTTTCACTTAAAAGTTGTCCGTAGTTTTTTTCCTTAACTGATTCAGTGCTATTGCCTTGCAGAGCCCGGCGCAGCTTTGAAATGTCACTTTGCGTCAACTTAAGTGCAAGACACACCTTGTCTAAGTAATGCTCCGTGAGAGGACGTTTTTCATTTAGAATCTCAGACAATCGTCCCGATGATATTCCCATTCTCGCCGCCAACGCACGCAGCGACAGCCTCGGATTCGCCGACAATAACAACAGGAACTTGGGCTTCAAGTTTTTGCATGAGGTTAACTTTCTTAAAATCTGCGTGAATATAGAGGTCAGACACAGGGTCGGTTTGAACATTTTGAATCATCGAAGGAATTTCTTGTTTGTCAACGATGAGATAGATAACTTGGGTTAAACCAGCTGCGTGTAGTGCTTTTTTAAACTCTTTACCATCGATTTGAATAGCCATTGAGGGAATATCTTTACCATAAATGTTCGCAGGAAGCTTTCCTTCAGCACGAACTTGGCGAACCTTCTTACCTAATAGTTCTCTCTTCTCGACAGTAAGTAAAATTTTATCGTGGGTTTTCTTTGTGTCTTTGGGTGCCATATTGAGTTATTGTTTTATAAATTGCAAGACAAATATTTTGTCTGTTGATAAGGAGCTATTGTAGCCTACTACGTTGTTTTTTGCAAGGCTCTTAAAGTTCTGGTCGGTAACATACATATTGTCAGGAAAGTACACCTCGAAGGTAAAATCACTATTAAAAGCACCTATCTGTTTTTGAATAACGACTTGATAGGTATTTGATCCAGTTACTGCTTTTGATTTCAGCGAATAGGAGACATTCACATACGATGATGAGCTTGGCTGCACTTCGATGAGCGTACCAATGATTTTGAAAAACCCAGACTGAGTTTCATCATAGTCTTCGATTATTGTGCCATCCACATCGATGCTGTCGATAACTGCATCGTTAGGAAGGTAGAGCTGGAAATAGTTCGTATATTTACCTCCAGGAAACTGATTTGCGGCAGAGCTATTGTTAAACGAAATAGTAAGTTCATTTTTAAGTGACCCGTCACGCTGAAAACGAGAAATGAGGTGCATAAATTTACTTACAAAGTAGTTTGCTTTATTAACGCCAAGATTAGCGTCGACAGGAAAGATATGATTTATAAGGCACGTTTCTTCGTCGGTTGCACACTGTGGATAGATCGTCTGACCAGACCAGTGAAGTTTCTCAATATCTTCTTGAAAAGGTTTATCTTTCATAAACATAACAACATGCTTTTCGTCAAACGAACGTCGTAAGTTTTTTGCTAAGAGTGAGGGAGAAGCTTGATCT
>JABWCO010000003.1 GCA_013360185.1 Bdellovibrio sp.
GGGAATCCTCTGAGGGAATGGATAGACTCTGCCGAAACAAATGGTATATTTATTGCCCGTACAAGTAATATTCATTCCAGATTATTAATAGACTCTGATGAATTGCAAGGATTTGCGATAGCAGACCATTTTGCCCCTTTTATTTTTGTAAATTCTGAAGACTGGAATACAGCACAGTTATTTACCTTGGTTCATGAACTGGCTCATCTTTGGATTGCCGCCAGCGGTATTTCAAATGCTGTTAACTTCGATCAAATAAAAGGAAATACGTATCACAAAGTTGAGCGTTTCTGTAATGAGGTGGCGGCATCTGCTTTAATGCCGGAAAAATTATTACGATCTGAAAACATATCTGAGTTTAGTGATTTAAAAGATAAAAGAATTTTAGTGGTCGGTTTGGGTAAGACAGGGGCTTCTTTAGCGCACTTCTTAACGAAGCATGGCGCACAAGTGACGGTGACGGACCATAAGTCAAAACCGGAACTATCAACGCAGCTTGAACAGCTGGGTGATTTGCCCATCAAGTTTGAATTGGGTGGACACAGTCCAAAAACTTTCATTGCGCAAGACTTGGTGGTTTTGTCTCCGGGTGTGCCGAGCAATTTAAAGATTTTTGATTACGCGCGTTCGCAAGGTATTCGTATCACGGGCGAGTTTGAATTTTCTGCGGGCTTTATCAAAGAGCCCATTATCGGAATTACAGGCACCAACGGTAAAACAACCGTGGCGAAAATCACAGAGGCGATGTTGACTGCTTCTGGGATTAAGACGTGGGTTGGTGGTGCTAATGAAAAACCTTTGGTTGATTATTTGCGTGCTGATGACCGCGCCCAGGTGGTGATTGCGGAAGTTTCTAGCTTTATGCTTGAGCATTGTGACACTTTCAGCCCCATGAATGTGGTCTTTACGAACTTAGCTGAAAATCACTTGGATCGTTATCGTTCCATGGAAGAATATGTTAATGCCAAACGCCGTATTTTCAAAAACACCAACCAGGCAACGACGAGCATTTTGAATGCGGACGACAATGCCGTGGTTGAATTGGCTCGTGACCCGGCTGTGCAACGTGGACGTATTTTTTATTTCTCTCGTAAGCCGGCCTTAGAACCACAAATCATGAATATCGGTGGTGCTGTAAACATCGGCGATGAAATCAAAGTTCGTACGGGGCCAGAGATCGAAAGCTTCACGATCAAAAACATGAAAATGCGCGGTAAACACTCTGTGGAAAACATGATGGCAGCGATCCTGTCATCACGCGAGCACGGAGCCAGCCGTGAAGCCGTTCAATCTGTGATTAACACTTTCACCAGCTTGCCTCATCGAATTGAATACGTGCGTAAAGTTGGCGGTGTGATGTTCTATAACGATTCAAAAGCGACCAATGTGCATGCCGTTTTGCGTGCCTTGGATACTTTTGATGAAAATGTGATTTTGATCGCTGGTGGTAAAGACACCAATCTGAACTATGAGCCTTTGCGGAACGCGGTAAAAAGAAAGGTCAAGACCTTGATCTTAGTCGGGGAAGCGAAAGAGCGTATCAATCGCGACCTTGGTGACTTCTCTGAGACCTTCTTGATCGGTACATTCGAGGAGGCGGTTTTAATCGCTTACCAAAAGTCGAGAATTGGTGACATTGTTCTATTGTCACCAGGCTGTTCAAGCTTTGACATGTTTGACAGTTTCGAAGAGCGCGGCGATTATTTTAAGGAAATCGTTAAAAAGTTTAATTGATAAAAGTGGGCGGCATAGACGCCGCCCCGTTTCACATTGCCAGGAGGGCTTCGTGTCTCAACGTCTCTTTGTTCTTCTATCTGCAGCAGTCTTATTTCTTTCCGGTTGTGCCTCTGGCACCTTTAAAGCACGTCAAGAACAACGCGAAAAATTAGCGAATAGTTCTGGCATGTACTGCGAATTTGTCAGCGGTGACTTATTTCCAGATGTGGATGTGGAATTAAGTATGCAAATGGCGCGTCGCTGTGACTCTAATAAGAATTATTCCATCACTAATTATAAGAATTCTTCGGATCAATCCGGTGTTATTTATTGCTGTTCGACGGCAAGAAAGTCAGCGGCGGTAGCTCCTAAAAAACCGCAGTCAACAAATCCAAAAAGCGAAGCCACTGCAGATGGCGAAGAGATCATCGCCGAGTAGTTTTTGTGATAAAGCCGCTGGGTCCAGCTTTTTTGCCAGCGGTACTGAGACATAGACGATAAAATGGACTTCGGCTTAAACTAAAGGTCGGGAGTCCATACTATGTTGAGATATCTTTCCAGCAGTCTATTCTTGGCCATTATTGCCCTTTTGGGAATTGGTCTTGTCCAGGTTTATTCTTCAAGTTTTATCTTCGCGATTGAATCCTACGGTGACGGGTTGTTCTTTTTTAAACGGCAACTCATCTTTGCTTTCTTTTCCTTCGCTATTTTAGTTGGAACTATTCATATTCCGTTTCGATATATTGAAAAGTATGGTTGGGCTTTATGGTTGGTCGCGACCCTTGGCGTTTTGGCGACTTATGTGCCGGGTTTAGGTGTCCGCGTCGGGGGCGCAATGCGCTGGATTCAACTTCCGATGGGCGTCCGCTTTGAGCCGGGAGAACTTTTAAAAATCTCTTTTAGTGTTTTGTTTGCGAGTTTGCTTTGTAGAAATGCAAACTTCTTAGCTCGGGTGAAGTGGCATTGGTTGGTTTTGGCCCTGCTGTTTCCGTTGGTGCTGTTGTTGAAGCAACCTGACTTTGGAACTTTTGCGATCATCTTGATGGTCGGCGTGACGTTGCTTTTTGCCTTCGGTTTGCAATGGAAGTACATCATTGCGACTTTGTCAGTTTTAACTCCTGCATTTTATTTTTTAGTGATGACAGTGGAATATCGTCGCGCGCGAGTTCTGGCATTTTTAGATCCATGGTCAGACCCCGCGCAAAAAGGCTTTCAGGTGATTCAGAGTATGCTGAGCTTTCACTCGGGTGGTTTGACAGGTGTGGGATTAGGACAAGGTCAAGGGAAGCTGTTCTTTTTACCTGAAGCACACACCGATTTTACCTTGGCCGTATTTGGCGAAGAAATGGGCTTTGTGGGTTTCGTGGCTATTTTGGCTCTGTATGGATTTGTGGTCTTTCGTGGAATACAAATTGCGGTGAAGGCCGAGGAGCCTTTTAAAAAAGCTTTGGCTTTGGGGTTGTCAGCGACCTTTGCATTGAGTGTTTTTATTAATGCGGGTGTGGTGATGGGTCTTTTGCCTACGAAAGGTTTGACTCTTCCTTTCTTAAGTTATGGTGGCAGTTCTTTGGTGTCTTTGTGCTTTATGTTTGGTTTAATTCTGAACATCGAAAATTCGTTTGAAGAAGACAAGTTCTCGCGACGTTTTGGGTCACGTTGGACGACATCGAAAGTGAAAAAATAATGATTAAAAAAACTATCGTGATCGCAGGGGGTGGTACCGGCGGTCATATCTATCCGGGCATTGCGATTGCTCGGGCGATCCAGAAAATGGACGCCTCCGTAGAGGTGCATTTTGTCGGAACGGCCCTTGGCTTAGAATCTAAGATTATTCCTCGCGAGGGTTTTCCTCTGCACCTGATTGAATCAGGTCGTTTGAATGTGAAAAGTCCTGTTCAAAAATTAAAGACCCTTCTGAAAATTCCTGTGGGTTTTTGGCAATCGATTCGTTTGTTGGGACAGTTAAAGCCTTTGTACGTGATCGGCGTGGGTGGATATGCTTCAGGGCCTTTTGTGTTAGCTGCCAGTATTATTGGCTTTAATACGGCCATTTGGGAGCCCAATGCGATGCCTGGCATGGCCAATCGTTTGTTAGCACGATTTGTCGACAAGTGCTTTGTAGTTTTTGCCGAGGCGAAAAAACATCTGAAAAATAAAAACATTCTGCAAACGGGGATGCCTGTGCGCGAGGAAATTGAAAGAGCACAAAGGGCGGAGCGCAAGGATGATAAATTTCACCTTTTGTCATTTGGCGGAAGCCAAGGGGCGCGTACGATCAACTATTGCCTGAACGACGCGGTCATGAAGGGGGGCGAGTGGACCCAGGGACTTTCTGTCGTTCATCAGTTAGGCAGTTTAGATTTTTCTGATGTCTCCAAAAAGTATCAGGGGGCTCCGTGTGAGGTGGACCCGCATGAATTTATTTATGATATGCCTAAATATTACAGTTGGGCAGATATTGTGGTTAGCCGCGGTGGAGCAAGTTCTATCGCCGAGGCGGCCGCGTTTGGAATTATTCCTATTATCATTCCGTTGCCTGCGGCTGACGATCACCAGCAAAAAAATGCTGAAAGTCTGGTGCAAAAAAATGCAGGGCGCATGATCTTGCAGAAAGATTTAACTCCGGCTAGGTTGATCTCTGAGATTCAATCGCTGCGTCAGGATAAGGCTTTGCGAGAGCAAATGGTTCAAAACATAAAAAGCTTTTATATTCCTCAAGCGGCTTCAGCTATCGCAAAGGAAATCTTGCAATGAAGTTACAACACGCTAAATTTCACTTCGTCGGGGTTGGCGGCATCGGCATGTGTGGTCTTGCTGAACTTTTACACAATATCGGAGCGAAAGTTTCGGGAAGTGACATCGCGGACAATGCCAACACAGATCGTTTGAAAGATCTGGGTGTGAAAATTTATAAAGGTCATGCGGCAACTAATATTGGCGATGCCGACGTGGTGGTTTATTCCAGCGCGATTCAATATGGCAATCCTGAAATTTCTGAGGCTCGGGCCCGACAGATCCCCTTGATTCCTCGTGCCGAGGCTTTGGCTGAAATCATGCGTTTAAAGCGCGGCATTGCGGTGGCGGGAACCCACGGGAAAACGACAACGACTTCCATGACTTCAGCGATCTTTTTAGAAGCCGGATTAAAGCCTACGATTGTTGTGGGTGGTCGCTTTGAATTGATTAAGTCCACGGCGATGCTGGGGACGGGCGAGTGGTTAGTGGCAGAGGCTGATGAGTCTGATGGCAGCTTTAATAAGTTGTCTCCGGAAATTGCTATCATTACGAATATTGATGCCGACCATTTGGATCACTATAAAACTTTTGAAAATTTGCAGAAGGCATTTCATGACTTTGCTTTGAAGGTGCCTTTCTATGGGAAAATCATCGCGTGTGGTGATGATCTTGTAGTTCGTCAGATTTTTGAGCACTTTCCAAAACGCATTGAGCTTTACGGTTTTGATGAACGCAGTGATTTGATCTTAAGCGGAGAACAAGGGAAGTATTCTTTATATCGCAACGATCGTTTGCTGGGCTCTAAAACTTTGATCGGCGACTTTAAGCTGAATGTCCCGGGCCGCCACAATGCCTTAAATGCAGTGGCTGCGATCAGCGCTGGCATGGCTGCTGGTATTTCTTTTGCGGATTGTGCCAAGGGTTTACAGCGCTATGAAGGTGTGGATCGTCGTTTTCACTTTAAGGGTGAAAAAAGTGGCATCCGTGTTTATGACGATTACGGGCATCATCCCACAGAAGTGCGGGCCGTCTTGCAAGCCTTCCGTGAAAAGTATCCCGACAAGCGTTTGGTGGTCTTTTTTCAACCACACAGATATTCACGCACAGAACATTGCTGGCACGATTTTACGACGGCATTCAAAGAAGCAGATCAAGTTTTGCTGACAGATATTTATCCCGCGGGTGAAGCGCCTATTCCAGGTGTGACCAGTGAAAAACTGGCGCAAGAAATGAAACACGAACACACTCAGTATTTTGTCCGTGATGAAAAAGCGACACAAAAGATATTGGGGATGTTGAAAAAAGATGACGTCTTTATCACCTTAGGTGCGGGCGATGGTTGGAAGCTGGGGATGGATGTTCTGAAAAACATCAACTAACGGTTGTTAGTTGATGCGGTTCATACAATTCCAGTTTGCCTTAAAGCGGTTGCCTTGAATTTTCATCGACGAAGCCAGTCCTAAACATTCTGAGCGGCTGAGTTGTTTTTGCATAGACAATTTGTTCCAGCAGAACCAGCGAACATCGTCGGAATTTTCCGGATCGGCATTTCTGCTGGCAGCTTCGATACAAACATTGAGATGAATGTCTGTCGTGAACCGAGTGAGGCATTGCCAATCTAAGCCCGTCACACTTTGAGTTTCAAACTGTCTTGCGACTTGTTGACACTTCATTGGCGAATCAATTTGCTCTTCGAAATCTTTGTAACAGCCCCAGCGATAGCCATCTCGCGAATCTGCGGAATCCTGTTTATTCGCGGCAGATAAACAGCTTTCAAGGTTTGCAGGTAACAATTCATTTTCTAAAAAGAGACTTAGATTGTAGGCCATATCAATACGATCACGTTGACTCCAGTCTGTCGAAGCATTGACCAGACGGTCTTTCTCAGCAAAAGACAAACGATCTTTGACGGCACGAATGGCCTCGCGTCGTAAAGACACATCTGTCGTCAAGGTCATGCTCTTTAGCTGAGCTTCAATTTTTTTGTCAAATGATCCGAAACATTGTGCCAGTCTAGGGATGAATTGTTTTGTGGTGCTGTTCAATAGAATCCATTCGCCTCTGAGTTCCGTGTTTTGCAAAAGATCTTTCATCGCACAGAATTGATCCGTGACGATAAAGTTTAAACCTTCGGCCAAGCGAGTGGCGATCAGTATTTCTTGCTGATCGTTTTTTACAACCGGTGGAATTAGGCCCAAGCTTTCTTGCAGATTCAAGAACTGAAATTTCATTTTCAAGGGCAAAGATCTAGCCGCACTGATTTCTTGGAAGAAGCTTTCAAAATTGGTGCGAGCTTCGCTGGATGTTTGCATTGTGCTCTTTAGAAGTTTTATAAAGGTCGGATTGTTCACGGCCTCCAGTAAAGGCTCATAGTATTTTTTTAAGTGAATTTTTTTGGATAGAAACTGAATCGCCTCTTGATTTTGTTCAGTACTTTGCGAAAGGGCTTTGCATGTTAAGTTTTTATAGTTTTTGTCCATGTCTTGTGCTGGATTGACGATGCGATAACCGACACCAGCGAAAGCTTGTTTGAATTTATTTAAGTCAGGTCCTTGGCTGAAAAGTGTTTCAGCACTTGTGCCTTTAAGTGCTTGGCGCATTAAAGGGCCTGAGTACTTTCCTAAGGGACTTGTGCTGGCAAAACCGTGCAGGCGTTCGACGTTTTGAAACGCTGAAGAAAAGATTTGGCTGATGCTCATGCCGTATTCGGAATATCTGGAAAAGGCGACGCGTTCAGCGAGGTCCCGTGGAAAGCCGTTTTTGATAAGTACTTCGACGTATTCCTCGATAGAGCGCTTATCCGGAACTTTTGTTGCTAACGTGTTGCAGCCCATCAGGAACACATCTTTGGGTTTGCTCAAAATCCCTGGGCAAGAGTTTTCACAGCTCAGTCGTTCAAGTTCCTTAAGATCCAAAGTGGTGCCAACGCCCTCTCCAAAAAAAACGCCGCCAAAGTGGCCTGACACCAGCAGGACATCACACTCAATACCTGATTTGCAGGCTTGTGCCAGCCAAGAGGGGTCTTTGCTTTCGGGAACGAGTTCCGTGATTTCGACGTCTTTGCCGCCGTACAGGTTTTTTAAAACTTCACGTTCTTCGACAGAATTTAACGTCATTGTGCAGATGCGTTTGCTGGCCGCCAGCGTGTAAAGGGGACTTAGAAACGTGAATAGAATTATGAGACGTGCCGCAAGTGTTTTCATAGGGAGATTGCGGTGCAAAAGCGATTCCGTTTTAAGGACGTAATAGAGCGGAAAAGGAGGTGTTTTTGGCGACTTTTAGTGACGTAAATAGGCGGGGTGTCTGAACCTAAGACACTTTGACTTCGGGTGTTTTTGCTTCTTAGAATAAATACTTCAAAAGAGGTTAAGATGAAAAAGTATTCAGCTTTGATGTTAACGATGGTTTTGGCGTTGGCACTTGTGGTTTCGAGCTGTCAAACGACGTCGAATAGCTCGGCGGTTATTAAGACAGACGAAGAGCGTAAAGATTTTCAATCTGCCGAAGCGATGGGGACGGAGTTCGTGATTTCGACCCAAGGTCGCGCGTCTTCGAAAGCGGCGGAAGAAATGTTTGCTCAAGGTGGTAATATCATTGATGCGACGGTGGCAGCTTCTTTTGCTGTGGGGGTGGAACGTCCTCAATCCACGGGTATCGGCGGCGGTGGTTTTTTACTTTACCACGAAGCTAAAACGGGTAAGACGTACGCCATTGACTTCCGAGAGCGTGCGCCCCTGCGTGCGAGCAAAGATATGTATCTGGTCAACGGCAAAGCGGATGAAAACCTTTCACAGAATGGAGCGACAGCTGTGGCTGTTCCTGGCATGGTGGCAGGTTTGATCGAAATTCAAAAGCGTTTTGGCAGCTTGCCTTTAAAAACTGTGATGGCTCCATCGATTCGTTTGGCTGAAGAAGGTTTTGCTATATACGAAGACTTTCATGCCGCGATGGTTGATCGTGTCGCTGAGCTTCGCAAAGATCCTTCGGCGCGCAAAATCTTTTTAGATGCTAAAGGTCAAGTGCCACCTGTGGGCACAGTCCTAGTCCAGAAAGATCTAGCAAAAACCTTAAGGAAGATTTCAGAGCAAGGTCGTGATGGTTTCTATAAAGGTTCTGTAGCGAAATCGATCATCGATTACTCTAAAAAGAAAAAGGGCTATATCTCCGAAAAGGATTTGCAGTCTTATGAGGTGAAATGGCGGGAACCTGTGCGTGGCACGTTCCATGGTTATGAGGTGTTTTCGATGCCGCCTCCAAGTTCTGGTGGTGTGCATGTGGTTCAATTCCTAAATTTCTTAGAAAAAGATTCCTTAAGTAAATACGGAATGCATTCGACAGAGGCGATTCATCTGGCGGCTTCGGCGTTGCAAGCTTCATTTGCGGATCGGGCAAAGTACTTAGGTGACCCCGACTTTGTGGAGGTTCCAGTGAAGGGTTTGATTTCACCAAAGTATATAGAAGCTCGTCGTGCGGAAGTGAAAATGGATCACGCCCGCAAAGCGAAAGAAGTGCAAGCGGGTAATCCTTTGCCATACGAATCTAACCAAACCACGCATATTTCTGTCATGGACAATAGAGGTAACGCCGTTAGTACAACGCAAACGATCAATGGATGGATGGGTGCTTCTGTCGTGGCTCCGGGAACGGGGATCGTTTTAAATAATGAAATGGATGACTTTTCTGCGCAAGAAGGCGCTTCGAATTTATTTGGTGCGATCGGTGGCAAGCCGAATGCGATTGCTCCAAAGAAAACTCCGTTAAGCTCGATGTCTCCAACGATTTTAATTAAGGACAAATTGCCGCGTATGGCGGTGGGTGCGCCAGGTGGTACAAAAATTATCAGTTGTGTGGCGCAGACTATTTTAAATTACGTGGAGTTTAAAACGTCTTTGTATGATGCCGTGGCGGCGGTTCGTTACCATCATCAATGGCAACCGGACGTGTTGTATATTGATCCTCCGGGTCCGCGTCCTGAGGTTTTGCAAGGTTTAAAGGACCTTGGTTATGAGGTTAAAATCGAATCAGTTCCGTGCCATGTGATGGCCGTCGCACGTGAAGGCGATAAACTTCGTGGTGTGGCTGATCCTCGAGATATTGGAATCAGTTTGGCGAAGTAACGAAAAGGTTTTGTCGAGAATGCCTTTTTGAAAAGGCAGATATTAAAAAGGCGATGGATGATGCCCTCGCCTTTTTTGTAGAATAAGAATCTAGTTCAATAGTTATCTGCCGGTGATAGCGCATAGCTCTTGCTTTCCTCCGACCTAGGTCTTGTTTTGTGGACAAGGTTTCTATCTTCCCTCTTAAATTGTTAGTCTAAAAAGGACATCAGTGGCCCTTTCTGGGCGGAGACTTTTTTGTGAAGAAACTTGTTCTGCAACTTGTTTTTGGTTTTGTTGTTCTTCCCTCAGCGGTGGCTGGTGCTCTTTATTATTTAAATCAAAATGGCTTCTTTAATGTCGAAAAAGTTGAAATCGTTCTTGAAGGGGCGACCTCGGGTCAGGAGCAGTTCTTAAAGCCCCATGTGAATGAGCTTGAGACTGTACTGGCGAAATACAAAGGGGTCTCTTTGTGGAATATCAAACTTAAAAAGATGTCCTCTGAAGTGAGTTCGTTTGATTGGGTGGACACTCTAAATATCAAAAGAATGTGGCCAACAGCATTGTCGGTGCGAGTAAGGCCTTACGAAGTGAAATTACTTTTCATGGCGAAGGGTGGCAAGTTGATGCCGATCATTCGCGACGGAACTTTTTTGCAAGAAGTAGATTCTAAAGAAGCGCCGGATGTTGCATTGGTTGAAGGTGAAGTGTTTTTGAAAAAGCCAGAGCTTAGAAAAAAAGCGGTGGAAGTTTTAGAACAAATTCCCAGTGAAGGTTCATTTAGTAAAAAAACAATTTCTGAAATTCGCTATGACAGCAAAGAAGGTTTTTGGATGACACTCATCAAAACCGGCGTGCAAGTAAAAATGGGCGAAGATCAGATGTCTTTGAAAGCTGCACGAGTCAGTCAGGTCGTTGACTATCTCGAATCTCGTCAGTTTGACGCTCGCGTCATAGATGCGAATCTGTCAAAGAAAGTCCTTGTCAGGTTGCGTAAGGATCCCTAAGCTTAAGTCTGGAGGACCGATCAAAGTCGGGTTTACCGGCTTTTAAAACCTTTTAAAATGATTTTAATTGGTGGTCCTACAACTTAGTTGAGACATCCGTGAGGACTTAAGGATGAGTACATCGAAACCAAAAGCACCGGTGTTGGCTGGCTTGGACATTGGTTCCACCAAAGTTTCATTTGTTATTGGAACAGTCAATTCTGATGGAAAAATTGAAGTTGCAGGCATCGGCACAGCTCCGAATACGGGCATCCGCCAGGGTGTTGTCGTAAATATTGAAGCCACAACGGAATCTATTAAAAAAGCCAAAGAAGAAGCGGAATTGATGTCTGGGTACTCTGTCTCTGAAGTATGGGTCGGAGTCGCTGGAACACATATTTCGTCATTCGATTCAAAAGGTATGGTTGCAATCAAGAATCGCGAAGTCACTGCTTCAGAAATTGAACGCGTGATCGAGGCAGCTAAGGCAGTTGCCGTTCCTGCTGATCGTACCGTTTTACATGTTCTTCCGCGCGAATTTAAAGTCGATGGTCAAGATGGGATCACGGATCCTATCGGCATGTCGGGCATTCGTTTAGAAGCGAATGTGCATATCGTCACCGGCAGCCAAAGTGCTGTGAACAATACGGTGAAATGTGTTGAAAAGGCGGGTCTTAAGGTTGCAGGTCTTGTCCTGGCTCCTTTGGCTTCTGCCAATGCGGTTATTTCTAATGATGAAAGAAATCTTGGAGTTTGCGTCGTTGATATGGGTGGTGGAGCGTGTAACGCTCTTTATCTAGTTAATGGCAGCGTGGCTCATTCTTCGACGATCCCAGTGGGTGGTCAGCATTTTACACACGATGTGGCGGTGGGCTTAAGGACGCCACAGTTTGCGGCTGAAGTATTGAAGAAAAAATATGGTTGTGCAATGGCTTCAATGGTCAACGAAAACGAGACAATTGAAGTTGAAGGCGTCGGCGGCAGAAAGTCCCGCGTGATTCCGCGCAAAGATTTAGCGGACGTGATTGAAGCACGCGCTGAAGAAGTTTTGAATCTGATTGGCAATGACTTACGCATGAGCGGAGTGATGCCAATGTTAGGTTCAGGTATCGTCCTTACTGGCGGCGCAAGTCAGTTGGATGGTCTTGTGGAAATGGGTGAGTTTATTTTTGATATTCCGGTTCGTCGTGGGGTGCCTCGCGAAATCGGTGGTCTGACAGACGTTGTGAAATCTGGAGAGTTCGCAGTGGTTGTCGGCTTGTTGCAGTACGCGTTGGCGCAAAGAAAAGATTTGCACCTTCATGCACAGCAAGAGGTGAACATAGGTGAGTCCCTTGATGGGATCACTAAAAAGATCAAAGATTTTTTTGGACAGATTTTTTAAAAATTACTTGGTGGCGCGACGGCAGAATGCGACAGCGCTGGATTCAGTGGGGAGGATCGAATGTTTGAATTAGAGGAAAACATCAACATTGGTGCAAACATCAGAGTGATCGGTGTCGGCGGTGGCGGAAGCAACGCTGTAACAACGATGATTGAATCTGAAATGACAGGTGTTGAGTTCATCGTAGCCAACACAGATATCCAGGCTTTGAATGCCAATAAAGCTCCGAATAAAATTCAACTTGGTTTGGATTTGACTAAGGGTTTGGGCGCAGGCGCAAACCCAGACGTGGGTCGTCGTGCAGCGATTGAATCTTATAATGAAATTGTAGAAAAATTGGAAGGCTCGGACATGGTCTTCGTCACTGCGGGTATGGGTGGCGGAACTGGGACAGGTGGCGCTCCGGTTGTTGCGAAAATTGCGCGCGAACTTGGCGCCTTAACAATTGGTGTAGTCACTAAGCCCTTCCTGTTTGAAGGTAAAAAACGTGGTAAGCACGCTGAAGGCGGCTTACAAGAGCTAAAAGAAAACGTCGACACGTTGATCGTGATCCCAAATCAAAAACTTCTTTCAATCGCTGCAGAAAGAACTCCGCTTCTTGAAACTTTCAAGAAGGCAGACGAAGTTCTTTTACAAGCGGTTAAAGGGATCTCTGATCTTATTAATATCCGCGGTTTGATCAACCTAGACTTCGCCGATATCCGTACTGTTATGTCTTCTAAAGGTATCGCGATCATGGGTACTGGCGCAGCTCGCGGTGACAATCGCGCTGTTGAAGCGGCGACGGCAGCGATTTCTTCTCCGTTACTTGAAAATGTTAAAATTGATGGTGCTACAGGCATCATCATCAATGTGACTGGTGGACCAGATCTTTCATTGTATGAAGTTGATGAAGCTTCAACATTGATTACGGAAGCGGCTCACGAAGATGCAGAAATTATTTTCGGTGCGGTTATCGATGAAAGCATGGGCGATGAAGTTCGTGTGACAGTAATTGCAACAGGTTTTGACGCTCATGAAGTGAAACTTGTGAATGACATGGCACAAGTTCAGCAAATGCAAAGCTTCTTAAATCCTCAAGCTCCTGCGCAATTCGGTAATATGCACATGAACACGCAATTGCCACCAATGCCGCAAATGCCTCAGTATCCGCAAATGCCGCAATACCCACAGATGCCACAAATGCCGATGATGCCAACGATGCCGCAAATGCCACAACAGCAAATGGCTCCGGTAGAGTTGCCACCGATTGCAACTGTGCAGTCACAAGTGATGACTTTCACGCAGCCGGCTCCACATCCTGAAATGGCACCGATGCATGAAACTGTTGTTGTTCCGCCAGTACCAGCTGTGACTCCACAGATGGCTCAGCAAGCGGCTCAGAATGTTATGCCACAAGCTCCTGTTCAGCAGGCGCAGCCTATGCCAACTATGGAAGTTGCAACACCGATTGCTCCCCAAGTTGAAACGGCAGTTTCTCCACGTGATATGTTGTTGGCAAAAGCACGCGCGTTCAAAGAAAGCCAAGATTTGAAAGCTCGTCACAACAATCCAGAACAACTTTCAATGAATGTTGATCAAGAACAGCAGTCATTGGATGAAGCGCGCCGTATGGCTCGCGAAGTTCTAAGTTCTCCATTCTCTAGCCAAAACCTTGAAGTTCCAGCGTTCATCCGCAAAAAACAAGGTTTCGATTTGAATAAAGAATAGTGGAAGCCTGGTTTTTATCTGATATTCATTTAAAAACTGCAGAAGAGCGCAATGGGAAAATCCTGTTGCGCTTTTTGCGTTCTTTGCAGGAACAAAATCCTGCGAACATTCACCTTTTTCTTCTCGGTGATATCTTCGATCTGTGGGTCGGCGGGCACGACTACTTTGCTAAAAAGTTTCAGCCTTTGATGGAGGCCTTGCGCGACCTTAAAAAGGCGGGTGCTCGGATTACCTATATTGAAGGTAATCACGATGTGCATATCGAGGGCTTCTTCCAAAAAAAATTAGGTGCAGAAGTGTTCGTCGAAGCTCAGCATTATGTGATTGATGGTGTGCGAGTCCGAGTAGAACACGGAGATCTGATCAATCTTAATGATGTTAAATATTTAAAATACCGCAGTATCATTCGCAGTCCCTGGGTAAAGCCTTTGGGTGCGATATTGCCTGGGCGTTTGTGGGATCATGTTGGCAATAAAGCCAGCAAAAAATCCAGAGCGCGTACGAGTCACTACCGGGTCGCTAACGAAGATTCTTTGGTACAAATGATTCGTGAGCATGCTCCTAAGGCCTATTTGGAAAAACCGTTTGATATTATTATCTCGGGCCACATGCATGTCTTTGATGACCAAATGATAGATGTGGAAGGGCAAAAGGTGCGCTCAATCAACCTAGGCTCTTGGTTTGAAGAGCAGGTCAAAGTATTCTGTCTGCGTGATGGCAAAGGTGAATGGGTTTATTTGCCCGGCCCAGAATAAAATTTCGACAGCACCACTTCTGTTTCTTGAATGAGGGACTGCATAAGTTCTGCTGCTTTCTGATGTTTGATTTGTGGGAAAGATTGACTGGCCCACAACGCCACATAATCCCACGCATTTTGAGATGCCGCTGCGTCTTTAAAGTTTCGGGTCAGCCACGTCTGTACAGGGTAAGGGGCGATCTTGGCAGAATCCTTGCCCATTTCATTCATCATTTTATTTTCAATCCCTCGGGCCAGCCTTCCGGAAAAAGCGCGGGTCAATTTGGTCGGCAATAATTTTTTTGAGCGCAAAAGATTTTTGTGATTATCAGTAGCGTTGGACTCTTCACAAGCCAAAAACGCTGTGCCTATTTGCACGCCACTTGCACCCAGGGCCAGGGAGGCTGCGATACCGCGTCCATCAGTGACTCCACCCCCGGCAATGACAGGTCTGTGAACACGATCGACAACTTGGGGTAATAAAGACATAGTTCCCATCAGGGAATCTTCTGCAGACTTTAGAAAGGCCCCACGATGACCGCCGGCTTCGAATCCCGAGGCGACAATCACATCGACCTCGGCCTCATCTAGAGCCATGGCTTCTTCAACAGTGACAGCGGTTCCAAGGGTAAGAATTTTATTTTTACGACATTCGCGCAGAACTTCTTGCGACGGTATGCCAAAGACAAAACTAAAAACAGATGGTCGAGCTTTCAATAAAGCTTCCACCTGCTGTTCAAATTTTTCTCCAAACTGTTCTGGAAACGTCGGTAAGGGCACACCAAGTTTTTCATAAATGGGTTTCAGATAAGACTTAAATTCTTCAAATTCTTTGGGTGTGACTTTTTCAGCTGCAGGATCATGATCTGAAACCCACAAGTTGATGGCAAATGGTTTGTTTGTTTTTGCTTTAAGATCATTGCATAAAACTTCAATTTGTTCTGGTGTCATATAGTGCGCGCCAAAAGAACCTAAGCCTCCGAGGTTAGAGACTGTGGTGGTTAAGGCCACTGAAGACAAACCTCCACCGAAAGGGCCTTGGATGATTGGCCACTGCAAGCCTATTTTTTCTGTAAATTCATTTTTATGCCACATAAAATCTCCCAAAACTTTGCCAACAGGCTAGCATAATGAATTACTTTTGGATATAAGCTAACTTTAAGTAACCATAAATCGAAGTTACGATTTAGAAACTTAAAAGTGAGATTTGAATGTTGCGCAAAAGAAAAAATAAAGTGCCTCCTCCAGAGGAGGGGACCTGTCCATTGACGACTTGTATGAGACTCGTTGGTGGCACATGGACACCGAATATCATTTGGTATTTACGTGATGAAGCCCGTCGTTTTAGTGAGCTTAAAAGTGATATCGAGGGCGTTTCTGCTAAAGTTCTTACGGAAAGATTAAGACGCTTAGAAAAAGATGGATTAATCGTGAGGCAAGTTGTGCCAACCTCGCCTCCGTCCGTGGAATACTCTTTAACAGATCTTGGTCACGAGTTAAGACCTGCCATCGAAGCGATAGCCAAAGTCGGAGCTAAAATAAAAAAGCGCGGTTTGAAATGAAAAAGGCCCTCTAAAGAGAGGGCCTAAAATAAGCAAATGTTTAATTTTAAGCAATTTAGAAATTCATCGTATAGCCAATAAGGCCCTGAACTCCCGACATTGTTGTTTGCAAGTCGTTGTTATTTCTTTCAACTTCTCCAGAACCACCGCATTGACTGATGCCCGGAATGTCTGAGGCACCAGAACAGCTGCCGCCCGTTGATAAGTTTCTTTCAATCGGCATATAGCGAATATTACCTTCTACCGTCATACAGTGTGAATCTGTAAAGCAGAACTCTACTCCAATGCCACCCATGGCACCAAAAGCGCTGCCCTTGAAATCCAAATTGCGACTGCCTGCTGTGATAGAACCAGACAAGTTGCCATAGCCAAGACCTGTCTGCATATAGAACTTAATGAAAGAGTTTTCTAAGGGATGCAGACGGAAAATCGGGAATACCGTAAAGCCAGAAAGGGCGTAGTCATAATTTCCACCGGGACCTGAGCCATCTGTTTTTTGCGTGAAATAGGAAGGGCGGAATACGAATGAATACATTGTGCCGGTGAAGCGGTAACTCCAGTTTGCATAGAATTCCCAGGCACTGCCCAAATTTTTTACGCTGGCACCCGCGGTCACGGCGTCGTCAATGGCACCATTTAGATCGTTTTGTCCTGCAGAGACAGTGGAAATACCAAGTCCCAAAGCCATATCGCCGCCAAGACCGCGACCGCCGCCACGGCGTTGCGCATTGGCATCTTGGGCTGTCAGAGCCGAGACCATCAGCACCGTCGATACAAACAGACCTACTTTATTTAAAGTCTTCATAGAAGATCCTCCTGATCAAGCGTGAACCAACTCCCTCAATTCACATTCTATTTTAGAGTCATTGAATAAAGTTTTTCGAGCAACCTCAATTATACATCTTTTAGACAAAGGACGAGTGATCTTTTGTCTAGGAATAATATTGAGACAAGAAAGTCTCGATATGAGACCCTGAGTCCATGAAACATCTCGAAGAAAAGGTTATTTCGTCACAACAAATTTTTACGGGTCGGTTTTTGAAGATTGAGCGTGATCAAGTGCAGGCTCCAGATGGAAAAATTTATACACGAGAATACATTCTGCATCCGGGCGCCGCTATGATCATTCCGTTGTTGCCCAATGGAAATGTAGTGATGGTCCATCAATATCGTCATGCTGTAAAACAGGTTTTTTTAGAGTTTCCTGCGGGGAAGCGGGATGCCAACGAAGTGACCCTGGATACTGCGAAACGCGAGTTGAAGGAAGAGACGGGATATGAAGCCAAAGATTGGAAGTTTTTGACTACAATTCATCCGGTCATTGGCTATTCGAACGAGCACATTGATTTATACTTAGCGCAGGATACGAATTTGTCTCAAAGACAGTTGGATCATGGCGAATTTATTGAGGTCGTTGAAGTTCCGCCGCAGGACCTAATGCGCTATGTGCGAGAGGGGAAAGTGACCGATGTGAAAACCCAGATCGGGTCCTTTTGGCTTGATAAATTCCTTAGAGGAGAGTGGAATTAAGAGGCAAGGAGCCTCTTATGCACATTCATTCCAAAGATAGTTTTAAAACCAAAGATAAGTTAGCCGTCGCAGGTAAAGAATATCATATTTTCAACCTGCAAAAGATTTCTCATCCGAACCTAAAGAAGCTGCCAATTTCGTTGCGCGTTTTATTAGAAAATCTTTTGCGACACGAAGACGGCCGGCATGTTAGCAAAGAAGATATTGAATCCTTGTTGAGCCTGGATCCCAAATCCTTGTTACGTGAAATTTCATTCTTCCCCGCGCGTGTTTTGATGCAGGATTTTACTGGGGTTCCTGCCGTGGTTGATTTAGCAGCCATGCGTGACGCCATGGCCGGGTTAGGTGGAGATCCAAAAAAAATCAATCCTCTGGTTCCTGTTGATTTAGTCATCGATCACTCGGTGATGGTCGACTCATTTGCTACGCCAAGTTCTTTTGACGAAAATGTGAAAATGGAATTTGCAAGAAATCATGAACGCTATGTCTTCTTAAAATGGGGTCAGAAGGCCTTTCAAGATTTCCGAGTAGTGCCACCGGGAACGGGTATTTGCCATCAGGTGAACTTGGAATATCTAGGTAAGACCGTTTGGGAACAAAAAACGGCCCAAGGTGAATATGCATTCCCGGACACGTTAGTGGGCACCGACAGTCACACGACGATGATTAATGGTTTATCAGTGCTTGGTTGGGGTGTGGGCGGTATCGAGGCCGAAGCGGTGATGTTAGGGCAGCCGCTCAGTATGTTGATTCCAGAAGTCGTGGGCTTTCGCCTTGAAGGCAAATTGAAAGAGGGCACGACGGCGACTGATTTGGTTTTGACCATCACTCAGATGTTGCGTAAAAAAGGTGTCGTCGGAAAGTTTGTAGAGTTTTACGGTCCTGGCCTTGCGACGATGTCTCTTGCCGATCGAGCGACCATCGCGAACATGGCACCAGAGTACGGGGCCACTTGCGGTTTCTTTCCTGTGGATGATGAGACCTTAAGATATCTGCGTTTATCGGGGCGGGATGCTCACGCGATCTCTTTGGTGGAAGCTTATGCCAAGCTCACAGGTTTGTGGCGTGACGAGGCTCAAGAAAAAGATTATGTCTTCGCTGACACTTTAAGTCTTGATATGGGTTCTGTGGAGCCTTCTCTTGCTGGGCCGAAACGTCCGCAAGATCGGGTGATTTTGACGCAAGCCAAAAGTGACTTCCAACATCAATTGGTTTCAGGATTCCAAGTCGCGCCAGATAAGATTCTTAAAAACAATTCCGCCGTGCCCGTTGAGGGCGCTTCCTATTCTTTAGGACATGGTGATGTCGTTATCGCCGCGATCACAAGTTGTACCAACACTTCGAATCCTTCGGTAATGATTGGGGCGGGCCTAGTTGCCAAGAAAGCTGTTGAAAAGGGATTGCAAGTGAAGCCCTGGGTGAAAACTTCTCTGGCGCCGGGTTCACAAGTTGTCACAGATTATTTAGAAAAATCCGGCGTGCAAAAATACCTCGATCAATTAGGTTTTAACTTGGTTGGTTATGGTTGTACGACATGTATCGGTAACTCTGGGCCTTTGCCTCCACCCATAGCCAGCGCGGTGGAAAAAGGAAACTTGGTTGTCGCATCAGTTCTTTCTGGAAATCGAAATTTTGAAGGTCGTATTAATCCTCATGTGAAAGCGAATTATTTGGCTTCGCCAATGCTGGTCGTAGCCCATGCAATTGCTGGCAGCATGGAGCTCGATATTACGCAAGAATCCTTGGGACAGGATAAAGATGGAAAGCCGGTGTATCTGAAGGATATTTGGCCAAGCAACCAAGAAGTGCAGGAGGCTGTGAATAAAGCGGTTGAAGTGAAAATGTTTGAAAACCGTTACGGAAATGTTTTTGCCGGGACCGCAGATTGGAAGGCAATTCAGACGACAACTTCACAGACGTATTCTTGGAATGACAGCACCTATATCAAAAATCCGCCGTATTTCGAAGGTATGCAAAAAACTCCAGTGCCCTTAACTGAGATCACCGATGCACGTATTTTGGCGCTTTTGGGTGATTCGATCACGACCGATCATATTTCGCCAGCGGGAAGTATCAAAAAAGACTCTCCGGCAGGTAAATATCTCAACTCCCGTGGCGTGGCAGTCAATGATTTTAACTCCTATGGGTCCCGTAGGGGCAATGACGATGTGATGGTGCGTGGAACCTTCGCGAACATCCGTATTAAGAATGAAATGTTGGACGGTATTGAAGGGGGCATGACGAAATATATTCCGAGCGGAGACGTTATGCCGATTTTTGATGCAGCGGTGTTGTATCAAGCTGGCAAAATTCCATTGGTGGTTATTGCTGGTAAAGAGTACGGCACGGGTTCTTCTCGTGACTGGGCCGCCAAGGGAACTCGGTTGCTGGGGGTTAAGGCCGTGATTGCCGAAAGCTTCGAACGTATCCACCGTTCCAATCTAATAGGTATGGGGGTGTTACCATTGCAGTTCACTTCAGGTGTGGATCGTAAAAACCTGGGACTTGATGGCAGCGAGACTATTGATATTGTCGGAGTCGCAGCGGGTATGAAGCCTCAACAAGATATCAAAGTTGTGATCACACGGACCGGCGGAGCTCGGCAAGAAATTTTAGTCCGTTCGCGCATAGATACGGCCGTTGAACTTGAATACTATAAAAACGGTGGAATCTTGCACTACGTATTACGCAAACTTGCCGGCGGCGCTTAATAGGTCCTCCGGATGTCAGCTCGGGAGCTTTGTTCCCGAGCTATCATATCCATGTCAAACTTCTAGTCATCTCTGAAATAATCGCGAAAAAAATTCTTCCTGAAAAAACCAGCGGCCTCTTATTTTTAGTTCACGGGAAAAAAGTTGGCAGCTATCTTGCTTTGTCTCATGGGTCTGCCATTTTGTGAGCTTATAGCGAGGAGCATCCATGCACGTAAAAGGTTTAGGTATCTTGGCGTTGGCGCTGATAGTCAGTCCGTCAGCGTATTCCCTTTCATTTTTGGGAAAACTAAAAAATGCGTTCAATGACTGTAAATACAGTTCATCTGAATACAATGAAACTTTGCAGTACGAAAAAGAAATAACGCCGGTATTGCCGGAACATTTCTCGGGACAGTTTTCTGAATCGGATTTCGTCAACAAACCCTGGATGCGTGACTTTCGTTTGGTGATCGTCGTCAACAAAGCAGCGACAGGCCCTACGGCGCAAACTCTGCGTGTTTATGAAAGTACTCAATTGATTTACGGAACGAAGATTTCAACTGGTCGTGAAGGTTTTGAACTTCGTCGTAAAAACAAGTCTTGCGCTGGCGCACCACCAAAATCATATTGGTCGCAAACGCCTACAGGATTCTATACTCCCAAGTTTTTATCTAAAGACCATAAGTCGAGTTCCTGGGATTCAGACATGCCCTATGCCGTCTTTTTTGATATCGACAACGGCCTGGCTTTGCATCAAGCAGCACCTAGCTATATGAGTATGTTGGGTCAACGTGCTTCTGGCGGATGTGTTCGCCAAGATAAACAATCAGCTGAGTATATTTTCAACATGATTGCAGCCACAGAAAATGCAATCGTGCCGGAAGTAAACGTCGATGGAACTCCGGTTCTAGATGAAAACGGACAAGTGAAGTACAGCAAAGGTCAAACTTGGATCAGCTCCACGACGGGTGAAGCAATCAAGTTTAACACCTTCAGTACTTTGATCATTATTGAAGATGCCCCCTAAGCATTGTCTTTAAAAACAATGCCCAGCTCTGGCTTCCCCAGCCAGAGCTTTTTTTTTGCCTGAAGCGTATTTAAGGACGGGCCTGGTTTTCACTACTTCGAGAATTTTTGGGCCGAATGCCCAGACTCTTTGTTGCCTCCATGTACGCTGATACAAACTCAGTTCGTACGAAATCTTCTAAGGACGTGCTGCTCGTATTTATCTGACTGCGTTGGATGGTTCCAGCAAAAACGCCATTTGCGATTGATTCATTTAAATCATTGAAAGCTTTGGCCCAACCTTCACTCATCCCGCTTTCAGTCAATAAACGACGCATTTCTTCGTGAGGAACTTCAAGATAATCTAATTCAGGTTTTTTAATCGTTTCGGCCACGACACGAACAACCTCCGCAAAGGTCACATCACGTTCTCCGAGGATATACTCTACACTGCGTCCATGGAAAGAGGGGTTCATCAACCAGTGGGCCGCCCGAGCTGCGACATCAATGGTGGCAACCATGCTGACGGGCTTATCCGCAGGGATAGTCCCAAAGAAATTATTCGTCTTGATTATGGCCGGAATTCCCTGCAGAAGATTTTCCATATAGTAAGTGGGGCGCAAGTGAATAATCTCGGCGCGGGTCACGGCATTGAGGCGCTCTTCTTGGTCATGCAAGCCCAGCACGGGTCCCGTTTGAGCTTCTAAATCAGCGCCGACACTGCTTAGGTTCACAACTTTTTTGATGCAGGCTTCTTCGATAGCTTCGGCAATGACTTCGCCCATTTTGTTTTGGTAGTAGCGAGGGTCGGGCGTGCGAACATCCGAAGGAATCATCGTTAAGACGACATTACAGCCGCGCATGGCGTCTGCTAAAAAAGACACATTGTTTGCATCGCCGGGTGCAAGCTCGGCACCGGCAAATAGAGTTTTGTTGGGAAACTTCCTGGCCACACAACGAACCTGCTGCGCATTTTCTAAAAGATGTGTGACGACTTTAGAACCGACGTGTCCGGTGGCACCCATTACCAGAATCATAAAAACCTCCCTGTTAGAGTTCCCATGCTAAACGGGGACAGGGAGGTCGCGTACTTACAACTTCGTAAGTCTTAGCCTTTGGCTTCCGTGAGCAGCTGCTCTGCGTGGGCCAAGGATGTTTTTGAAATTTTCTCGCCGCTAATCAAACGTGCCAGTTCTTGCACACGTTCTTTGGTTTTGAGTTCTGACACAACCATCGACACAGAATCCTTTTGTGGGGACTTCTGAATAAAGAAGTGGATATCGCCATATGCAGCTACTTGCGGTAAGTGGGTGACGCAGATTACCTGCTGTCCTTTAGCAATGGTTTTTAATTTCTTGCCGACTTTTTCTGCGGTTTCACCTGAAACTCCTGTGTCGACTTCATCAAATAAATACGTGCGCGGTTGGTTTGTGGATCCAACAACACGTTTTAATGACAACAGGATACGACTCAGCTCGCCGCCAGATGCAAACTTCGCCAAAGGACGTTTAATGTCTTTCACAGACGTCTGACTAAGGAACTCGACATCACTAAGACCCGTTGAAGAAAGCTCTGTCAACTTTTGTACTTGAACGTGGAAGGTTACACCCTTCATGTTCAGTTCAGCCAACTCTGCATTCACACTGTCGGCCAAAAGGTCAGCGCCTTTTTCGCGGCGTTTGTGTAAGTCTTGACCGAGAGCTTCGAGCTCTTTTAAAAGACCCGCAGCTTCTTTTTTTAAAGCTTCAATCTTTGTTTCTGAGTTTTGCAGATTGGAAATTTCGATTTCCATTTCCATCAAAGCTTTCAAGATATCATCGACATTGGCGCCATATTTTTTTTGTAATTTGCGCAAATCGCTAAGACGTTCTTCTGCTTCCTCTAAACGTTGTGGGTCAGAGTCAATTTTGGCAGCGTATTGGCGCAGATCGTAAATGCTTTCGTCAATCAGTGTCTTAGCTTGTTCAAGGTTTGTCAGCTTCGCGGCAATCTGCGGATCCAAAGCAGCTAAATCCAGGCCTTTTTTCAAGATGGCATTCAGACGACTGATCGCTGAATCATCGTCAGTGTACAAAACGGCTTCGGCTTGATCGACAAAAGAACCAATGCGCGAAGAATTTTTTAATTTTTTAACTTCGATTTCTAAAGATTGGTCTTCGCCTGGCGAAAGGTCCAAGTTTGCGATCTCGTCGCGCTGATAAATAAGAAAATCCAAACGTTGCGCTTTTTGTTTTGCATCGTTTTCAAGTTTCTTAATTTGCGTAAAGATGTTGTTGTAGCGGTTGTATTTTTCCGTGAACAACAAACGTTTATCCCAGGTTCCTGCGTATTGGTCTAAAAGATCCAAGTGATAGTTCTTAGATAGCAAATTGCGATTTTCGTGCTGACCTGTCATTTCGATAAGTGGTGCCGAGTGTCCCGCGAGCTCTACAAGGGGGGCCACTACGTCACGCAAGCTGTTTAAAGTGCTTAAGCCGCCATTAAGATACACTTTTGATTTATCACCGGTGCTTAAAACACGGCGAACGATCAAGGTCTCTTCGTCTGTTTCAATTCCCATGTTTTTCAAATGCTCAACGATATCGGGACGTCGACTGATGTCGAAAGAACCTTCGATGGTCGCCTGAGAAGCCCCTGTGCGAATAGTGTCGCTAGAGCCCTTACCGCCCATCAATAAAGACAAACTTTTTAAAAGAACAGACTTACCCGCGCCGGTTTCACCGCTTAGGATGTTCAGTCCATCTTTAAAAGAAATATGCAAATTTTCGATGATCGCAAAATTAGAAACTTTCAGTTCCAGTAACATAATTTCTCCTGACCGTGCTTGACGGTCCTTTTAGCTTCGATCGCCAAACTTTAATTTTTCACGTAACAAATGGAAGTAGTTGTGATTTTGTTCACGCACCATCCAATGGTCATAACAAGAACGACACACCACCACTTCATCGTCGGCAGAGATTTCCATGACCTTCTGACCATCAACAATAAAATGGGCTTTCTGGGTTTTTCCATCCAGCTTAAACGACAGGTCGCGATTGTCAGGGAAGATCAACGGACGGGAAGTGAGACTGTGTGGGGCCACGGGTGTCACGACTAACACTTGCGCCTCAGGGTGCAAGATAGGTCCCCCAGCTGCTAAGTTGTAAGCAGTGGATCCCGATGGACTTGAAACAATAAAGCCGTCGGCTTTGACTTGGCTGACCAAAAATTTTTCTGAATAGATTGATGTGTTGATCAACTGACTCAATGAGCCTCTTTCGATCACCAGATCATTTAAGGCGTGGAATTCGCCTCGCAACTTTCCTTTGCGCAGAACTTTTGCAAACAACATCGAACGTGGCAATAAGGTCATCTTGCCGGCCAAAGTCTTGCCTAAGATATCAAATACGGATTCCACACTGTGCGCGGTTAGAAAGCCTAAAGAACCCATATTAAAGCCTAACAAGGGAACGCTGCGACCTTCGAGCATACGCACGCCGCGCAGATAAGTTCCGTCACCGCCTAAAACAATGACGAGCTTAATGTCGTCTAATTGTTTTTTGGTTTTGGCGGCCTTCGTGCCGGGAATCAGTTTTTGCTCCGGAGCTGTGAACACGGCAAAGCCGTGCTCTTTTAAATAGTCAGCGACCTTTTTGGCCATAGAAACAGCTTGCGCTGTTTCCGTGCGATAAACCAAGGCAATGCTGCTGCCTTCGTCTAGCGCCAAGTTGTTTTTGCCTGCCTTCGCACTCATTAAATCAAACCTTCACGACGTAAAAGGGCATTTGGATCTGGTTCACGGCCGCGGAATTTTTTGTAAAGTTCCATCGGGTGCTCTGTGCCGCCGCGACTTAAGATATTGTCTTTAAACTTTTTCGCGACTTCTGGATCAAACAGGCCTTTTTCTTTGAAATATTCAAAGGCGTCTGCATCCAAAACCTCGGCCCATTTGTACGAGTAATAACCCGCAGAATAGCCCCCTGCAAAGATGTGACTAAAGCTGCAAGAGCTATTAGCGCCTTCCATTTTCGGGAACAGACGAGTTTCGGCCGTGGCCTTATCTTCAAAAGCATCAACGTCCGAAATAGTAGATGGATCCGTCGAATGCCAAGCCATGTCCATAAGACCAAACTGAATCTGACGGCAAGACATGTAACCCGCTTGGAACTGTTGTGAAGCCTTCACTTTGGCAATCAATTCCGCTGGCATTTTCTCGCCGGTTTCGTAATGACGTGCAAAAAGATCGAGACCTTCTTTTTCACCAGCCCAGTTTTCCATGATTTGTGATGGCAGTTCGACGAAATCCCAATAAACACTTGTGCCACTTAATGTTGTGTAAGTGCACTCAGAAAGCATGCCATGCAGGGCATGTCCAAACTCATGGAACAAAGTGCGAACTTCGTCGTAAGTCAAAAGCGAAGGCTTGGTCGGCGTCGGTTTAGTAAAGTTGCACACGATGCTGACGTGCGGGCGCTTCATTTCGCCGTTAATCAGACCTTGGCTGCGGAACTGAGTCATCCATGCGCCACCTTTTTTGGTTTCGCGAGGAAAGAAGTCCGTATAGAAAAGCCCCATGTACTTGCCGGACTTTTCTTCATAGATTTCGTAAGCTTTAACTTCAGGATGATAGCCCGGAATTTCTTTGTTTTCTTTGAACGTCAAACCGTAAAGTTTTTGGGCGTGTTGGAATACGCCCTCAACGACATTTTCAAGTTTGAAGAAAGGGCGCAGATCTTCTTCGTTGAAAGAATATTTTTCTTCTTTCAATTTTTCTGAATAGTAAGCCACATCCCACGGCTTGATCTCAGTCAAGCCATCGTGTTTTTTTGCGTACTCTGCCAATTCCGCGACATCTTTTTTACCAGCTTCTTTCGAAGCCGTTAATAGTTTATTTAAGAAGCCCATGACAGTTTGTGGGTTTTTAGCCATGCGCTCTGCTAAAACAAAATCAGCGCAATCTTTAAAGCCCAAAAGTTTTGCACGTTGGTCTTTAAGTTGGATGATTTTTAAAATGTTGCCTTGATTGTCGAACTCGCCCTTATAGGCGCGGCCGGCATAAGCGCGCCACATTTTTTCACGTAAAGTACGATTTTTCGCGTAAGTTAAAAATGGCAGATAGCTCGGGATCGACAAAGTGAAAAGCCATTTGCCTTTTTGCCCTTTGGCTTCAGCCATTGCGGCGGCACCCTCAAGGATGCCCTCTGGCAAGCCAGCCACGTCGTCTTTGTTGTCCAAGTACATTTCAAAGGCATTGGTTGCCTTCAAAACGTTTTCAGAAAATTTAGGACTTAGAACAGCAAGCTCTTGATCTATGGCGCGCATTTTTTCTTTGTCTGTCGCCGAAAGTAAAGCGCCGTTGCGAGTGAAGCTTAAGTAAGTTTTTTCTAGCAAGCGAGTTTGCTCAGCATTTAAGTTCATGCTGGCACGCTGGTCATAAACGGTTTTCACGCGTTGAAAGATTTCCGCATCCAAAGAAACGTCGGAAGAAAGTGCTGACATTTTGGGATAGATGTCTTTGGCCAAAGCTTGCAAAGCCTCATCCGCGTTGGCGACTTCCATGTTGCTATAAATTCCGGAAACTCTTTCAGCCAATTCTGAAGCGGCTTCGAGGGCCAAGATGGTATTTTCAAAATTAGGTGCTGCCGTGTTGGCTTTGATTTTTGCGATATTTTCTTTTGCGATCTTTACCGCCTCGTCAACGGCCGGCAAGTAGTGCTCTGCTTTGATCAAATCAAACGGCGTGGCTTGGTCTTTGTTGGTGAAAGGTTTTAAAAGAGGATTGGTTGTATTCATAGGGCCTCCTGAGAGTTAAAAAAGACCCTTTTGTTTTTTCACGAACAGGCCGGAAAGGCAAAAGGTACCTGCATGAAACAGGGACCCAAAAATGGAAAGGGCCCTTGGTGGTTTTATCCTTCCAAGGGCCCACGATATTGCGGCGTATTATTCGTCCAAAAGACGATCGAGGAGGGCCGCCCTCTCTCTTAATAATTCATACAAACGCCAAGATTGGAGCCTTGGAGTACTTGGCGGCACGTCGCCCCTGCGCCACAAGTATTTCCTTGGTTCAAAAGGCAGCTTTGAGTGAGGGTTCTCGTACACTGGCCATTTGTCGCACCTGCGATGTTTGAAACTTGGGGAATATTGATCGTGGTCTGAGGCGCGGCACCGCTATAGCTCCAGCCCCACTGCATTGAATAGTAAAAGCCTTCGTACGGCTGCAAAAGTTGTGTATTTACACAGCCTAAGCCATAAGAAGAGTTGTACACAGGTTGATAGCCGCTAGGGCAGTTACAGAATCCGTACTGCGCAAATTGATTGGTGTAATCATAGGCGTAAGTGTAAAGCCCCGGATAGGGGATAAAGCCGTACGATTGGGCATAAGCCGCGTTGTTGCAGTACGCACCGCCGTTAATGCAGCTCATGCTTAGCGGAGTAATCACTGTCGTCGTGTTTCCGCCATTGCCATCATCGTTTCCTTGGCAGGCTGCCAGGCACAGAGCAAAGATGAAAAATATCAACTTGTTCATGAGAAACTCCTTCACATCGTGAATCATCATCAATAGGTAATCCAAGTTCTGTGCCTTAAATGCTTGTGACCAAACACGCCTAAATTTGAGAAGGCTGGAAAAAATCCAAAAGGGGTGACCTTTTTAGTCACCTTGCGCCGCAAAAGAGTTCTCAAAGGCCCTCCGCTCCGTTACCCTTTAAGAGACTAATCCAAGGAGTGGAAGATGAAATACATAGGCTGTCTAAGTGCTTTTTTGTTTGTGGTTTCTGCCGGGGCCGCGGTGCCGGTGCAGAAAACAAAACCCACCCCTGCAGGGAAAATTTTGGCCGGTGAGGGCGTCAGTTTTGGTGGTGTTGCTGGTAAAGGTTTTACTTTGATGGATATCCGTCGTACTGCGGATGTAAAGAAAAAAGTAGAGCGTATCGTGATTGATGTAGGAGATATGAATGGTTCCGCTTTGCGTGGCAAACCGGGATACTATTTTGCCGAGCTCAAAAAAAATCCACAGCGTTTAGTGATCGATTTTTCACAAATGCCCAGCGCGCGTTTGGATCAAGCTAAAATTGTCGAACGTCTTAAAGGCTCCTTGGCCGTGACCAATTCATCTTTAAGTTTGGATCCGGTCGACAACTCTTTGAATCTAACTTTTGATTTGAAAAAGAACACCAAAGTCCGCGTTTACCAAGTTGCTGGCAACAAAGCGACCAGCAAAGTTGTCGTGGACCTTTTGGCAGAGTAAGGAATCGATGAAACGTTTTTGGGGACTTCTTTTTTTGCTGACACCACTGATTGTGCAGGCTCGCGTTTTCAACATCGATAAGGAAACGGCGGCGGCTTATTTTATGATGACTGGGGCCGGTTCGCAGATTGGCACCAATGCGCTTAATGGTGAAAGTGGTGCGGGAGTAACCTTTAGCGGTGGTACGAACTATAATTATTCAGGCGAGTTTGGTTTCTTGTATTCTCGTCCGTACGCGAGCTTGCGTTTTGGTTTGGAAATATTTAAGCCATCACTTTTGAATTCGGCGGCAACAAGCGGTGGTGCGGATCTGTATACCGCGCAAAGTGATATTATGGGATATGCGCCAAAAATTTCTTTAGAGGTAAATTTAAATCGTGGTGGCACCTATCGTTCGTTTATTGCCGTGATGGCGGGGACGGCAAGTATGACTTTGAAAAATGATTACGTGCTGACATCCGCGGGGCAAAGTGCCTATCCCGGGGTGGCGGATCACAGCATTGAAGCCAAGGGCAGTGCCACTTTGTTGGCAGCAACTTTAGGTTACGAAGGCTTGCTTACGGATACGACGACTATTTTTGTCGAGTTCGGTTATCGCCAATTAAAATTCGACAGTTTAAAGTACACCAAAGACGTTACGACGTTTTCGGGAACGAAGACCAGTGGCGACACTTTAGAAAACGCGGTGGGTGCTCCGCGCACTTTGGATTTTTCTGGTGGATTTATAGGCCTGGGTTTCCGTTTCTTCCTGTAAACTTCTTAATCTAACTTTGTTTTTACTTCTTCACTGGCAGATGCATGACTTTCAATCGCTTTTCTGGCGACGTCACCTGTAATGCCAACCCATTCTGGAAAAAAGAACATCAAGGCTAAATAAACGACAAAAGAAAAAATTGCGACGATTGCGATGCCAAAGATGATCCAGTTTTCCATAAGCTCCACCTAGTTATAGGTTTATTATATCTGCGTCGGACTTCTTTGGCTAGGGACCTAGTTCTTTTAAAATAGTATAAACTTTCCGTTTTATTTAAATTTAGGGGAAAGTGCTATAGTGATTCTAGGAGAAACATCATGGCCCGCTCGACAGTCCCTAAGCTTCATCCGATGCAAGATTTTGGAAAGAGCTTAGTTAGAAAGTAAACGTTTGCTCGCTTATTCAGATCTGTCGATCGAACAGATTGCTGAAAGCTTGGGTTATACAGATGCGAACTATTTTGCGCGCTATTTCAGGTCGAAATTAGGTAAGACTCCTTCGGCCTTTCGCCAGCAGGCCAAAAGGGTGCATTAGGCGTGTAATGTCTCACTTTGAAACTTTAGAAGTCCTAATTTTTTGCCGATAAATTACTCATGCAAATTACGCGAACCGTGAGATTTAAGCTAGTTGTGCTTTTTGCTTGGGGCTTGTCTGCTTGTTCAGACGTGACCCCCACGGTCACTCTTTTGCGGTCCATTGATGGTTTTGAATTTGAAAACTCTGCTATTGTCACTTCAAGTTTGAGTTCGGTGCCGCTTAGGGCCACTTGCTCTTCATTTATTACGGATGTTGAATTGAGCTTTGATGGTGGCGCAACTTGGATGGCGGCGACGAACTATGACCCTAATGCAAAACAAGGCTGCGCGGGTGGGTCTTTCAATGTGACGATCTCTAATACTAAAGCGCCCACGGATGCCATGACCTTGACCAGTGGGCAAATCTTAACGGTGAAATTTCGCGCGCAACCTAAAATGGGTAATCCTATTTATCGGGAAGTGACGGTGAAATATTCTCCATCAACGCCTGTCAAACAAGAAGTCTTGGTCGGCTCGGGAGTCCAATCGGGTGGAGGTCTGGTATTGCGTGGTCGGGCTCGCTCTCAACAGCAGCACACGGCGCTCGGTGGAGCCTTTGTGATGAAGGGGCGGGTCGTGCAATGAAAACCTTAGTTGTTCTTGTGACATTTCTGATGTGTGGTTTGCAGGCTCTGGCGGTCGCTCCTTCACCCGGTTCGTTATTTACCTATGAAGGAGTCCTGACGGATGCAAATGGTACTCCGATTACGACGACTCAAAACGTGCAGTTCCAGGTTCTTGCTGGATCTTGTGTCGTGTATGAGGAAACACAAAATATCAATCCCGGATCTGAGGGGGAGTTCAGTGTCGTGGTGGGTGCCGGAACACGCACAGATGCCACGACCAATACCGCCGATCGTATTTTTGCTTCATCAGGAAATGTTGAATGTTCGGGAGCAAGCAATATCTCTGTCGCGGGTTTCGGAAATCGTTCTTTGCGCATCACCGTTGGGGCGACGACATTGTCTCCTGATGTAACCTTGGGAAATGTACCCTCGGCTATTAATGCCCAAAAGTTGGCTGACAAAGGCGTGCAGGATTTCGTGAACGTAAACACTTCTTCAGGTGTTACGCAGACAAATGTCGAGAGTGTTTTTAGTCGATTTTTGAAGTTAGATACTCTTTTAAATAATTTAGATCCAGGGGCGGCGACTTTCACCGGTAATATTACAGGGAACGCGGCGACGGCCACGGTTGCAACAAGTTTAAGTGGAACTTTGTCTGTTGCAAACGGCGGGACGGGTGCAACTAGTGCTGCCGCAGCTCGCACGAATTTAGGTCTGGCCGCGATCGCAAGCTCAGGTTCCGCAGGCGATCTAGCGTCTGGTGTTGTACCAACAGCTCGTTTAGGCACAGGCACCGCGGATGCAACGACGTACCTGCGTGGTGATGGAACGTGGGCTGTGCCAAGTGGTGGTGGTGCCGGAGACATTACGGATGTCATCGCGGGTCCTGGGCTAACTGGTGGTGGAAACACGGGGGCAGTGACTTTAGATTTGCCCAATGTCGGAACCACCGGGACTTATTATAAAGTCACGACGGATACGTATGGACGAGTGACCGCGGGAGTCGCAGCACTTGCAACATCAGATATTCCTGCTTTAGATGCTAGCAAGATTTCTTCGGGTGTCTTTGCTGATAGTTTAATTCCTAATCTTTCTGTCGACAAAATCACTAACGGGATTGGGAATTATTTCAACTATAAGCCCAGTGGCACAGCTTGCGCTGCTGGTGAAGTTTTGAAGTATGATCTCGCCGTCAATGCGGGTAATGGTGGCTGGAAGTGCGCGGTTGATAACTCTGATGGGATTAATTTTTCGGGCTCGTTGGCAGGCGATGTGGTGGGAACTCAGGGCGCCACGGTTTTGCAGAGAATTCAAGGTCAATCAGTGACCGGCACCGCGTCTGCAGCGGGGCAAGTTCTGCGTTTTCAGGGGAGCTCTTGGACTCCTAGCTTTATATCCATGTCGGACCTGCGTTCGAATATTACGGGCTCTCAGTTTGTAACCTCTTGCGGAGCTGGAAAGACTTTAACTTTTGATTCGGTCTCAGACAACTTAGGCTGCGCTAGCATCAATATTACTAAGTCGCAGATCTCTGATTTTCCCGACGTGCTACTTAATGGAGGAAATGCTGCTGGTGCGGCACTGAGTATGGGAACTACAAATACGAACTCTGTTTCCATCTTAACTAACAACTCACCGCGACTCTTTATTTCTAGTGGAGGAAAAGTTGGCATCGGAACCATCGCACCCGCATATGACCTGGAGGTCGATGGACTGGCGAACACTTCAAGAACTGCTTACCTGATAACTTATGGCGATACAACGAAGGCATCGCGCTATTTAGGTTACAAGTATGCTGATGGCGTGGGCGGTGGCATCCTCGCTGGAGAACGTATTGTTGAGTTTGGCTCAAGCCGTGACGGCGCGGGGACCAGCACGGCGGGAATGGTCGTCATGTCGAGCGAGACCCACTCGGCAGGGGCCACGGGAACAAAGCTGGACTTTAAGGTCATCAAAAATAGCACATCAACATCGGCCACCGCAATGACTGTTTTGGACGATGGCAAAGTAGGTATTGGGAATTTATCACCGACATTTCAATTGTCAGTTGCGGATGACGCCATGATAGCGCCCCTTGAGGTTTCCTCAGTGCAAACAACAGCGACTGGAATTCGTCTTCATAACAAGACGGCGTCGAATCCGGCAGCTTGGAATTTAGCTCAACTTTCAAGTTCGTCTACTTGGGGAGGGCCTTCTTACGCATTTTTCCTTAAGCATGATTTGCAGTCCATCCCGGCGTTTATGGCGACTACCAATAATGAAGTCGCGATTAATTCTAATACTGTCTCTGGAGGCTACAAGTTTTATGTGAACGGAACAGCCGGAGGCACCCAAACCTGGCAAACGACCTCGGATAGACGATTTAAAAAAGACATTCATACTCTGCCTAATGCACTGTCAAAGATTCTTCAGCTTCGCGGCGTATCCTATCATTGGAACCACGAAGCTTTTCCGGACCGTCAGTTTTCTGATGGGCTTGATATGGGTGTGATCGCACAAGAAGTTGAGCAAGTTTATCCGGAAGCAGTCGTTACTGGTGCAGACGGCTTTAAAACAGTGGGGTATAGTAAGCTGGTGTCGCCACTTATTGAATCTACCAAAGAGCTTTATGGTATGTGCAAAGGGAACTTGGAAAACGTTGAACACATTAAAAGAGACATTGCGGCAATAACAACTGAAATGGCAAACAAAGAGTCCCGTATCCAAGATTTGGAAAAAGAAAATGCACAGCTAAAAAAAGATCTTCAACTCATAAAAGATCGTTTGGGTATTCCTTAGAATCTAATAGTGCGACATTTTTGCGTCTCAAAAAAACACAGATCCCTTTCGAAATTTCCATAATCCTTCCGTTTTTGTTAAACTATTACCTAGGCGTAATATTAGGAAGGACGTTATGAGAAACTCGATGTTCGTTATCTGTCTCATACTTGGCGTTTCATTGACGGCGGATGCAAAAGTCTTGGGCGCCGACAGTCGCAATCAAAATAGTCGCTATCAAAAAGGACTACTTAAAAAGATTTCTTCGAAGTTTTCAGGGATTGCGCGTACACCGACCGGATCGACCTTAGGTTCTGTGGATTTTCCAATAGATCCTGAGCAGACGGTGTGTGATCCTCTGTCTGGGAACGCCAGCTCCTCTCCTGAAAAGGGTCTTCTTGCTAAGTTGATTTTAAAAAGTCCTGCCATGCCCGAAAAAATTTCTAGCGTCATGGACTTTTACAACCAGGGAGACAAGCTTTCTCAGAATATTTATTTTGCCGATGTCAATGTGCCGACACGCGCATTTACCGAAGGCTTTGCCAATCAAAATGGTGATGTCTTAGTCGACAAGGACGGTAAAAAGTTGATCGAAAATTTTGCTTTGGAATATTCTTCTGTCTTAAAGCTAAAGGCCGGAGATCCCGAGGGACACTATGAAATTGCCTCGTTGTCTGATGACGGAGCGCGGATTTTTATAAAAGAAAACAATCAATGGAATGAATTGATTAATAATGACGGTGTACATGCGACACGAATGGGTTGCCCCTATCGTACCGTGAGCCTTGACAAGAATTCTGAAATTCCGGTGAAGATTTTGTATTACCAGGGGCCGCGCTATCATATTTCCAATGTGTTGTTGTGGAAACACCATAAAAAAGCTCAAGTATGGAAGAAACCGTCGAATCATTCGTTTTGTGGAGTAAGCAGTAACAACTTCTTCTTTAGCTCTAAACACAATAAAAAAACTTTAGCGATGCGCCACCTTGATGCTCAAGGTTGGAAGGTGGTCGCCGCAGATAACTATCGTATGCCAGCTCAGCAATCCAACCCCTGTGTCGAAGAAGACTTAAAGCTGTCTGACTTTGTTGTGTCTTCAGCTCAGGCGCCGAATGCGACGTTGACCTGGAAGACAAATATTTCGGCAAGCAGTCAGCTAAAAATTGTTAACGTTTATACGGGCGAAGAAGTCCTGACACCTTTGGACAGTAATTTGGTTACTGACCACGTCGCCAACATTAGTGGCTTGGTGCGAGGGATTTATTATCAGGTTCAAGCTTTATCAGTGGATGAAAAAGGACGGGTAGTTCAATCGGAGTTTATTAATTTGTTACCTTAATAAGGATCCACTAGGAGGCGAGCCCTGCTAGTGGATTTTTCTAATAAAGACCTTCGATTTTTTCTTTATACTTCTGATCAACGACTTTCCGTTTTACTTTTAATGAAGGTGTGAGCTCTCCATTTTCGATCGTGAATTCATCGGGCAATATTAAGTATTTTTTTATGCTTTCGTAGCTGGCCAGCTGCGAGTTTGCTTCGGCGACAGCTTTACGGACAATATCTTGCACCAGCGGAGATGCAATTAAGGACTCCCAGTCTTTGAATGAGACCTTTTTATCCTTTGCCAGATTTTCAACGGTCACACGATCCAAAGTTACCAAGGCCACTATGTATTTCTTTTGATCGCCATGAATGTGAACGTGAGCGATATAGGGGCACAACTTTAAAAGGCCCTCAAGGCGCTGTGGCGCGACGTACTTACCGCCGGCTGTCTTGATTAGGTCTTTCTTGCGGTCGGTGATTTTAAGGTCTCCGCCGATTAAAATTTCGCCAATATCACCCGTGTGAAACCACCCATCAGTAAAGACTTCTTTGGTTTCTTGAGGATTGTTATAATACTCTTTCATGACTTTGTTGCTTTTGACCAGAATCTCTCCGTCAGCGGCAATTTTTATTTTCACTTCGCCAATGGGGCGACCAACGCTGCCAAAACGATAATTGAACGGTGTGTTCACGGTGATGGCGGCGGTCGTTTCTGTCAGGCCGTAGCCTTCTAAAATTAACACACCCGCAGAGTGAAAAAATGTCGAAATGTCTTGAGGAATGGGGGCGCCGCCGCTGATCGCAAAACGCAAGCGGCCGCCAAAGGCATCGGTGATTTTGCTTAAGACTAATTTTTTTGCAAGTTCATGTTGCAACAAAAGGTCTAAAGGAATGGTTTGTCCACTCATTTTGAATTCACCGACTTGTTCACCGATAGAAAGAGCCCATTTAAAGAGTTTCATCTTTAAAGGTTGAGTTTGGATTTGTGCCCAAATCGCGGCATATATTTTTTCAAAGATACGAGGCACGGAAACCAAAAAAGTCGGCTGTACTTCTGTTAAGTTGCTGCGGATTTTTTCTAAACTTTCTGCATACGCCATGGTGTGACCGATATATAAATGGCCCCAGTGTTCGATGCGCCCCAGAATGTGTGCGTAAGGAAGAAAGCTTAAAGAGATGTCTTTTTCAGTGGCACCACATAACGGGAAGGATTCAGAAACCTCACTGTAGGCTTGCAGATGGGTCAGAACCACGCCCTTGGGACGACCGGTTGTGCCAGAAGTGTAAAGTATGGTGGCCGTGTCTTCCGGCATGAGCGTTGCGCAAAGTGATTCAAAATGCTCGGGGTGCTTGATTAAATAGTCTTTGCCCGCGTTGTACAGTTGTGACCAGGTTATAACTGCAGGGTTGGGACTGGTATTTTCAAAGACCAGTACTTTTTCAACTTTTGGGCATTTGTCTTGGACGGATTCAAATATCTTTAAAGGTCCGCGAGTTTCGCAGATCAAAAATCTTGCGGCACAGTTGTTCAGAATATATTCAACGTCTTCGGCCGTGTTGTTTTGATAAATTGGAACAGTGATGGCTTTGATTCCGAAGATCGCAAGGTCCACAACAGACCACTCGTAACGGGTGTTGGCCATAATTGCCACGCGATCACCTTCTCGGATCCCTAAGGATAAAAGTGCAGAGCCAATCGCTTCGACATCTTTATAGTATTCAAGCCAGGATTTGCTTTGCCAGTCACCTTGAGACTTAAACTTGACGGCGGTGTGCGCCGAATTGCGCGTGCGCATACTTAAAATGGAGGTCCCTAAGGTGGTTGAGTTTTTCATAGATGATTACCTTAAGTACAAGTCTATAGGCTTTCTTTGGTCGGTGGGAACATTCACCGTGGTTTCAGCTGAAAGACCTGTGGTTTTGTTACGCACTTGTATTTTTACACCCACTTCGGCCTGAATCAAGTAAGCTTCTCCTGGACGTTTGATGCTGACTGGAGCGCCCGCAATTCGCAATTCAGGATTGGCTCCACCATTGAAGATGTTGATAACCACGGATGCGGATTTGCGAAAGCGCTCAAGCGTTCCCGTGAATGAATAAGCCTCATAGGTCGGCGTGATTGTTGTCACTAAGTCTGTGTAGCCTTCATAAACCAAACGCAAGTTAAAGGGTGTATTGGCTTTCATCGATTTACTATAGGGTGTGTATTGTTCTGTATCGATGCCGTTAATGATTACGCGGGCACGGGCCGGGTTGCTGTAGATTTTTACAGAATAATCAGGCTCCGTGGCGGCTAGATCCATTTGATGCTGAATTTCTCGCGGCGGCGCCGTGGCCGTTTTCGGCGCTCCAGGAATTGGTTGATACGAATTTGTGATCGGTGGCGCTTCTTTGCGCAAATACGAATTGTATCCCCACCATGAGCCAACCATAAAAATAAGTGCTACGATAAACTTCATCGCCATCCCAGAAACGTCATCAAATAATGAGTTGCTGGTCGAACGTGGGATCGATCCTGGAATTCCTGAAATGGTTCCGACTGGCGCGCGCTGAATGCCAGTATGAGTGGCGTGGGTCGGCAGGGGACGAGGAGGTGGCTTCAGATTATCTAAGTTGACACGCAGGTCTGTGGAGGTGTCGATGTCCAACTTTTCAGAAAGGTCTGACGGGAGCATCGGACCACGAGATCGCTCATCGGATCGGGCATCGGTTTGAGTGACAGTGACCATCGTTTTGTCTTCGGTGCTTTGAATTTTTGCAAACTCAATCAGCTTGCGACGCTGTTCTAGAAAGGCAGCCGAAAAAGCATTTTTCATGAAGACACTAAAATCGTGGGGCGAAAAATCTGGATACTGGGTATTTAAAAACCGATTCAAGTCGCGATGCAAAGCGGCTGCGGTTTGATAGCGCATGCCTCGATCTTTAGATAAAAGTTTGTCGACAATCCTTTCAAGCTCTGGCGGAACTGAAGGGTTGATTTTGCGAATCGATGGAATTTGGCACTCACGGATTTTGCGCAGGACGGCTGCTTCACTATTTGAAGTGAACAAACGGTCATTGGCTAAAAGCTCCCAAAGCACAATACCTAACGAAAAAATATCCGTGCGGGGATCAATCGTTTGACCATCGGCTTGTTCGGGACTCATGTACCCGTATTTCCCTTTGATGGTGCCGGCACGGGTGGCTTCCAATTGAGTTTCGGCTTTGGCGATACCAAAATCGATAATTTTTACTTCGCCTTCAAAGCTGACCATGATGTTTTGCGGGCTGATGTCTCGATGTACGATGTTCAAAGGCTTGCCTGTTGTGCCATCAATGCAGCGATGTGCGTGATCTAACCCTGCGGCGACCTCTTTCATCATGAAGACAATTTGTTCGATGGTAAATTGTGAGCCTGATTTTTTAAGCTCATTCAAAATTTGTCGAAGGTTGCGTCCTTCAACATATTCCATAACTAAGAAAAATTGATTGCGTTCGACCCCGAAGTCATAAATTGAGACGACGTTGCCTTGATTCAAATTGACAGCGATCTTCGCCTCTTCTTTGAACATGTCGATAAATTCACGATGATCAGAAAACTGTGGCAGAATGCGTTTGATAGCGACGAACTTGTTGACGCCCACTGCGCCTGTTGATTTAGATAGGTACACTTCGGCCATGCCGCCTGCCGCCAGGCGCTCAAGAAGAATGTATTTACCGAACTGTTCGACAGGTTGAGACATTTATTCCAGTTCCCCTTTGTGGGGTCTATCGGTAAAATGAACCTGTTCCTTAAGGAGATTCGTCTATGAAATGGATAGGCCTAACCGGAGGTATAGCTTGCGGCAAAAGCACCGTCAGCCGATTGCTTAAAGAGCATGGCATTGCTGTGATTGATGCTGATGAAATTTCTAAAGACGTGGTTAAACCCGGCTCTCCTGGACTTGCGTCGGTGATCCAGACCTTTGGCCAGAGTTTTTTGCTTGAAGATGGTTCGCTGAACCGGCGTCTTTTAGGCCAGAAGGTTTTCGGCCATCCCGATTTGCTTCGTGCTTTAGAGGCCATTCTGCATCCTTTGGTGCGCGATGAGACTCGTCGCCTTCGGCGCAGCTATGAAGACCTGAAAGCGCCTGTGGCTATTTATGATGTTCCGCTGTTGTTTGAAACAAAGGCTCAGGATCAGTTCGATAAAGTTATCGTGGTAAGTTGTACCAAAGAACAGCAAAAAGAACGTTTGCGTCGACGCAATCATTTAAGCGAAGACGAAATTGAAATGCGTATTGCTTCGCAAATACCAATTCAGTTTAAAGAGGCCGAAGCGGATTTTGTATTATATAACAATCGTGATGAGCAGCACCTGCTGGCAGAAGTCGACCGGCTTTTAACGTGGTTAAAGCAACTAAAATAAAAAGTTATAACCAAATTGCGCGTAAAGATCGGGTCCGGTGATCGCGTAGCCGACACCGAATTCCGAAATAAAAACTTCACCTATGCCGACGGCGCCACGCAAACGCCAACGTCTTAATTCGGCAATACCACCCAGTTCTCCAGAGCCTTTTAAGAATAAATTCGCTGAGGCACGCACGTAAGGCTGAAAAGAATCACCAGGACAGCAGTACCATCGGCGTCCGACGGCGACGCCGACTAAGTTGTCTTTGTTGACTTCCAACTGGTAGTCCCACACTTGCACATCGTCTTCTAGTGGAATGTAACGAAGAGTCAAAAAGACGCCTTGTTGATATTCGTCACGCTCTAAAAAATTTCCCCCAGCAAATCCCAAGGAGAAGTTAAAGATCGAAGTCGGGCGAGAGTTTCTATTTTCCGGGTCCAGATGGGCCAGTTCCGGATCCTCTTTTGCTGAAAAAGGACTGGTTTCTACGGTAGTTGATGTTTGCGGAGCACTCATTGCAGAGTGACTGCTCACGACCAAGGTCAAAAAAAGAAGAGGAAGAAAAACTCGCATGAGACAAAGTATAAATTATGTCTACAATCAAGTTAACGAAATTTGGAGGCAAAATGCTAATAAGGGGATCTTTGTTCCTCACAATCGTCACAGTGCTCTTTACTGGACCCTGGGCGCAGGCTGAAAGTATCAGTACGACGATTCATCATCACTATCAGGCGCCTCGGGCATTGGGAATGGGCGACGCCTTTGTGGCCGTGGCCAATGACTATTCCGCTATCTTTTATAATCCGGCAGGTTTGGCGCGGCGAGAAGATGGGCAATTGAACTTGTCGATGAGCTATGCGGGAACTCCAGGGGTTATGGACTTTTACAAAGAGTACCAAGACATCGAAAGTTCTAATCGATCAGAGTCTGACAAACAAACGGCCTATCTAGAGTTGATCGAAAAACATTATGGTGATGTGTACTCTTTAAGGATGGCGCCGTTGGAAGGCTTTTGGGTTCGTCCGAATTGGGGTGTGGCCTTTATTCCCATGGATGTCAGCGTTGAGTTTGCCATGCATAAACAAGTGGGGCCGACTTTAAATACCACTGTGTATGCGGATACGACCTTGGCATTATCTTACGCCGATGATGTGCACTGGTTTGATCACGGTCGCATGTCGTGGGGGATCACCGGAAAATTCGTGAATCGGGGCTTCTTCAGTCGTCCAATCAAAGCCACTGACCTGGCACAAAGTAACGAGATCGTAAAAAAAGAAGATCTGCTTGAGGGCTATACTGTCGACGCGGATCTGGGTGTTTTATGGACCCCGGAACTTCCTGATGAGGGACTGTGGTCGGTGTTGCGTTTAGCGCGTCCCACTTTTGGAGCTGTTGTGCGCAATGTGGGTGAGCTTGGTTTCGGGCAAACGATGAAGCTTCTGAATAAAGAAAAACAGAACGGGGCGCCGGACAAGCTGTACCGCGTGTTTGATGTAGGATCGCGTTGGGAATACCCATCGATGTGGATTTTCGGTGGTCGCGGTGTTTTAGACGTCCGTGATATCGGTCACCCAGACTTCAACATGCGCAAAGGTCTGCATTTGGGATTTGAGTTTGATTGGGCAGTGACGACTTGGTGGAAAGGCCACTATCGCGTGGGCCTGAACCAGGGATTCTGGACGGCCGGGGTTTCGGCAGAGCTAGGAATCTTCAATTTGGACTTAGTCAGTTATGCCGATGATGTGGGAACTAGAAATACACCGGTGGAAAGCCGAGTTTACGCTACCCGTTTAAATCTGGATTTTTAAAAATAAAAACAGCAAAGAAGTTAGTGCTCTTTGCTGTTTTCTATCGTCTTCTTAATTTATTTAATACTAGTTATTTGTATTCTGCCAATATTCAAACAGCGCATTGCCAATTTCTTGAGGTGTGCTGTTGATGATGTCGATGCCACCTGGGGCCGCGTCGATCGCCTTCGTGATCGAGCCACACAATTCTGTATTTGCAACGTCGCTCCCGCACGTGGTTTCGTAAACGGTCTGAATTGTATCGCCCACTTTTACCAGGTTTGCGATCGCTTCAGCCTGTTGTTCCGGTGTTCCGTTTAGGTCATCTAAAATTTTTGTAATACCGGCTTGCATTTGCGCTTCTAAACTGCCAGATCCTGAGGCGAAGTTATTGATCACCGTAGCTGATTTCGACATTGCTGACAGGAGTGTCAGGCCATTGTCTTTAGAAAGCGCACAGCTATTAAACGTGCGATCGGCTAGCTCTTGGTCTTCGAAGGCCAAAATGCCTAGGACATTTGCCGTGCTGCCGCCTTCTTTCATGGAGTTTAAAGCCGAAGAAAGTTTTGCGGGGGCGGTAATTCCGGAAGCGATAAATCCAGCGGCACATCTTAAAGTATGCGCCTGGGTTGACGTGATGCCTTCGATTTTGCTCATGCAGCCTTCGACGGCCGTATTATCGGTGGCAGAGTCTAGACAAAACTGTGCTTCTGCGAGCATATCTTTTTCGGACTGGGCGGCACACCCGGCCATTAAGACGGAAAGAGATAAAACCAAAAACAAAGCTGTAGATCTATTGAAAACCATTTTTTCTCCCTTAATCGTACCAGCATTTTATAGATACATTCTTATCGGATTTAGTACGTAGGTCTTAATGCTAAAAATACGTCGTCTTAAAATAGGACACCTGTAAATGATTAAGGTCGTTTTAAATTTCGATATGTTTCCAGATAACGAGTTTGTAAGATCGGAATGTTTTTTTGTAACCATTTTTCCAGGCCGGGAATGTTCCATTTTTTGTAGATCTTATGATGAGTGGCCAGGATGCCCACTTGCACTCGTAAATAGTCTTTAAGTTCGCCGCTGGAAAGTTTTTCAAGTGCTACAGAGTCTCTGGTGCGACTTCTGATAAGAAAATGATTTTGATAAAAGGTGTATGCATAGAACTGGGGGGACTCGTGCCAAAATTCTTCTTTTAGTTCTGCAATTCTATCTGCGTAGCTCCATTTGGGGTGTGACCATAGACCGAAATGGGTCCCCGGCTCAGTCAGTTCTTTAAGCTCAATCAGCTCTTTGCCATGCAGATTTTCAATCAGCACAAGGTAGCGTTTTAACCCGCCGCTGCCACCTCCGGAATGGATAACTTCGGCGACATCCAAAAAAGATACTCCAGAAAAAACGGGCTCACTCTTAAAGTCGCTAAGCATTTTCCTTTTTAGCGACGCGGGTATTTTAAGCAATTCTTGAGATTCTAAGAACTCATTTCCCTGCGTGAGCTTCTTTAAAAGTTTGTTGCGTTTTTTTTCTAAATTCGGAAATAGATTTTTATCTAGGGACGCTGCCTTCTTTTGATCATTTAAGACCTGAATGTATTCCGATACAAGGTCTTCAAGTAAGTCAGAATCATCATACGTCAGGGCGACGGCGACGAAATACCTAAGGACGTCTGCGCGAAGAGGGCAGTAGCCGCTGTCGTCTAAATCGTTAAAGACGAAACGTGGCCCCGAGGGGAACTCTAGAAAGCCAAAATTTTCCGGGTGGGGATCGCCGAAACACAAGGTCAGATCTTTACTTTCCAATTGCGTTGTGATGTCGCCATAGTAGGCATTGACAAAAGAGCGAAAGAACATCACTGGTCCAGCTTGCAAAGCCTGGGAAAGTTTTTTTGCAAAGGCCGCTTCGTCCAAGTGGCTATAGGATTCTTTAAAAGTTTGCAGAGGAATGGTCGACGTCGGAAAATTCAGATCCTCGCTTCGCAAAGATTGTATATCTCGACGCGACGGCGAAGAGAGTCCCCAAAGCCCAAGGCAAAAAGCAGTAAAAACAAGCAGCATAGATAATGTCGTGTGCATCTGGATTGTTATCGGCAAAACGGGATCCATGTCGACTAGACCATGGACCGTATTTGTGCGGATTGTCTCAATATGAGTCCAACATCAACCGATAGGTTCATTGATATATCTAATTTTTGCGAGGTATCTATGAAAAGGATTTTGTGGATCGCGCTCTTACAAGTCTTCTTAGTTATGGTGTTTACCACGAATGTAAACGCCCAAGAGCGACGTAGTTTTTATAGTGGCGCCCGTTGCCTGGGGATGGGTGGTGCGTGTATTGCCGTGGCCAATGATGAAACGGCTTTGTTAGTAAATCCAGCTGGTTTAGGAAAGCTGCGCGATTTTTACGGAACTATCTTCGACCCCGAGCTTGAGTTCGGCTATCAAACCCAAGGCTTTTACGGTGATAAAAGTTTTTCAAATCCTTTCACTTTGGAAGATGTTTTGGCTTCGTTGGATAAGAAGCGCAGTGCCTATTATCACGCCAAAGCTCAAGTTTTCCCGTCGTTTGTCGGAAGAAACTTTGGCATCGGTCTGTATGGTAATTACTTGTTAGATGCGGAAGTGGCCGGAGACGGTTCAACTGTCAGTACTTATTATCGCAGCGATATGGCTTTCGTGTTAGGTTTCAACTTCCGACTATTCGATGGCCGGGTTAAGTTGGGCTTTAATACTAAGCTGGTCAATCGTATCGAAGTCGATAATCCGACCCTGAGTACCGCGGGCCCGTTGGGATATGATGCTATTGCCAGTGAGGGAGTGGGGTTGTCCACCGATGTCGGCGTGATTTTGACGGCACCTTGGAAGTTCCTGCCGACGCTGTCGGCAGTGGTTCGTGATGTCGGCGGAACTACGTTTGATAAAGCCAGTGGTATTCGCATGTCCACCACCGGGCGTCCCAATATGATAAAGCAAGATGTTGATGTCGCGACGGCGTTGTTTCCTATTCACACCAATTATGTGCGCTCGGCTTGGACTGTGGAGTATCGTGGTTTATTAACATCACAAGACGAGCCCGATAAAGCGAAGCTGCTCCATGCTGGGATGGAGTTTAACTTTGGCGATGTGTTCTTTATGCGCGCCGGTTATAATCAAAGGTATTGGACCGCCGGATTAGAAATAGCTTCAGAGCGCTTCCAATGGCAGCTCGCCTCTTATGGTGAAGAGGTGGGTACGGTTGATCTGCCAAAAGAAGATCGTCGTTACACAATGAAATTTGCTTATCGGTTTTAAGGATGAGGTATGAATAAGCGTAATTTTATAATCATCATTTTAAGTTTGGCTCTGACCACGTCGTGTGGGCAGCCAAACGTTTTGACGGAATATTCCACGACGGATTCCGATCAGGCTCTCTATTTGGATGCTAAAAACTTGATCGATGATTCTTCTTGGGATGCGGCCATTACAATTTTGACAACGGAATTGTCTGCAGAGTATCAGGCGCAGACGGATGTGAAGACAACCCTTATGTACGCCTATAGCGGAAAATGCGGAATTTCATTTCTAAATTTAATTAATAATTTAAAATCAACACAGTCCTCTGAGATGTTCAAAATTGCTCTGGACCTTTTTGACAACACAAACGTGGATGTGGCGGCTTGTGATCTTGCCATCGACACGTTGCACTCTATCGGCGCCACGGCTCCAGAACGCAGCAGTGACCTGAATCTGTTCGCTGCAATTTTGGGGATCGCCCGCATGGGCACAACTTTGCACTCTAAGTTCGATAAAGATTCGGGCGGCCTCGGTGATGGCGATGCGGATCTAGGTTGGAACTCCTGTGTCGTGTCTAGTGCTACTTTGCATTTGTCTGATGATGACATGAATCGAATCGCTTCAGGGGTAGGTCTTATTTTTGAAAACTTAGCAGCGTTGGGTGATGAGCTCACCAGCGGCAGTGCGGGGTCTTCGTTTGACGCCGCCAAAGCACTGTGTGAGACGACGATTTCTATGCCCGCGATCGGTATCCCTCACAATTGGGATCCTGGCATACCAAACACCGTTAAGTGGAGTGATCTGCCAATTAATCCCGCATTGCCAGACGATCCCACCTGGGTGAACTTAGGATTGCCTGCGGATTTTTCAGATCCCATCAATTGTTTAAACACGCGGGCTGACCAGGTTCCTGATAAAATGCGCCGAATCTTTCGACGGATGATTGCAAGTCAAGACATGGGCTTTGGTACGTGTTCTTTAAGTGATGTTCAGGCAAACATTGATCCGAACTCCAACCCGCTCGCAGTTATTACCATGGGCTGTTGTCCTACGGAGATTCCCGCACCATGAGATGGCTGTTGTTGCTTTCCGCATTTTTAGTTGCGCAAACGGGTCGGACCCAATCCTTGGGTGATTCGACGCGGTCGATTCGCTATCTGGGGATGGGAGGCGTTGCTGTTCCTTTTGTGCGTGGGGCGGAATCTTTGTTTATCAATCCGGCGGGTTTGGGCAGTTCGCCCTTGTTAGATATCAAGCTGATTGATGTTGGCGTTGGAACTAGCAAGTACATGGTTGAAAATATCCAAGACTTCAAAGACATAAACCCCGACGAGCCCGCCACCTTAGAAAAGTTTTACGGCAAAAAATTATGGGTGCAAACAAATGGAAAAGTGGCAGTCTCCTTGCCAAATTTTGCGATTGGATACTTGAACGATGCCGAAGTTTCCGCAGAACTTCATAACCCGAGCTTCCCCAAATTTGAAACGTATTTTCGCAATGATGATGCCGTGTATATTGGTGGCTCATTTCCTATCTATAAGGGCACGTATCTGGGCATGAATCTTCGACGAGTCAATCGCTGGGGTGGGCAGATACAAGAGCTGGGGGTAGGTGACATCACGAATGTCAGTGGCCTGCAAGAGATCGGCGATCGCTTTGCAAATCGAGGTCAAGGTTACGGAATGGATTTGGCATTGATGATGGAAGTGCCCATGCCAATATTAAAGCCTACTTTAGCGTTGGTTTGGCAAGACGTCGGCAGTACCGCCTTCAAAAAAACAGCGGGTGAGGATGCGCCTCCGCGTATCGAACAAAATTTAACTTTTGGTGCGGGCCTTGGTTTGGATTTACCGGGTTTGGATGTGCTCTTTGGAATGGAAGCTCGTCACCTGATGCAGTCAGATATTGAAATCGGCAAAAAGCTGCACTTAGGAGCTGAGGTTTCATTGCCTTTGATTGACGTTCGAGCGGGATACAATCAAGGTTATTTGAGCTATGGGGTCGGAATTAATTTCTTAATTTTCCATCTTGATGCTGTCAGTTACACCGAAGAAACGGGTTTTTACCCCGGTCAAGCCGGTGACGCTCGTTACATGGTGAGTCTCGGCTTTGATTTAAGCTTTGATGCTGACTTCAAATTCACGGATAATAGCGGCAAGAGACGAAAACTAAAACAACGCCGGTAATCCGAAATGCTAAAAATCATCACCATTGCCAGTCGGTCTCAGATTCCTGAGATCTTTTCCCGTTATAATCCACGCGAGCAATCGTGGCTGGTTTCAGATCTGCGCACGAAGTTCGAGTTGCAACAAAGAATTCTCGAGCGAGACGGGCAATATGTCGACGAATCCGTCTTGCGCGCCAGTGATCTGTGGAAAATCTTGCTGAAGCGTTTGGATCCTGAGCTGCGTCTGGTCAGTGATCCTTTTGCAAAGTCTTTGCTTCGTACGATCATGGATGAGCACGCGGAGGTTTTAGGAGTCAATTCTTCTGCCGAAGACACTGTGTTTGCCTATATCGATCAAATGGCTCCGGTTCTTTTCCATCCCGAGGGCACAACCCGTCTGAACGAATGGTTTGTCGAGCACCCTGAATCTATGAATCGTTGGAAGGACTGGTACTTGCGTGCGCGTTTTTGTGCGGTCAAGCTTTTACAAGAACACCGCGTGATTACAGCAGATTGGATCACGGCCTATTTACAAAATTTTATTGATCTTGAGCGCGTTTGGACAAGCCCCCTAGTCGTGGATTTGGGTGGTGAGGTCTCTCGCGTCGAAGCAGAAATTTTAAGAATCCTTTCGCGTACAGTCGACGTGACCGTCCTGGCGCCAAGTCCTGCATGGAAGGAAGAATTTCGTTTTTTGCTCAAGCCCTATGAGGATCTAGAGGCGCAAAGCCAAAGCACCGAGGTGTTGAAGGTGATCCCGGGCAAAGAAAAGTCCATTGAGGTATTGCGTTTTTCTGGAATGCTGGCGGAAATAAAGAACAGTGTGGGACAGGTCAGAGAGTGGTTGGAGCAAGGTTTAAGCGCGGATTCAATCGCGCTGATCGCTCCCGATATAGAATCTTATTGGCCGGTCTTGCAGGCGTACTTGCAAGAAGAGGGCATCCCTGTGCAAAAAGATGTGACTCACAAGGCGCAGAGTTTACCTTCCGTGACAAGATGGTTGGCTCTTTTGCGTGCCAAGAGTGGACGCCTTTCAAGTTCTGACCTTGAGATTTCATTTTTTGATAAGGAAGAGTCTCAGAACCTGCGCTATGAGGAGTTCAGATCTTTATTTAAAAGTCTTTATGTCAGCGAAGACCTAGCTCGAAACGAAATTGTTTATAAAGTATTTCATGAACAGATGGATCTTACGGCATTACTTTCGCGGGACGAGTTTGTTGCCAAAGCTTTACTACATTGGAATGCCTCAGAAACAGACATCGTGCAGGTGGTTTTGCGTGAACTTTTGCAGAATGCCTCACGCGCCACAAAGTTGGTATGGAAAGAATGGCTCAGCTACTTAGAAAGTATTGTGGCCGCTAAAGAATTCACCTTAGAAAAAGGTCAGCCCCAGGGTGTGATGGTGACAAAGCTTATGTCGGCACACAGTGAAAAGGCACAATATCGTATTTTCTTAGGCCTGACGGATGAAGCTTTACGTGGAAAAAATAAAACCCAACTTTCAGGGCAAGATTACTTTGAGCTAGCCAAAGACATTGGTTTCTATCTTGATAATCCAGATCAAAGTGATTTGGAGTTTGAATTAAGAATGTTGGCGGAAGCCGACAGCCGAAAAGACATTTATTGTTTTGGGGCCACGGATCTTTCAGGAGCCTTGCAGTCGCCAGCCACCTTTTGGATGAGTTTAAAGGGTGAACACGAGGCGTTGACCTTGCCTAAAGAAACTCGTTGGGACGAGTTGCAACACTCTGATCAGCTGGGCTCTCGCGTGTTGATTTCAGGTCGCAAAGAGGCGGTCGCAAAACGCATTGCCCAAGATTTGGGTAAAGAGGACTTTGATAAAATTGCCGTTCAAGAGTTACCAAGAATTTCTGCCTCCAGTGTTGAAAGCTTTTTGGAATGTCCTTTCATCTTTGCGGCTCAGCGATATTTTAAACTGAAGGATTTGCCAGATGTCGACCTAGACGTGGATCATCGAACGCGGGGACAGCTGGCCCATGCCTTGTTTGAAAAACTGACGGTGGAACCTGTGCGCTTTGATTGGACTCCCGAACAGTTGTCAGATGTTCTGGAAACAGCCCGCCAAGAAAAGAAGCTCTTATTTGCTGACGAACGTTTGTGGCAGCCGTTGAAAAAGAAGCACATTCAATTGGGTTTGCGCTTTTTAGATTTTGAAAAACGTTGGCGTGAGGAATTTAAGAAAACTCGAACGTTAGGCCGTGAAACGCGCTTTGAATTTTATATCGACACTCAAACACAAATAATTTCAAAAGATGCCCATGACGGAGCCTTTCGAATTTCTGGGCAGATCGACCGTATTGATGGTGATGACGCCAATCACTTTGTGATCATCGACTATAAAAGTTCAGCGGGCAATATTTCTGCCCATGGGTCGTGGCTTAAAAATCGCGAGCTGCAACTGCTGTTTTACATGTGGGTTTTAGAAAAAGGCTTGCTCGAAAACATCAATGGCGAAGTGATAGGTTTATTTTATTATGTCTTCCGCAATTTTGAACGAAAGGGATTTAGGGTCGAGGATCTTGCCGGATCTCTTTACCCCGCAGCAAAGCGCAAAGATAAAAATGCCACTTTTGAAGCCAAAGAAAGATATCTGGGCGAATTTACGACAATCTTAATGGGAACTTTAGATCGTATCAAGGCGGGGGAATGCCAAGCACATCCCGCAGACTTTAAAACATGCACAACTTGTGAGTGGAGGCGCCAATGTCGAGCACCACATCTGAATTAAAAAATACCGTTTTGCGCGCCGGAGCTGGTGCCGGTAAAACCACGACGTTGACTGAAACCTTCTTAAAGTTTGCCAGTGACTTTAAGAAAGCCCAGGGGAAATTCCCACGTATTGTGGTTACGACCTTTACGCGCAAAGCGACTCAAGAGCTGAAAGAGCGTCTGTTAGCCGAGGCCTTAAAGGGAGGGCGTGAAGATCTTTTTCAGTATGTCAGCTCTAAGTCCCAAGTGCAGATTTCAACAATCCATGGCGTTTTAAGTTTGTTTTTGTCGCGCTATGGGGCTGCGGTTGGTTTAACCCCTGATTATAAAATCATGAGCGAAATCGAAATTCGTAAAGGGGCGCGTAAAATTATGCGCAAATACCTTTTAGAAAATCCTTCGTTGCAAGAGCTTTTAGAGGAATACGACTTTGCAGTTTTGGAAGGCGCTTTGTTGAAGTACTTTTCAGAAAGTATTGTTTTTCCTGAAATGACCTTTATGCCCCTTTTGGACTTTGAAGCAGAGACTGCCAAAAAAGTTCGTGATATCGGCAGCAAAATCCGACGGATATCTTTGGAAATTCAACAAGAAACCAGCAATGACAAGTGGCAAGAGTATGCGGCCAGCCTTGCGGGATTTTCCTGGGCTGTCGCAGATCAAGACTGGGCCGGTTTCTTTGCGCGATTAGAAAACTTTTGGGAGTTTTCGACCAAGCCTGTCTTCAGAAAAGCTTCTGCGCCGTTTTCTTTAAGTCTTAACGATGAGCTGGAAGAAGTTCGTGATGCCATTGATAACTTGTTGGCGGAACCGCGCTATCGTCCTGAATTCTGGCAGAAGCATCAAAAGAATTGTGAGCTGTTTGCAACTCTGGCCAAAAGTTTCTGCCAAGATTTTTTAGTGAGTAAATTAGAAAATGGCCTGTTGTCGATGAGTGATCTAGAAACCCTCTCTATCAAGATCACGAAAGAACATCCAGCGGCAGCGCAAAAGTTTTCCCAAGAGTGGGATTTCTGGATGGTCGATGAATATCAGGATACCAGCCCTGTGCAGGTGGAACTGTTGCGTCACTTGATTGGCGAAAAGCCAGCTTTTGTGGTCGGAGATCCGCAGCAAAGTATTTATCTTTTTCGTGGTGCTCGTTCCGAGGTGTTTCAAGAAAAAGTCAAAGAAGTGCAAGCTCAAGACGGGGATGTCCAGGTTAAGCTGGTGAACTATCGTTCGTCGCCGGAAGTCTTGGCTTTTTTTAATCACTACTTTACAAAACTTAGCGACAAATTTGCCGCGATGGCCCCAGCGCCGAATAAAGAACGCAAAGGTCCTGCAGATCCTGTAGTCCATGTACTTTTATGTGAACAAGGAGCCCCAGATGAGGGGGATGCAGAAGTTTTATCAACCGTTGCCCGGATTCAAGAACTTTTGCAAAGCCAAGTCAGTCCAGAGCAGATTTGTGTCCTTGGCAGAACTCACAAAACCTTAGAAGACATTGCTAAAGTGGCCCAAGAATTTGGTGTGCCGTTGCAGTTGCACAGTGGCAGTGGCTTTTACGAAAGACGGGAAGTTTTAGATGCCCTGTCTTTGCTGAAGTTTCTGTTAAATCCCCATGACAACGCAAATTTTGTCGCGTTATTGCGATCGCCGTGGCTAATGCTGCCTGATAGCACTATCGCAACTTATGCGCACAGTTTTCGTCATTCTTTTTGGAAAGAGGCACAAAAAAATCTTGAGCAAACAGATGAGACTCATCCATTAAGAATTCTTAAAAGCCTGATTGTGCAGACCGAAGTGATGGGCTTAGCATGGGTTTTTAAAAAGGCCCTGATTGATTTAGGTTTTATAGACTATTCGGCACGCATCGATGCGACCGGGCGCCGCGAAGCAAATTTATGGAAAGTTGTGGCGCTGCTGGCACAAGAGGAGCGTCGTCCTGGATTTAACTTTTTAGATTTTTTAGATGCCAGCTTGGAAACCCTTTCAGCAGAGGAAGCGGGGTCTGACGCGGATGCCACGCCGGTTATCGAACCGAAGCGGGTGAATTTTATGACGGTGCATGCCTCAAAAGGTTTGCAGTTTGAGCACGTTATATTGCCCGGCATGGGACAAGATCCGCGCAGCAGTCACGCGCCGATCTTAAGTGTGCGAGAAAGTGATGGTCGCTGGTCGTTAAAGGTTCGAAACGAAGAAACCCAAGCGATGGCGGGCAGTATTTTGGCGGAGCAAATCACCGAAGAGCTGCGTCAACGGGAAGCGGAAGAATTCAATCGAGTTCTTTATGTGGCCTTAACCAGAGCGAAGTCTGGCGTGACCCTGATATGGGACAAAAAGATCGGTAAAAAGTCCTGGGCGGCGCAGTCCCCATTGAACCTGGAAGAGGGTTTGCACGAGGAAGCTGACTTTTCATACCTAGTACGCAATGAAAATTTACGACCTTTTAAAATGTCTGAACAAGACCTGGAACAAAAGGCCGTGCGTGCTCCGTGGAAGACCATGGCCCCAGCTGAGCGCCGCAAGTACATCTCTGTGACAGAGTTGGTGGCCCCGGAAGCCGTTGGCGGCGGAGCCAGTCGCAGCGATGCAATCGCTTTGGCGTCGGGATTGGCCAGAGCGCAGCAGGGGACGAATGCTCATCGAATTTTTGAATCTTTAAAGTATGCGGCCTCGGAAGACCTGCTTAAGAATTCTGATGAAGAATTTCAGAAGCCGATTGCCTTTTTAACTCGGACGGCAGAGCTGCCGTTGATGCAAATCATTGAAAAAGGTCATGCTGAATGGGGTTTTGCTCTGACCTACCAGGATTCCCTGATGCAGGGACAGATTGACCTGTGGGGTGTCGTCGACGAAACGGCGTGGGTCGTAGATTACAAGACTGGATCTCAGAAGTATTCGCAAGTGGCCTTTAAGCAACTTGAAGCTTATGCCTGGGCGTTGCAACGAATGGGCTATCTTCAAGATGTGAAAACAGTGAAGCTTGCGGTGGTTTATCCGATGGATGAAGTGGTCAAGGTTGAAACTGTCCGCGACTTGGCCGAGATGAAGATGAAAATGGAAAAGCGCTTGCAAGAGTTTTTACTTGTCTAAGGATCAGGGCTTTCCTATCCTTTTGATATGAAAAGAAAACCTTGGTCTCTTGTCGTTCTTGCGTTGCTCCACATCGTTGCGCCATTTGGTAATTTATTTTTAAATGCTTCGTTAAAAAATCGAACCCTGGCGCAGCAGTGGCACTATTGGTTTGATATTTTACCCAAACAACTTTTGTTAATCTATGTCGTGCTGCCAATTTTAGCAGGCGTGTTTATTTATATTTGCCGCCGTTGGAGTTATTGGGCTTATTTGGGTTGTATCGGCATCATCTTCCTTTCCAATGTCTATAGCTATTGGACCAGCATGAGTGCGACTTCTTTGGTTGTTTTAGTTGGTCTTGTGATCATTGATGTTTTGGTTGTCGCGTACTTCGTGGTGCCTTCGGTGCAAAATATTTATTTTGATCCTCGCTTGCGCTGGTGGGAAGCGGCACCTCGCTATAACTTTAATGTGGCCGGAACTGTCAGTGGCCACGAAGCTTTCATTGCGATTCTTTCCCAAGGGGGAGTCTTTCTGACAACCTCGGCAAGCTTAAAAGAAGGTGACCACGTTCAAGTGTCTTGGAACTTTGAGCAACAGTCTGTACAGATTCCTGGGGTGGTCCTGTACCGCGCTGATCGAAAAAGTAATTTAGGCTATGGGGTGCGCTTTGAGCACACGGATGAAACGCAAAAGCAAGTTCGCTTGGTTGTCGATAGTTTGCATAGAAAAAATCTAATTGTGGTTGAAAGACTGCCGGGGCCTGAAGATAGTTTCGCTGTTTGGCTGAAAAAGCTTTTTGTTAGCGGTGAAGGTTTGTTTCCAAAAGGCAGAACCTAAAAAAAATGTGCGGGCCCGGAGAGAGAGTGGACCCGCACACGGAGAGACTGAATTACTCGAAGTATTCTGGGTTGATGATGCGCGTGTACCGTGCAAGATCTTCGATAGAATACATAAGGTCACTGTGTGTAGTGGTTAATCTGCTTGGGGATAAAATCATACCCATAAGAGCAGAACCTGGAATGACTCGGCCAGATTCTAATTTAATTCTATTTGGTTCAACAGATTCTACCATAACCTCTTGTGCCAAGGCGAAGAAGTCAACGCTTGCTAATTGGTCGTTAGATGTTTTGATTTCATCCAACTTCGTGAAAAGCGGTTGCAAATTATCTAACGGGTGCTGTTGAATAAGTGGCATTGCTGCACTATACAAAGCTATCGCTTGTAACAACATCCCGCGAACCATTGGAACCTGCTTATCCCAATTTAAATTTGGATTTGCTTTAAGTTCTTCATCCGTTAAAAGAATTCTATTGGCATTTAACGTTGTTAGCGCTTTCACCAACTCTGCCGCAGCTTCATTGCCGGCTTTTTCTAGCCCTTGCAGTTCCTCACTTGTCGCGATGATTTCTGCACTTGTCTTCTTGGTAAGCTCTTTGTTCGTTTGCTTAAGTGCTGCAATCTTGCTGTTTAGTTGCATGTCGGCGCCAGCCATTTTCAGGATCAACTCTGCCAACGCGTCTTTGTTTTCTATAAGCACACCCTTGCGAGCGGCTTCTTGTACAAGAACAGTGGCACCGATCGAATTGTCTACGGCATAAAACTTAACGCCCGCATTTGACGTTGAAGCTTGGCCAATGCGCGATACAGTCGCGCGATCTTTAACAGTCTTGCCACCTTTTAAAGTACCCACTTTAAAGAACTCAGCAAATAGATCCAAACCTGCCATACGGTATTGGTTTGTATCAACGATACCACCTAAGATCGATGTATCTAGCAAGTTACGGTTGATAGTGACTGGTCTTCCAATAGTTTGCAAATTGTGGTTTTCATCCACAAATCCCGCGGTCAAATTGCCGCTCATGATTTCTAACAACGTCAACATGTTCATTGAGTTGGCTGGGTTGCTAACTCCTAAGTAATACTTTTCGAACTCGTTATAGCTAATCCAACCAATCTGAGAATCATCAGTCATGGCGCGCGGATTTGCTGTTAACAAGAATTGCAATGCGAACTGTTTGTCAAAACCGATACCCAATGTATCCATGCGACCAGTCGTTACATCTGTGTACTTGTCATACACGCGACGGGCTTCAAGGATTCTGACATTTTGTACTTCTTCAACCAAAGCTCTGCCTTGGGCATCCACCATCTGTGCACCTTTAGAGTTCAATTTTGGTTTGCGAGTCACGTAAGGGACTGCCATCAAACGCTGTTGAATCTCTTCTCTGCTTGAACCAACAGAAGCCTGAGTGTCCGGAATACGCAGAACTTCATGGAAGAAGTCGTAACCCAGTTGTGAAGCCTGACGGAAGTCCTGCATCTCTTCTGCACTTAAAGCTGAACCGTAAATGTCCATTTTGAAGTAAGAGTCCAAGAAGCTGCGGATTGTACTGAATTTGCCAATCGAACCCTGAATCATTCTTACTTTTTCTGACCAGCCGAAATTCAAGCGATCTGCGGCGTGGTAACCCACTGCATAACTGCGGTGGTAGTTTTGAATTTCATTCTTAACAACTTCCGTTGCAGAGGCACCTTCGTCATACGGAGTACAGCCGGGCTCAATTCCGACCTGACCATCGTTACATTGCCCGTACTGGCGTAAAAGGCCGACTTGTGCCAAAGCTAATTTTGGCATATTTGACCAGTTTTGCAGGCCTATAACATTTTTTACGTCATCAAGTTTAATGAACTTCTGATTAACGATTTTAACTGTTTGTTTTCCGGTAATCTCATTGCCACCTTGTTCTTTTACAACTTCTTGCATTTTTTGACTTAGTTCAACTAAGCCAGCATAAATCGCACGAAGAGCATGCACATCGTAAGTGCCTGGGCCTTGGTATTTCATTTCAGCCGCCGCAATATAATCCATGATCGATGTATAGTTGCGTTTAGTCTCTTCGCCTTCGAAAGCAAAATTAGCTTTGTCAAAAGAAGCTTTATAGTTATGGATCAAACCAACGGCATGACCGATTTCATGCAGAAGTGTTGCTTTTAATTCCGCTTTGAATGAAGTTTCAAAGTCTTGTGCCACAAACGCATCATTGTATTCAGTGCGTGCGTACTTAAAGCAAGCACCACGTTGACGTGCAGACTTTTCAAACTTTGCCGTCATCATTTGCATTTGTGCGCGTTTATTTAAAAGCTCCTTTGTTTGCGCAGACATCCCAGGTTCTGTGCGTGCCAGCTCCTGGGCGATGATCGCCTCAAGCATAAGAGGGTCATTTTTAAAGTCACCAGATAGAGCTTCTTGCATCACACGACGAGTGAAATCTTTATTTGTTTTGATTTCAAATTCGTTGATAACACTTCTGCCTTTGGCACGTTTGTTAGACGCCAGTCCTTTGTTCGACAAAGACATCATCGCCGATGCATATTTAGATGACATACGCTGTTTCGTTACTGGTCGAGCCGAAAGTACCATTTTTTGAAGGTAGCTATGAGCTCTTTTGCTCGCTTTTTCGATTTGTGCTGTGGCTGCAGCTGGTGTTGCCGCCGCAGGCGTGTCAGATGAAGAAGATGCTGCTGGTGCAGTGTCTTCTGTCTGTTGTTTTTGGAACTCTAGCAATGCCGCTTGTTTTGCTTCTTCCAACATTTTTTCATATTCACGGGCTTCGTTATAGTACGCCATTTGCCCACGTACGCTAGATTCTGTGTTCCCTGTGTAAACCATGACGTTATTGTGGACGATAGTTCCAGAGTTTGGATTTGGACCAGGCTGGGCAACACCCAAGAGTCCATTTTCTGTTGGAATATCAAAGAACCACAAATAGTTTCTGTCCAAGTCACCCAAGTGACCACGATTAGAATCGTCTTCGTGCTGAAGTACGATATAGTCTCCAGACCGTTCTAAAGAAGTTCCTTTCAAAGCCTTGTGGAAAGCCACGTTCCATTCGGCAATAACTTCTTTTGCAGCTTCTTCGATCAAAGCGCGACGTGGAGAATTTGTTAAACCACCAATCCAGTATTTTAGCACTTTTCCATCACGGAAATCATGGATGACCGGACGGTAGACTTCGCTGTTTTCACGGCCTGCACGAATTGTTGGGTCCGTGACTTTGTCGGCCAAAGTGAAGATCGCAAAGTTCATTGCGCCCTGAGCATCCGGAGAAATATTTGGAGCAAACTGAACGTCTTCGTTAGGATTTGTTTTCTTTTTGAAAGAAAGACGCTCTGTTACGTTGAAGTTTAATTGGTACATGGCTTTAACATAAGCACTGTTCGTTTCAACGACATTCGCACAATCAGGGCTCATGCCATAAGAACTCTCGATCGAGAAGTTCATGATGCCATCGTTAGCTAAGCGGATATCAGGGGCTGTGACTGTCGCAGAACCTTGTGCCGTGATGCAACGGCCAATATCACTAAAATACGCTAGGGGCGAGTTGACGATAGGGAGGGTGTTTCTTGTCCAGTCGATTTCGATGTATTCGGCGTCTTCTTTTTTAGCGTCGATAAGTTTTGGCACCTGCAAAGCAACGCCTTCCGCATTTACTTTTTCAAGTTTGAAGTACTTAACTGGAACGCTCATTAATTCTTCGCGATCCTTAGCGCCTTGGCCGATGTATTGGATCAAGGCTTTTTGATTGCGAACGACCACGCGGTCTTTTTCTAGTTCGAATTTTACGATCGACAAGTCGCCGCTGGTGCCGGATTTTCCCACCAACAACATATTTGAACCATCTTCAAAAGTTCTACGGAAATAGAACTCTCCAGAAAGATCAGCGACTTTGATTGTATTTAAAGGATCAATCATGCCCGTAGGACGAGCGCGTTCCGCACGCACTTCGCGAGCGATTTCAACCAAGCCTTGTGATTGTGCTTTGGTAACTTTTCTGAATTCAATCGTATTGCTCGAATTTGCGCGCGAGTCCGCCAGGACAAGACGAGCATTTTTGTAAGTCACTGGAACTTTTGCAACTAAGCGCAAAACACAGTTTTTATCGCCACCTTCACAGCGCAAGATTTCACCCGCCGCATGATTGGTTTTGAAAAGGCGCTTTTCATCATCGCTTAGCTTTTCAAAGCTCGTGACTTCGTAAACTTTTAAATCATCAGAATCAAGCTTCGTTAATACTTTTGCATCATCAGCGATGAATTTCATATTAATGCTATAGCGTGATTGCAATTCGCCAGCGGTTTGGGTTTTGTTATCCAATGAGTCTGTGGTGAAAAGTTGTTCTAAGTCGTTCTTTTGGTCCACGGAACCAATTTCTCTGCGACCATCAGATGTCATGCTGATTCTGATGTGCGTTGCTTGAGAAAATTCAGTTTCACGCAAAGTCAGCGTCGAAGTGCTTTCACGCAATTCGTTTTTAGTTCTTTCTAAGATACCTTTTTGCTGAATTTCGTATTTGAACAACGGAACTAGAACATTTACAGAAGCATTTTTTACTAGTGAAGAAGAGCGTTCTTTTTGGGCAACGGCAATCTTATCTGCAAGAGCTTTGCGAGCAGCTGCAGTGGAAGCCTTTTGCATATCAATGGCTAATTGCACTTCGCCGGGAGAAACGGCAAGTTGCTTTTCAAGCTTGGTCAGGGAGTTTAGATCATTAGTTTGTTTGTAAGCCGTCACGAATTTCGCGTCGACGCCGAAAACGATTTTAAATTTCTCAGCTTGTTGCCCAGAAACCTCTAAGTTTTCAAACATAAAGCGCAAGCGCTCTGGAACTGAAGAGTCGGCAGGATCAATTGCGACAAGACCTTTTTCCGCAACGGCCATATTCGATTGGCTTTGAGCTTTTTCTTGCGAGTTGACTTTACCGGCAGCTTGAAACCCTTTGCTTGTAGGTGTCTCAAACTCGCTGATAGCAAAGATGCTCAATGCTTCAGTGTCTGGTAAAGCAGCGTCGCGTGTCTTTGTACAACCCGACACAAAAAGTGTGGTTGCAAGCAAAGCCGATAAAGCCTTTACGTATTGGTTATTGTCAGCCATCGTTCTCTCCGTTCGATATTTGTCACCATCCAAGGCCCACATCGAATATATGGGTTCTTAGGCAATGACTCTCTCCTATTGGTAATAAATGCACTGACAGTGCCACGCCTGGGCATTCTCCGCGGGGGCTGTGTTGGATTACACCGCAAAAAGGCGTTTAAACTTTAAACAGGGGACAAATAGGGGAGGTCGAAAAAAGACTCGCGATTTTAATGATAAAAAACACGAGACCTCGTGGAATCTTGCCAACTTAACTTGGGTGAAGTGAAGATGAAAAGATGAAGCCATGGAGGGTTTTATGCGGGAGTTTATTATCTTTTGTTGTCTGCTTTTAGCGACTCAATACGCCAGGGCTTTGTCTCAAGATGAGACAGGTAATTTCATGGAGCATCCGCGGGAATTTTCTGAGCGAAATTTTTAACAAAAAAGGGACCCTTGCTAGGTCCCCATAAGATTCTTAAAATAGCACCGTCACAGAGCCATAAAACATCGAAGTGTTTTCATCGTATATTTGCGTGGAATAGTCAGAGCCGTTAGGTCTAAGCGTCGCGCCCGAGTTGGTGTGCCCCAGTCCGAAGGCAAAGGTCGAGTTAAGTTGATAGCCGACCTCTTGGGTTGTCTCAAAGGCATCGCGCATGCCGCCTTGGTAAGTCCAGGCATTTTTGTGCACGAATTCGCTTGATAGCGTAATGCCGGATGTGAATTCATATTCAACAGAAAGCATTTGTGAAGACGAGTATTGATTATTCACTCTGCCGTCAAGGGCTGTTTCATAAGTATGAATATTGCGGCCCAAGCTTAAGGAGCCCTTTACTGCCAGTCCCGGAATGAGACGAGCAGGGTTGATAGCTACGTTAACCCCAGTCGAAACCGCAGAAATAAGGCTTTGGCGCTTTGCCGAATCCTTTGAAGTCGGTGCGGTGGCGCCCACACGATAACCGACAAGAAATGTTTTGCCGAATTCTACTGAGCGTCTGTTTAAGCTTAAAGACGTGTCTGAAAAATCATCCGATTCGGGATACTTCAGATCTTGGGAATAGCCAGCTTGTCCCATGAGAGTGAAATTGTCGCTTGCTTTGTAAATTGCCCGGCCCATATAGTCCATACCATCATTGCGCGAGCCATCTTTAAAATCATTCACACTGGTCGAGCGGCTGACGTTAACAAAACCGCTCCAGCGGCTGGTTTCTTTTTTCGGTGCTTGAATATTTAGCGACGAGGTAATGGCTGAATTATTATTGTTATTAGCAAACGCCATCGAAGCCATTAAGGCCACGGCAATAACTCCAGCTAAAGGACGCATCGCTAAAAACATAGGTCACTCTCCTAAGGATGTAAGTTGCAGGGACGGTGCCACAGCAAATAACACTGGATGGGAGTTAGAGTAACTTTAGCTGTCTAAACTCTGGACAGGGGACACTTCGCGGCGTGATGGCCTTTGTGAAATTCTTAGAAAACTTAGGGACATCGGCGGTTAATTTGGGGTATCTCGTTGGAATGATTCTGCTAATTCTTTGGGCACGGATTTGGCTTAAAGAAAAGAGAGACA
>JABWCO010000085.1 GCA_013360185.1 Bdellovibrio sp.
GACCTGATTTGGGGCATTCGGGGGTCCTTTTGCTAAAATATTTTGTGGTAAAAACATTCTAGCAGATTCCCTGACTGCCCCTGTCATTGAGGGAGAACCGTTTGAGCTTTTATATTTAGGATGTTCTGGCAGCTTTCTATGTTATTGGCTTCTCCTCTTTTTTTGGACATGCGGAATCTCCGCCTCAGCTTTTCCGACAATTCCGATCCTTCCGTCGCGAGGATAAGCTTGATTTGTCGAACTAATTTCGTCTCAAAGTAACACATTTGGGCCCCCATAGTGGGTCAAGTCTAATGTATTGCAATTCGGCCATGTTTTGCTCGGCACATCCTTTGTATTATGGGCTTCTGGAATTTAGGACGTAATTTGGAGGACTCATGTCTTGGTTAAAATATCTCCCCCTAGTGGCTTGTTTGTGGGTGCAGACGGCTTTTGCTGCAAATCCCGTTGCTCCAGTGAAAAGCTATAGAGAGTGGAAGACTGAGCGCGTAGTTCTGGCGGAGGGTAAGATCACGTCCTTGAAATTGCAGATCACGACTAAGAAAATGGCCCGCGTCGCAGCCCCTGGGGTGGATCCTAATTTGGCGCAAAAAGCCGGTCCCGAGGCTTCCCTGGTTCAAGACAAATATGTGGTCGAAAAGCTTGAGCGCCAACTGCATGAAGAGCAGTATGCCCTGGAGCTGGCGAAAGACCTGTCTGTGACAGATTACTTTGTGGGTTATTTGACTAAAATTCAGGACAAAAAATCAGCTTTTAATGAGGTTGCCGGCAAACTGTCGCCTGACGAAGTTGCGGAGCTTATGACTGCGTACGCAAATTCGGTCTTTGGGGCCCAGGCTGGGGATCTTCCAGCCAGTGCTACAAATGTGGGTAAAGATGCTGGCAAATAGTGTCCTAAAGCGGTGTAAATCCTAAAAATTATTGAATTATTCAAGGTGTCATTAAGAAAATTACGATACCCACCTTGACTCCCCCCCATTCGAGTCCATATTACCTTCGTTGTAATACATATTATACTATAACGGAGGCACACATGGCTAAGAGTGAAATCGGCGTTCGTCCCCTTCACGACAGAATTTTAGTTCGCAGAATGGCAGAAGAAGAAAAAACTGCGGGCGGACTTTTCATCCCAGACACAGCAAAAGAAAAACCACAAAAAGGTGAAATCATCGCGACAGGTAAAGGTCGTGTTACTGAAGACGGCAAGATTCTTCCATTGGAAGTGAAAGCTGGCGACAAAGTTCTTTTCAGCAAATATGCAGGAACTGAGTTGAAACTTGAAGGTAACGAATACCTAATGATGCGCGAAGAAGACGTTCTTGGTGTGTTCAACTAACGCATCCTCGGTCGATTCGTTGAGTTTTTAATTTTTAAAATAATGGAGAATGAAGATGTCTAAAGTATTAATTTTCTCAGAAGACGCTCGTGCACACATCCTTAAAGGTGTGAACACTTTGGCGAACGCAGTAAAAGTAACTTTGGGACCTAAAGGTCGTAACGTTGTTATCGATAAATCTTTCGGCTCACCGCTGATCACTAAAGATGGTGTGACTGTTGCTAAAGAAATCGAATTAGAAAACAAATTCGAAAACATGGGCGCGCAAATGGTTAAAGAAGTTGCTTCTAAAACCAATGACGAAGCTGGTGACGGCACAACTACTGCAACCGTTTTGGCGCAAGCGATCTATCGCGAAGGCGCAAAACTAGTTTCTGCAGGTCACAACCCAATGTCGATCAAACGTGGTATCGACAAAGCGGTTGGCACAATCATCGACGAACTTAAGGCTATGTCTAAACCTGTTAAAGGTTCTAATGAAGTGGCGCAAGTTGGTTCTATCTCTGCAAACAACGATAAAGAAATCGGTCAAATGCTTGCAGATGCTATGGATAAAGTGGGCCGCGAAGGCGTTATCACTATCGAAGAATCAAAAACTGCTAAAACTGAAGTGACAGTTGTAGAAGGTATGCAATTCGATCGTGGTTACTTGTCTCCATACTTCGTGACTAACGCAGAAAGAATGGAAGCAGTTCTAGAAAACGCTTATGTTCTAGTTTACGACAAAAAAATCTCTAACATGAAAGATATGATCAGTATCCTTGAAGGCGTTGCTAAGCAAGGTCGTCAATTGTTGATCATCGCTGAAGACGTTGAAGGTGAAGCATTGGCTACTTTGGTAGTTAATAAATTGCGTGGCACTCTTCACATCTGTGCCGTTAAAGCTCCAGGCTTCGGTGATCGTCGTAAAGCAATGCTTGAAGACATCGCGATCTTGACTGGCGCAAAAGTTATCTCTGAAGACATCGGTCGTAAACTAGAGCAAGCAACTGTTGCTGATCTTGGTATCGCGAAACGCGTTGTTGTTGATAAAGACAACACAACAATCATCGACGGTTCAGGCAAAAAAGCAGACATCACAGCACGTGTATCTGCTATTAAAGCGCAAATCGAAGAAACTTCTTCTGACTATGACAAAGAAAAACTGAAAGAGCGTTTGGCTAAATTGGCTGGCGGCGTAGCTGTTATCCACGTGGGTGCGCCTTCTGAAGTTGAAATGAAAGAGAAAAAACACCGCGTAGAAGACGCTTTGAATGCGACTCGTGCGGCGGTTGAAGAAGGTATCGTAGCTGGTGGTGGTACTGCTTTGCTTCGTGCTTCTACTAAAGTTGATAAATCTAAATTTGCTGAAGAAGAAGCTTTCGGTGCGTTGATCATCAAACGCGCTTGCGAAGAGCCAATTCGTCAAATCGCAGCAAATGCGGGTCTTGATGGCGCGATCGTTTTGGATCGTATCCTTCAAAATAAATCCATTAACTGGGGTTTCAATGCGTACTCTGACGAATACACTGATCTAATCAAAGACGGCGTTATCGATCCAGTTAAAGTTGTACGTTGTGCTTTGACCAACGCAGCGTCTGTTGCGTCTTTGATGCTAACAACTGAAACAATGATCGCTGAAGCTCCTAAAAAAGAATCAGCAGCTCCTGCAATGCCAGACCATGGCGGCATGGGTGGCATGGGTGGTATGATGTAATTTAAGCCCAGCGGACTTAAATTACATCCGCCGAAGCCTCAGCGAAGGCGGAGACCTGTTAAAAAGAAAAAGCCTAGGATTCATCCCCTAGGCTTTTTGTTTTTTGAAAAATGATTGCGCATGAAGGATCCTGGGTGACTGAAAAAGTTTTTAAGGCGGTCGATGCGCGCAACCCGAAAGCTTACTATCTGATTGGCAAAGGGTATTCGCCTCAATATGCGAACGAAAAATCATAAGAAATAATCACGGCCCTGTTTGCCAGCTGAAGCCCTTAAGACTTAGTATAAGAGCGCTCTCTAGCAGAATTTCAGGATTTTCTTTGTGCAAAGTTCTCATTTTTTCGTTGCGAACTGCATTTGTGAACGCTTCCCCGGCGCCAGGTCCCAACTTTAAAATATTTGACACAATTTTTCCTTTGTCTTGTAACGTTGCTGGCAGCTTCGTATTGTAAACGGAATCATAGCTTTTGGATATCTCTTGGGCCATTGTTGGCAAAGTGATTGTGCTATAAAGTGAGTATTCGCTAAAAATATCTGGCAATGATTGTCGGCACTTTTCGACAGAGTTTTTATAAATTTCTCTTATACAAATTTTCATATATTCGTTGCCGTGTAAAAGATAGTTATTGAAGTTTACATAGGTGCCGAAGATGGGCTCCTTGGTAAATGTTCCTAAAAGATCAGATAGAACGCCGATAGGAAACTTTTTTAGCTCTTCGGGGAAGGGTGCATTTAAAACCTCCTCGAGCTTTTGCGAATTTTTAATTTTTTGATGGAACAAATCTAGCGTTACTTTTTCTACAGCAAAAGCAGGAAGTCCCCATTTTTCTGCGCTGACAGGGAAGAGACATCGACTGAGCAATTTTATGAATCACGGGTAAAGAAGTGCTTCTTTGTGCGGCTTGTTTTTTTTGCAGAAAATATTCCAAATAGTCTGTGTAGTCCTCTTGCGAGGAGCATAATCGGTATTTGCTGTTCGCTGCGCGAGAGCTTTGGGAAGGTAGATTCACACTTGAGGTCTGGCCTTGCGCAAAGAAAAAGCTGAAACAGATTGTCATCACCGATAAAATTTTTGTCATGTCTCTATCCAAAACTAATGATGTTGATACCAATTGTGATTCTGCAAAGCGCAACCTTAACAACCACCACCGCTACATTTTTCTGCCAAACTCACTGCTGCATCCCAGCCATATTCCTTAATGTACGCCTCTGCTTGCTGCGCACTGATGCCATAGGATTGTACGGTGTTATACACATTTACAGCCTGAGGTGTTGCGGCGCCACCAGTCTGATTTACAATAACGGCAGCAAGCTGATACGAGGCACCACCAACTTCGTTATAGAAATTTTGAACAGTTTCTACCCCATAGTTATTAATCGCTGCGGCAGTTCCATTAACGACGGAAACCTTCGTGTCGTCGTTGTATCCCGCCTCTTGAATATATCCATCCAAGGCGGCGATGTTGTTTACCGCACCTTGATAGTTGCTTGCGTGATTGCTGCCTTTTGGATTTGCAGCCGCCGCCAAGATTGTTGAAACACTCTGGGCTAACTGCTGCGCCTGGGGACTGCTTTGTAAATACGTTGCAGCCCAATTCGCCGGGCGATTCGGATCTGGGTGAGACTGGGCCCAAGCATTTACTACACATTGAAGATCACAATCCTGAGTTATAGATTGAAGCTCTGCAGGGTTCCAGGTTCCTCCTCCGGGGGGAGTCAAGCCAGCTCCACTAAGATTTTCTGCCACTTTATCTGGAGGAATTGTTGCACTTCCTTCTAGGGAAGCAGAAAAAGGGATGAGTTCGCCACTGCATTTGAAAATGTTGCCTGCGGCCCCCGCCATTAGATGGATACCACCGAGTGGACGCGCCTTATATTGAGCTACATAGAGACCCTGAGGATTTTTTGCTTCGTCTTGAATGAACAACTCACCTACATAACGAGTTTCGTTGCCTCGAGTGTCGCCACGAAGCAAGTTGCGAATTTCGATTTTTGAAACTTTCATGTCATAGCTATCAACATTTTGACCAGCAGTAAGATTCATACTGTCGAACTGAAAGCCAACGTCTAAACTCGTTAGTGAATCGGTAATATTCCCGCTAGGACGAATAGCTGGGGAGCAAATCGAAATATTTTTGTATAAAGATGAGACCGCAGAATTGAAAGCGGCCTTCTTCGCAACTTCGTTAACATTCTTTTGGCCCTTCTGCATTTGAACCAAAACCTGCGCCATCGCCATGCTGATGATCGCCATAATACCGATAGTCACCAGGGTTTGAACAAGGGAAAAGCCCCCTTCATTCCGCCAAACCTTTTGCATATCCACCCCTAACGTGCGAAAGACGATATGAAATAAACCGCTATGTAATTACTTAACGGCACTTTTGGGTCCAGACTAAAGTTGTGTTCGCGAGAAAGTGCTCCCTCGACTGCAAAGGTTGATGACTCATTTTGATAATTAAGATGTCAGAAATTCTCAAAATAGATATTGGACTCCGCCCATGAGTGTCGTCATACGATGACTTGCGCTAGACGCTGGGTCGGTACGTTGGCCGGTCCCACTGAAGTCAGAACTGTAATTTTCAAGCATCAGTTCGCCGCGAATTTTAAAACGGGTTTTCATTTTATAATCCACGAAAAAACTGAATGAATTAATTTTATTCGACGAAGATCCTCCGCTGGATTTATTCTCGCTTAAAGAGGGATCCATAAAGAAATCAAACTTTCCACCGATATCCACAGGGATTTCCTCAGAGAGCGGGAACTGCCCAGCAAGACTTAGCAAAAGCCCCCCATAGCGCATGGTCGTAAATGCTGTTGGCGTACTGTCATCTGTCGAAAAATTTGTATTCATATACCCCGCACCCACTTGCAATTTGGGTCCGAAATAATCACTGGTCAGTAAAAAATTATAACCAAAGTTTACTGCGTATTGGCCCATGGCCACATTGAGCTTTCCCGGTGACGAGCCCGCTAGATTATTTTGTACAGACATTACAGCTTGGCGAAGTTGTGCCCCGACGTACCACTCCGGATTTAGCCAGATTTCCCCGCGCACCATTATATTTGGAGTCAGATTGTCGCTGCCACTGATAGATCCTGCAGTTTGTAAGTTTGCATTTTGTGTATAATTCGCAAGACCGGCCATAAGTTCCACTTTGCCGTATTGCGGAGGCATTGTTGGTAACCATTCCTGAGGCTCTTCGCCAAACGCCACATCTTTATCGGGGCGCGTGGTGATGTCTTGCAAGATCTTTCCAGACGGCGTGGTCACTGGCAGAGAGTACTTTACAAACTCGTCGGGCATAACCTTTGAACCCACGGCAATCACGCCAGGATCTTTTTCCATTTCTATGTAACCAAAGCTCATGTACGGTTCGACTTTAAAAAGTTTCACACGGCCTAGCACTTCTTTTTCGGTGCTGACTAGTATATTAAGTTTAGGATGCCGGTTCACCTTGACGATTTGCACGATCGAAACCCGACTGTCGTTTTTCAATCCATAGTTACCACCCAAATTCAAAGTCACTTGCTGGCCGCGGCGACTGAGTATGGTAGCGCGAAAGGGCATGCGGTACTTAATGTTCTCGAACATCTTGCGCACTTCAGAACGGATTTCAGCTGTTTCGAAACCTTTAAAGTCATTTAAAGATTCTTGTAAGAGTGGCAAACCATCGCGACCCACAAATAGAGTCATTGTGATCGAGATCCCACGGGGACCACGAATGATTCGTGTTGCAAGAGCGGCTTCACTTTGGGTGTTCTGCAAAATTACTTTTACGTCTTCCGGTCGCTCATCCAAAAGCTCAGTTTTAATTTGTAGATCGGTTGGATAGTTCGACAAAGACCACTGTTTGTCTTCGTTTAAAAGTTTGCGCACTTCTTCTTCGGCCGGACGGGAGTAAATTCCGCCGACGTTGTCCGTGATGGGAACCAGCACAATGGATTTAATTGCCAGATCTTGGTCGATTGCACTAAAGTAAGTGTTCTGGGCATTTGTCTGGCCCCACGACAAAGCAGCTGAAAAAAAACAGCCTCCACATACAAGAAAACTCAGAAATAATATTTTCATATAATAATTGTGCCCTGCCTCTTAAAACACGTCAATTTAGCGTCAAGTAATTCGGACCGAAAGCCGAAATATTTATTATGAAATTGCTAGTTTCCTTTTTTATTTTTTTATCTCTTTCGCTCACTGCTAAAGCTCAACTGGGTCTGGAAGGTTTTTCTTCGGGACGTTATGAAAAAAGATCTGCGCCCGTAAAGTCGCGGGGTCTAGCTTCGGAAGAAGCCCCGGTTGTTACGGATTCGGATGGCGTGAAGGTGCGTACGCTAAAGAAAAGTGAACTTGAAGCAGAAAAAGCTGCGAAAGAGGCAGAGCTGGCAAAAACTGCAGAGGCAAAAAAACCAGAGGCCCCAGTTGTGGCGACGGTCGTGCCAGAGGCTGTAACTAAGCCAGCTCCTGAAACAGAGACGGAAGTCCAGGAGCCTAGTATCGGAGACCAGGCGCAAAGATTGTTTTCGAATAAAACAGAAGAGCTGCACGAGTTTTATCGAGAATCTATTCACCCAGATGACATTCGCAACAATCGGGCTGAAATTGAAGTGATGCCAGCGATGTTATACAATGATGCAAAGTCGAATTATTCATATCGTAATTATCAAAGCTATTTTAATGCCCTGAAGTTTCGCGCCAACGTTTGGTTGACTCCGTTGATTGGGGTGAGTGGCCAAATGTTGTTTTCATTCGCAGCTGATGTAGATGCCGTCGGAAGCTCTTCAAGGGTTCCGGCGAAATACGAAATGGTGGATTTAGGAATTAACTTTAGGAAGTTTTTTGGAGTTTCACGTAAGTCTAATTCCGTCGAGTTCTCGGTCCTTTTAAGTGATAATAAGATGACAGTGCCCAGTGATAACACCTCCCGTGCACGTCTTAAATCGCAAGGATTAGGGGTGGGTTTAAAAGCACGCATCCCGACATCGGCAAGCTATGCTTGGATCGTGGGGGGAAGTTTCTTTCCGCGCTTACAGCACTCTGAAGACGAAACCGGTGTAAAAGTTCATTCGGGTTCCTCAGAAGAAAGCGTCCGCCTGGGTGTTGATTTAGGTGGTGAATGGAAGTTTACACGCCAAAGTCAGATGATTTGGAGTGTAGGCATTAGTTCAGAAAAGAACACCTTTGATGGGGTTGCGGCTCTCCCAGACCCAGGTACGGGAGCGACTCCTTCTAATGTGAGTGTTTCAAGCTCGCTTGTTATGTTTTCCCTAGGCTATCGTTGGGGTCACTAGATTCCACTCATCAAATGGCGACATAGAATTTATACTGTAAACGATGAAAATACGTTTTGTAGTTGTAGACGATGCAGCCTTTTTACGTGAACTCATAAAAAATATTGTGAGCACAGACGGTGGATTGTGTGTTGGTGAAGCCAGCAATGGTGAAGAAGCCATTGCGGTTGTTGGCTCTTCCCTGCCTGATGTGGTTTTTTTAGATATGGTGATGCCGTTAAAAAATGGCATCGACACGGCGGCGCACTTAAAACAATTCTATCCCGAAGTTAAAATCATAGGTTGCTCGACGGTGGATCAAGAGGCTCTTGTGCGCAAGGCCTATGCAGCGGGCTTTGACGCTTACATAACAAAGCCGTTTACCAAAGAAGATATTCACAACGCCCTTACAAATGTTTTCCCGCATCTAGGAGAATCCCCCCATGGAAGAACTTAAGTTCGTTACCAAATGTTTGTTATTTTCGGCATTATTGATTGTACTTATGCAGGTAAAAATAGGCGGAGTCTCTGTTGAAAGTCATTCGTTCCATTGGTTGCGAACTTCCACTGTGTCGCAATACATTCAAAGCGCAGCTGCTGGTGGTGCCATAGCTTTAAGGAATTTAGGAGAGAGTGTGCAAGAGGCCGCCAGCCATACGCTGAATGGCTTCCAAGAAGGAGCGCACGAACAAAAGGCCGCTCGCTAGAGGCAGCCTTAGTCGATATACACTCTACAAATACTTAGCGCTTCGCTTTCGTTTTGGAAACTGGAGCAACATGGACGCGTGAGGATTTTGTTGCAACAGTGCGCACCGGATTTGTTTTCGAGAACATTCCAGCAGAAGATTGTTTGCTGCAGTTTTGCTCTGGCGGAGATACTTTTGCCATCGAGACATTTGCAAAACCCAATACAGACATAGTTAGAATCGCTGATACGATTTTCTTCATAGAAACTCCTTTGCATAGGTAAATCACAGAGATTTACCTTACAAGAGTTCATTGCAGTGGATGTGCCACCCTATTTGTCTCAAAATGAGATTTTGAGTGTGAAAACGCCTTAAGCCGAGACAAAAAAGAAGGGGCTTTTATTAAAAAGCCCCTTTTGGGTAGTCCGTTGATTAGTCTTTAGACAGTTCAGCCCCGAGGTTCGCCCGTCAAGCAGCTTATTGTTCCCCGCGTGTCGAAGACGGTTTTTCACCTGTTGTCGTATTCGCAGAGCCACGTACAGGGTTGGTGTTGTCTTGTAAACGGCCGTGAACCATGTTTTGCACGCACTCATTACACATACCGATGTTTGCCACTCCGGCGCCATCTGCAGTTTTTTCTTCGCCACGATCCACGCCTGGATTTGACGGTCTGTTCTTTTCAGAGCTTTGTGCAAAGGCTGAAAAGGAAGAAGTTAAACCGAATACAACCATGGAAAGTAATAAAAATCTTTTCATGTACTCACCCTTCCTTTACAGATAAAGTTCCGCTGATGCGGGAGCTATAATATCTAACAAATTATTAAACGTACTTGCAACTTGCATCGCGACGGAAGGTCCTTCTTTACTGTCCACCTTGTTGATTTCTCCATTAGGCTTATAGCTAACAACAATCGTTCCTAAGCCCGGACGGGTCACGATGGATGGTTTTCCATAGCGCTCTTCATATTCAATCTTAACGACTTTTTTAGCTTGGTCGGTGATCGTAGCAATACGACCTCGGTTATCATAAGACATATTGATCTTTTGACCGTCGCTATTTTGTGCAAAGGCCAAGTTGCCTTTTCCATCATATCTAAACTGTGTATTCTTTGTCGCGGCCTTAGCGCCCTTTTCATTTAAGAAAGTGCTTGAAACCGAGCTTACCTTTTTGATCTTTGGATCGTACTCAAAAGCCATGCGTACGTTTGGTGCCGCTTTTACTTTTACTAAGCCGTCTGGATAGTACTCGTAAGTAACGCGATCGGCATTACGACGAATGGAAATCGGTTTACCAAATACTTCGTGGTAAGAGATATCCGTCACATTGCCATTTACAGTTGTCATGACCCTTTGCAAATAGTACTGACCGTCAGCGCGTTGTTGATGCCAGAATTCATATTTGTTATCAGCCAGAACTTCTTTGCCACAAACCTTTTTTACCGTCGACCAATAGTGATTTTTGGGATCATTGTTGGAAAATTCGTACTTGTAAGATTCTGTACACTTGTCGCGATCAGAAAAAGAAGTTACCCAGTCGTTATTGCGGTCGTATTTGATCGCAATAGATGTCTTATCAGGCCATGTCGCTTTAGTTAAGTTATGCAAGTCATCATATTCGTATGTGTAAGTTTTTAACCAGGCATTCTTGACGTAAGAAAGATCATCAAGATTTGCGAATTTATAGTCAGCCATGATGCCATTCGGGCCCGTGATCGATTTAACTTTTTTGTTTTGATAATACTTAAAGGACAGACGGCGACCGTTGTTATCCTGAATTGTTGCGATGGAGTCCTTGTCGTATTCAAATTTCAAAAAGTTCCCATTTTTATCATAAATATGGGTCAATTTTCCTAGCGGGCTAAAGCGCTGAGCGCTGCCGTCGGGAAGATTACGTGTATAGTGAGTTTTGTTAAATACAAAGTGTTCTACTTCGCGACCGTTGGCGTAAAACTTTGTGCCTTCTTTTACGGGCAGAATTAAGCCATATTGTTTGGCCATATTGATGCGCGCATCGTCGTCTTCAAGAAGGTCTGCTTTTAGTTTGGCAATGTAGGCTTCATTAAGTCCGACCTTTTTTTCGCCTCTCATCTTATTGATAATTTGTGCGATGGTGTTGTCGACATCTTTGCGAGTGATTTCTCTGGGGGCGAAAGTAACTTCTAAACCGCCGCCACACTCTTTGACCTTGATATTGCCTTCCGCATTGACTTCCATGCTGGTTTCGAAATCAGAACACCAGCCGAAACCAAACATGCCATTAAAAAGAGAACGGCTGTTATAAGTACGCACGATTTTCAGGTCATATCCTGTGCCCGGAACATCCATGTCGACCCAAGAATTTGAATAATTGGCATTTTTCATATCCACAAGCGCATACGCTTGTGCAGAAAAAAGAAAAGCAAACGCCATCATAGCATTTTTGATCATTGTCGTTACCTCTTCCTTGAAACTGACAGACTACACTTTGATGGTAACAAGTTTTTTGATTACTACGCCACCGATTATTTGTAAGCTCAGCATAGCAAAGAGCAACACTAGACCTAAGGTTGTGTTAAACATGGGTTTGATGAAAACCGGATCCACTACTAAAAAGACGCCCATCAGAATAAATGGAATCATCGTGACGATAATCCCTTGCATAAGACCTTGGGCGGTGAGGGCTTGAATTTTTTTCTCTACCTTTTGACGTTCGCGAATGACCATGACGATGGTCTGGAAAGTTTCGGCTAAGTTACCGCCGGTTTCTTTCAGGATATTAATCGACGTCACTAACATTTGCACATCCGGACGCGGAATGCGATTGCCCAGATCATTCAGCGCACTTTCAAAGCTATCGCCGACTTGCATTTGATAAAGGACTTGTGAAAATTCTTGGCTGATAGGATTTCCCATGATTTCCACGACGCGTTTCATGGATTCTTGGGGATTGGATCCCGCTTTGATTCCGTTTGCCATGATGGTGACGCCATCGACCATTTGATCGACAAACTTGGTGCAGCGTTGTTCATACAAAAGACGGACGATTAAAAGGGGCAGTTGCCAGCCGGCGACGGTAACTGCTGCGCCAAAGATTGCACCAGGTAAAACGCTGGGCCATATAGCCAAGAAAACTAAGGCACCTAAACCGAAACTCATCAGCAAAATTAGAATTGTCACGCGCCTTTCATTAACGTCATTGCCCATCAAGCGTAGGATGCGAATGACCTCGTCACGTTTACCCAAGCTGCGTTTATGCAACCAAGCGATTGCCTTTTCTGCCCACAAAATGACGATGGTGAACACACACAAACCAAAGATGGGAATCATGATCCATTCGTTAAATAAAAAACTCATGACCTACCCTGACTTTTTCACCGGACCGACGCCGGGCATTTTTGGCATGTTGGCAATAGGAGCTTTGTTTCCTGGCGCCGTCGCAGGGCCTGGGGGATTTAAAGGTGTGGGTTCATTAGCGAAAATTTCGCGAGGAATGACGACGCCTTTGTCGCTCAGTTTTTGAATAAAGCTAGGGATCGTACCAGTTGCTTGGAACGTGCCTTGAATTTTTCTGTTTTTGTCATAGCCAGTTTCTTTAAAACGAAAGATTTCTGCTAAGGTCACGATATCGCCTTGCATGCCCGCGACTTCAGTTATGCTTAAAATTTTACGACTTCCGTCTGATAGACGCGAAATCTGCACGATAAGATTCACGGCGCCAGAGATTTGCTCGCGAATTGCACGCATAGGTAAATCCATGCCTGACATCATACATAGTGTTTCCAGACGCGCTAAACATTCTCTAGGACTGTTCGCATGTGTTGTTGTCATAGATCCATCATGGCCCGTGTTCATCGCCTGCAACATATCTAAAGCGGCGCCGTCACGGCACTCTCCGACGATGATACGGTCAGGTCGCATACGCAGAGCATTTTTGATCAAGTCACGAATGCTGATGGCGTTAGAGCCTTCCATTGAAGAGGGGCGCGTTTCCAGGCGTACGACGTGTTCTTGTTGCAATTGCAACTCGGCCGCATCCTCGACGGTGATAACGCGTTCATTGGAAGGAATAAAGGAAGAAAGCATATTCAGGAGCGATGTTTTACCGGAACCAGTACCGCCCGAGATAACGACGTTCAAACCGTTTTCCACGCAAATGCGTAAGAAATCGATCATATTCTTGGTGATGCTGCCATAATTAATATACTTTTCAGCGGTGATGCCGCCTTTTTTAAATTTTCGAATAGTTAAGGCGGGTCCGTCGATAGCCAATGGTTCAATCACCGCATTTACGCGCGATCCGTCTTTAAGACGGGCATCGACGTAAGGAGTTGAATCATTGATCTGACGACCCAGTGGCGTCACGATACGCTCAATAATACGGCGTAAATGATCATTGGAGGTAAAGGTCACAGGGCTGAGCTGAACCTTACCACTTTTTTCGACGAATATTTTTTTAAAGCCGTTAACCATGATCTCTGATACATCTGGGTCGGCCAAAAGGTCTTCTAAGGGTCCTAAACCCAAAGCCTCTTCTAAGACTTCTTTAATAAGCTTTGAACGCTCTTCGCGTGGCGAATCCGGGGCTTCACGATCTACAATCAAAGTGATCTCGCGCTTGGTTTTTTCGCGCACTTCTTTTTCTTTGTTTTCGTCTTGTTTGGTGTCGACTAAGAGCTTTTTTAAATCGACGGTGCGAATTAGTTCATTGTGCACTCGGATTTTTAAAAGTGTGCGCGCATCCATCCCTGCGGATGCCGGCGCAGCAGAACCCGGCGTGGCTTCCACGGTGCCGACCACAGGTTTCGGACGACTGATAGTTTTTAGACGCTGTAACACGCCCCCCGTGAGCTTTCTTGCCACATCATAATATGCTGCGGTGACCGGTGCTTTAGGGGCTGAGAGAACGAAAGGTGTATACTTTTGCAAAGCCATCATTGAGGTGGCTTCATCCTGGGGGACGATTCCCAGGAAAGGCATTTGCAGCTGATTCGAAATTGTTTGTGGCGATAAACCTGTTGGTGACGCTTTATTGATCACCAATTGGAACATGTCCTTTGGCAACGTTGCTGATAAAAGCTCGTTGATCAGTCTTTGGGTTTGGGTAACGACTAAGACTTCAGGACTTGTGACAATCATTATCGCTGTCGCTTCTTGCAGAATCGCCATTTGTGCGGGACCTAAATCGGTGCCCACGTCGACGATAATATATTTGAAGGTGCGGCTGAAAAAATCAGTTAATTTACCCAAAAGATCCGGAGAAATATTTAAAGATTCTTCCGGCCCTCGAACGGCACCTAAATAGGCTAAACCCGATTGGTGCATGGTTACGAGTGTGTTCAGTGGTTGGGAGTTTAAAGAGCCTTGAAATGTGGAAAGCTCTTTCAAAGTTTTTTGTGGCTTTAAGCCCATAATGACGTTTTGATCGCCAACACTTTTTCCGTCCGCATCGATCAATAAAACCTGAGTGCGCAGTTCATTCATGATGGCGCAGGCAAAGTTCGCGGCAAACACGCTCTTGCCGACGCCGCCTTTACCACCAACTACTGCGATAAGATTACACTGAGGATTAATTGCCAATGGAGACCTCCATTTTCCTTATCGGTCAAAACCGGAGGTCCATTTACGCGATTTTAGTCGCGTAAACGGAACTTCTTCTTAATTTGCTCTGAACCAGAGCTGGCCGAAGTTTTCACGATCGGAGTGACGAAAACTACAAACTGACTTTGTTGTTTCACGAAGTCCTTAGAAGCATACAAACTGATGATCGGGTTTTTTTGTCCAGCTGGACGATTGTACCCTGTCGAAGTCGCATTTCTAATTAAACCACCCACGGCGGCACTTTGGCGATCTCGCACGGTCACTGTACTCGACATTTGATTTTTACTGACGATGGGGGCACCGGCAGGCGTGTTACCCAGCAAGCTGCTGATCTCAAAGCTCATCTCCATGTTTACGCTGCTGGACTTTTCGCCCGACAGAATCGGCGTAATTCCCGTCACGATCCCCACGGACGCAAACGCCGTCCCTTGAGTTCCGTCTTTACCTAAAACGGTATAGGGCTGATCGGTGACTTGTTTGATTTCGCCACGTTTGCCTTCTTCCACGATCAAGCTAGTGCTTTCAAGTACGCGCGCGTGACCATGTTGTTTTGCCCAGTTTAGTTTTGGCAAAAGATTTGAAACGGTTCCCGTGATGGAACTGATGATACCACCGGGGCTGTCACCACCAGTCTGAAAGGTCATTTGCGAATTGTCGCCAAGCTCTGGTGTAAATTGGAACTTAAAGGCTTTCGAATAGTCTTTATTTAATTCCACATAGTGAACAACTAATTGAATCATTTTTTTAGGCGGCGCTACAGGGGCAGCTTTTACCTCTAAAAGATTGATCACGCCGTCATTAAGTGGGCGGCGTTTTTTAATCGGTCCGCCGTCTTCAGCGGCATCAATTACGATATCGGGCAAATAAGTTTTTGCGATAATTTCCGCTCGGACCTTTTCTTCTTCGTTATTGGCGTAACCTTGCAGAATGATTTTATCATTTACAGCGCGAACTTCAATTTCTGGATTGTTAATGTCGCGAGCAATAAATTCAGCAATTTTCTTTTGTGCCAAAGGACTTAAGGTAACCAGTGACGATGCCTGTTCGCCGAATTGTTTTACCACATTGAAAATACGCGCTAAATCTTTTGGCAATAAAATCTGGCCATCGACGACAACTTTGTCATTGACGATTTTAATGCTGATGCCTTCGATATCACCCAACAATGCACGCATTTCATGCACGACTTTGTCGAGCTTGCTTTTCTTAACATTGATACGATATTCGGCTACGATTTTGCCGTTGCGTTTATCGTGAATTGTAAGGGTGCCAAAGCCGGCTTCCTTAGGGATGAAGCGGATCGTGTTGATATCTTTTGAATAGGATGCCGTCACGATGCGACGGAAGTTTCCTTTAAATTCGACGTTCGCCGGTAAAGGTGGAAGTTTCTTATCTTCTTCAATTCCTAATGTGAGGTTCACGTAACCACGGGAATGGAACGTGTCGACCCCTTCTTCGGGAGTTACAACCGATGGCTCTGCCACGAGCTCATCATCAGCATAAGCAAATTGCGTAAAGGATAACCCTAAAAGCAAGCTTGCTAATAGAAAGTGTTTTTTCATAAATCCCCCTAAACTTCCCCTAATAAACCCGATTACAAAGTCTTAAAGCCGTTGCTACGTGGTCTCTGTGCTGGCGGAGGTGCGGTTCTTTGTTGCGGTTGTGAATAAACAGGGCGTGGCGCCATATAGGGAACTGAAGATGGCATAGAATTGCCGGCTCCTCCCTCAAATGAAACCATTGGTTTTCCCAAAACCGAATCTGATGTCGAGCTTGGTAAACGTGGCGGAATCGTTCGGTCGCTAGGATTTCTTAAAGCGAAGAACAGATTTCCAGGCGCCACTGAAAGCATATAAAACAAATCTTGGGCTTCTTTAGGTGTCGCTTCGACCGTGATCGTCGTGTACTTCGTATCACCCGTTAGCGCGATTTGCGTTAAGTTTTTACCAGTTGAATCCAGTTCAAACATTCTTGGAATATTATTAACGACACTGACACCAGTTGCTAAGACGACAACGTCGGACATCATCGTAAACACTTCGCGACGTTGGCTAACGCCTTTACCGGAATCTACGGCCGCGTAAATATCGACGCGATCACCCGGACGAATTAATTTTGCAACCCCACGCACCTCATCCACTGGAATTGTCACAGCCCGTTTACTGGGTGCTACTTGCAAAGAAATTCCTGTGTCTGGGCCCGGAGTTAAAAGATTATTTTTTACAACCATTTGACCTTTGCGAATAGGGACTGCTGCTACGTTTCCGATGATTTCATCCGGAATTGTAATTGCGTCGGGCTGGATAAAGTCTGCTGGAAGTTCTTTTGTTTCCACCATGGTGTCATAGATTGTTTGCATTTCTGCGATGTCTTCTTTGGCGATAACGACACGTTTGGTTGAACCGAAACGTTTATCGTATTCTGCCTTCTTTTCTTGCGAATAGCTGTACAGAAGGAAAGTCGCAAAGACCCCAGCGGCAATGGAAAGCCATAAATTTCTTGTGTCATTTGATCCCATAAGTCCTACTTCCTTCTAGCTTCCGGCTCCACAGGATGAGTCTAAGCAAATCCCGTACGTTGTCTTAATCCAAATGGGGTTCACCCCTTGATGCATGCTTTCACTGACGCGGCCCTCTTGTAATTCTCTGGTCTTTGCGTGTTCGCCTTTAGAGTTGCCGATTTCTTCTGCGGCTCTGTTACTAAAGGACATAAAGTCAACTAAACGCGAACTTGCCGACCAGGGAGGATCTGTCTTTCCTACTTTCGCCGCTTGTTTTTCTGAAATCGTGCCATGCACTCGATTTTTTACTTTTGAAAACTCAACTCCTACGGGTCCACTGTTTCTAAAGTAAGTTAAATCCGTGCGATTTCTAAATGTTTCAAAAGCATAGTTGCGGGACGCGATCGAATTTAAGATGCCGGTATGGATGGCGCCAAAAAATCCCAAAGAAAAATTAATGAACATGACTATAATAACGACGATCGGGATGATCTCGAAGACGGCCATCCCTTTTTCATTATTAAGCTGAGAAAATTTCTTTGCCTTTAGCATCCGTTATCCTCCATGGGGACGTATTTATTTTCCCCCGAGGCACCTAGGATTCGAAAGCGGCTGTCCAAATTTAATATTTCTTTATAGCGTTGGCGAACCTGCAATTCCCAACACTCTTTCTGTGTGGGCTCGCGAATTAACATGCCGGTGATCTTGGTTGAAAATCCAGCATCTGGATCTTCGGAAGTACTTCCTAGAAAGGGAAGCTTCAAATTTAAAATGCGTGGTTGAAAATCAAAGCGCACACCGACTTGCGGGACGCGATCTCCGTCCGGAGTTTGAAAGTTTGGATAGTCCTCGAAGCTGCGTCCTGATGGACCGCCACCACGGACATCAAGGTCCGCCGAAAGAATGAACCAGCCTTCTGCACCATTATTAAAGAGATTTTTTAATGCGGGGGTGTTTAGGAGCGATCTATATTTTTCTTTAGCAAGTTGTTCTTGCTTGTCTTGGTCTACGTGACCCGCTGCATGCGCTCGGGCACTTGAAAATGCCACGTATTGCGCGACTTCGGCCATGGATAAAGTAAAGTTCAAGGCAAATAAAACAATGCACAGACCCGCGCTTAACACGAGGGCAAAAATAAACTCAGCGGTTATCATGCCGCGAGAATTTTGCAATGGTTTCAAAGCTCTTCTTCTTTTTTCCATACAGCCTATCTATTCAGGTTTCGCAGTTACGGATCTCCCGATTTGATTTGGATGTAGCGCACGGGCCTCCGCCGGAGATCTCCATACGCCGGCTTCGATCATTCCCGAAACCTTTTCCCAGGGTCCGCCCACCATCTTTGCGAGGAACTTGCCTTCGCGAATTTGGTTTGTGGCCCACAGAAAAGCGCCAATGGTTACGACCATCAGAAGAACACCTTCAATGACAAACTGACCTTTTTTATTGGTGATCACGTTTTTCATTTGTCTTCTTCCCAGGCCACTGGGCTGCCATTTGGCTTAAACCCATCACCGGTTGCTAATTGCTGTTCAATGCGAGCCCCCAAACGAGGACCGGCATTTTTAAATGCTTCGGCGGGGGCTGATACAAATGCTTTCAGCCCGAATCCGAACACAACGATAAGCAAAAGCACGTACTCAATAGTCATTAGTTATTGATCACGTTACCCATGTCAGAGCTAAGCTTAGACATAGCGCCGTCCATTTGTTCTTTGATTTTGCCTTTAAACATGAATACCAGAGCCACTACGACAACCAAAAGTAGGATGTACTCTGTCGCGCCTTGGCCGGACTCATTCTTCAATAGATTTTTCGAAAAGTTTTTAAACTTTTTCATAGTGTTCCCCCTTTGGTTCCGTATCGGCCAAATATGGGATGTTCTTAAGAGAAGAGCTAAGAAATTTGTCTAGGTCCTGAGTGTTTTATATTGAGACAGTCAGGAGAGATTTAAAAGGTCTGGTGACCAAAGAAAGGACAGAAGAAAAGCCCCCGGTTTTAAGAGGGGCTTGTGTCAAAACTATTTGCACTCTGCTTTGTCAGCGAATGTTTTACCAAGATCTTTACCGTCAAATTTTGCAGTCACTGATTTTTCAGCCAAAGTACCTTTGCGGATAATTTTTGAGCTAGATTCAGCAATTTTCAAACAAGCAGCTTCGTCAGCCGCTTTTTCGGGCTTCTTCGGTGTATGCACTTTTTGCATGTCATATGGTTTTAGGGCGGCATCGTCTTTGCCCGGGCAAGCTACACGAGTCGTTGTCAAAGAACAATCACCTGCGAAAGCGATATTGCCGATGAAAAGTAATGCCGTTACTAAGATGGTTTTCATTTTTGCTCCTTTAAGCTGCTGAAGCGACT
>JABWCO010000215.1 GCA_013360185.1 Bdellovibrio sp.
GGTGGACACTCATTGCACGTTGTTTGTGATTTAACTTTGGCTAGCCAAGAACACGCGATCTTTAAGCAAACAGATCCGGACGTGGCAAGTTTTGATAGTGGTTATGGTTCTGCCTATCTTGCACGTATGGTCGGGCAAAAGCGTGCTCGTGAAATTTTCTTCTTGGGTCGTAACTACAACGCGCAAGAAGCGATGGACATGGGGATGGTGAATGCCGTGATCCCGCACAAAGATTTAGAAAAAGTTGCTTTAGAGTGGGCTTACGAAATGAACTCCAAATCACCAACTGCGATGCGTATGTTGAAATACGGATTTAATCTGTGTGATGATGGCTTGGTTGGCCAGCAATTGTTCGCCGGCGAAGCAACACGTTTAGCTTACGGCACTGAAGAAGCAGCAGAGGGTCGCAATTCATTTGTTGAAAAGCGCCCGAAAGACTTTAGTAAATTTCCTTGGCAATACTAAAGGGTACGCCGTACCTTTTTTGGATACAAAGTGCGAACAAAAGACTCCTTCAAGGAGCCTTTTGTTAAATGTATCTTCCTTAACGACACAAACGATCTAAAATCCTGGTCGAGGTCTCATCCTGATACGCTGTAAGTGTTTAAGACAGGTGTCACTTTTTTAAGTTACTCTCGACCGACTGTGAGGTTCTCTAACAGTTTAAAATGGACCTATTACGTTATAGGTCGGTTGCGGTGGCTTGATTTCTGTATTGGCATCTATGTATGAAAAACTCCGTGAATGCCTTTTTAGCTGCAATGTTCTTGCTTACATCTCAAGCTTGGTCTGCCACTTGGGAGGACTCTTTACCTCTGCAGTCACCCGAAGCCAAAGCGCAGGCCTTTTTAAAAGTGCGTGCGATGATTCCAAGTATTGCTGACGGGGCTGTTCGGTATGAGTTTGACCCTCTAGAGCTTCTAAATTCACAGCTGGTCATAGAAGGCCTTACGAAAAACGATGCTCTTTACCAAGAGCTTAAAAAAAATCACGCAGAGCTTTTAGAATTTAAAGTGTACGACGCGGCCGCGGAAACCGTTGATAAATCCTCAGCCTGGCAGGCGGCGGTCAGTCAGGCAGAACAATTCACCAAAAGTGCCGGTCTGACGTCGTCACAAGCTTTGCTGGGTGAAATACAAAAAACTTTGGCGTCCCCTTTGTTGGGAAAAAGCCAGGGTATCGTTGTTGGGTTGTCTCAGCTTTTGCCAGGACCTTTAAAAAAAGAATTCTTCGCGATGTCTTTAGAAAAGAAAACAGAAGTTTTGCAACAGCACTTGCCAGCAGAAGTTGTCTCTCAAGGCTTTGCCGCGAATCGCTTGGGGTGGAGTGACACTGAGATATCTAAGAACGAGATTATCTCCCGCTTACAACAAGCTGTGGGCTTAGAGCAAAATTTTGCAAAGCTTTTAGTGGCGCATTACTCTTTGCAAAGTGAGACCAGCCCAAAAGAGTATTTGCAAAAAATGCCTCAAGATTTACCCAATAAAAAAATTCTTGAACAAGTATTTACGGCAAACGTCGCTAAAATAATTCCTGCTGAAAAGCCCATGGCAACTTCGGGGGATCCAGTGCTGGTGATGTGCGAAGCTTCACCTCTTATTGCGATGTTTCGTGGTTTTGCGGGGAATGACTGTTCTACTCAATGCAGTTTTCCTTTCGTGCATTCTCCGAATGAATACACCTTTATTGTCTATGACGCCAAAGGGTTGGTGAAAGGTTACATTCAAGGAACCAAGGTGTTGGTCGATGGATCTCCCGTCTTTTACTTGCACACGATTGCAGGTCCACGCATTTCTTCAAAAGACACGTTAAGAATCATGAAGGCGATAATCCAAGAAGCCAAAGGCATGGGATTTAACGACGTGTTGTTACCAGCGATGGATAAGATTGATGGTCTTGTAAACTTTATGCCGGTTCGTGATGCGATTAAGCACGTATACGTAGATAATAAAAAGGCTTTGAATTACGCAGATTCGTCGTTACGTAGAAAATTCAAAGATACTTTTAAGCTTTATAAAAATTATGACGACGCTATTTCAAATCCCTTTGGCTATGAAATTGATCGCCACAAGCTTTCCGTAAATATTCTCGTAGTCCGTGATGTGGCTCCTGGTTTGGACAGTTTGGATTCCCGTGTTGATAAAAATTCTTTGGTAGGAATCTTGCTGCAAATGGGTAAGAAATATCAAAAAAATAAATCCATGATTGAAGCACTTGCCAATCACGAAGGTATTTCAGCGAAACAAATTTCAGAACTTATTTTTCAGGCTAAGAACGTTGAACATCTTCCTTCTCGTCACCTCGCATTTAGAATGCAGCAAAAGTTGGCAGAGGCGGGTTTTAACTTTGCAGAAGGCCACTTCGAAAAGAATATCTCTTTGATCGCTCTGGGATTGTTAGAGTCTCCAGACGTACAGCAAAATCAAGACTTAGCTAAAAAAGTTTTATTCAATCTTTTAGAGCAAAGAGAAATCGATGCCGTGCTTAAATTCTTAAACAAGAGCCCAAGAATGCTGACCGATAGTAAGCTTGCGCAAGAAGTTTTAAAGACGTTATACAACGATGTGCACGAAGCAGAGTTCATGGACTCTAACATCCTACCCGAGGTTTTAAAGCGCAACCCAGGGGCTGTGCTGAAAGACGCGCATGTGCTGGCGGCCCTTTCGCAAGCTCCCAAGGCAAAAATCATTTTAGACAAATTTATCATGGATAATCCGGCGTGGTCGCAAGTTGTGCCGGCTTCGGTAAAGGGCGTGGTCTTGCAGGCGCGCACTTCGCAAGACTATTTACTGAACCGTTATTTACGTTTGTTGCAGGCAGCGCAAACAGATTTAGAATACGACGACAGAATGCGAGAACTGACGAAAGAGGCTGAGGCTTTGAAGTTGGGGCCGGCTTTGATGGGCAAGCCACTTTGGTCGGCTTTGATTTGGGCGCTGTACCGGCCGAGGCAGCCGATGTCCTGA
>JABWCO010000086.1 GCA_013360185.1 Bdellovibrio sp.
TGTCTTTTGACGGCAAGACGGCCTCTTGTTTTTTCGGGGCCTTGTCGCCACCAACAATCGCTAATACTTTTAACTTCTTTTTATTTTCTTCGTAATACGCTAACGGAACATAACCCAAAGCGTATTGGTCACCGGCGACCCCTGTTACTAAAGTATTGTCGTCTTCACTTGCCGTATAGTCACCACGCGATGACTTCGCCTTACCCACGATCGCTTCTGTAAAGTAATCAAATGTCCCGGAATCAGAACCCGCACCATAAAGCTTTAAAGCATTTTTAGGCCACGCGGGATTCACATCACTCCAGTTTACAATTTTGCCTTGCGCGCCTGGCTCCCACATTTTTTTAAGTTCTTCGACTGTGATCGCTTTTAACCAGGTATTTTTAGCGCTGACCACGACTGCTGTGGCATCGTACGCAATCGGGATCTCTAAAAACTTAACCCCTGCTTTTTTACAAGCTTCCATCTCTGATGTTTGAATGGGGCGCGAAGCATCTTGAATATCAATTTCGCCACGGCAGAACTTTTTAAAGCCGCCGCCCGTCCCCGAAATACCAACTGTCACGCGCACTTTTCCACGCTGTGCTGCTTGAAACTCTTCCGCCATTGCTTCTGTGATCGGAAATACGGTGCTGGAACCGTCGACTTTAATCACCGGCACTTGGGCCTTAGCCATAAAAGAGACAAGTACAAAAGACAAAGTTGTCATAACAAGTTTAAGCATAGGTTCTCCTGTATATGCTAAAGGTCTAGCACCATTATGCCGCTCTGTATTGTTAAGGTTTTATTTGGATTTAGCCGTTTCGCGTTAAGAAAAACCCCGCTAAGCTACTAAAACTATGACAGCTTTGTACCAGCAAGATCAGGGTGTTCTTCTCGATAAAATTAACAATGCTATTTCCGATAGCATTTACATCTATGATCTGAACGAACGAAACCTGACGTGGCTTAACAAACGGGCGCAAGAGCGTTACGGCTATACCCTTGAACACTTGCGCCACATGGGACCTCACTATCAAGAGGCCACCATCCACCCGGACGATCAAGCAATCGTTCAAGACACCATGGCAAAAGCGCGGTTATTAAAAGACGGTGAAGTTTTAACTTTCGAATATCGCTTTAAGGACAGCAAGGGCAAATACCATTGGCATAACGACCGCGTCACCGTCTTTTCCCGCAACCAACATGGCGAGGTTGTCTCTATTTTAGGAGTGGCCACGGACGTCAACGAACGCAAAGCTGTCGAAGAAGATCAGAAAAAAGTTATCGAGAAATTAAATCTTTCCTTATCGGCCGCCAAGATGGGTACCTGGGAGTGGGATATCGAAAGCAATCAACTGACCTGGGATCAGCGCATGTACGAAATCCACGGAGTAAAAATCGACCCCACGCTAAATCCCATGGAAGAAGTGTGGCGCCGCTCTTTCCGCGAGGACATGGAACAAACAAATATCAAAGTGTCTGAGGCTGCAGAAAAGAAGCAAGATTTTTATGTCACTTACCGCGTAACCTATGACAACCAAGAAGTGCATCACGTACGCTGCTATGGCAAGTTCATGCACAACAACCCCTCTGGCCATAGAATGTATGGTGTTGCTTGGGATTCAACTGAAGAGTTCATGACCGAACGACAAATTGAAGAAGCCAAAGCAAAACTTATTTCCGCAGCCAAAATGGCCGCCTTAGGAGAAATGTCTGGCGGTATTGCGCATGAGATCAACAATCCCCTGACCGTCATTCAAGCCCGCGCATTTCAGTTGGCGCAAATGGTGGATATGGAAAAAGTCGACCCCGCCAAGGTCAAACAAGCCGCAGAAAGCATCAGTCGCACGGCAGATAAAATCGCACGAATAATTAAGTCATTGCGTTCTTTTGCCCGCGAAGGAACTTATGATCCCTTTGAAGTGGTCCCACTCAAAGCCATGATCGAAGAAACTTTAGAGTTCTGTCGTGTGCGTTTTTATAATCACGGCGTCGAAATTGAAGTTAGCCCCATTGATAGCGACTTGGAAATCGAATGTCGCTTGGTTCAACTTGAGCAAGTTTTACTGAATCTTTTAAATAACTCTTTCGACGCGATTCAACCCTTAGAGAACAAATGGATTCGTATTGCGGTGAAGGAACAACTTGATTACGTCGAAATCAGCGTCACGGATTCAGGCCAGGGCATCCCCGACGAAGTTGCTGACCAAATCATGTTGCCGTTTTTTACCACCAAAGAAGTTGGTAAAGGCACTGGTTTGGGATTAAGTATTTCGGCAGGGATTTTACGGTCTCACAAGGGTTCATTAACTTTGCTTAAAGAAGCGCCGAATACCACATTCGTGGTGCGTTTGCCAAAGTGGCAAGAAGAAGAAGCCTTAAATTACTGACAACGTGAACACAGACCGAAAAAATCCAAGCGGTGCGACACTTGCTTATAACCCATTGTTTCAACCATTTTGATATGTTGATCCAAGTCGCAAATGTGTAAAGGTTCTATCGCCTGACATGACCGACAGATCACATGATGGTGGTGGTGACCTGATTCCAAGGTCAGCTCAAAGCGCGCGACACCGTCGCCAAACTCTAAGCGAGAAACCAAAGCGGCCTCTTCGAATTTTTTTAATATGCGATAGATAGTAACCAGATCCATGCCTTCAGATTTCACCGCGAACTTCTTAAAGATTTCATCCGCTGATAACGGTTCGGGATGATCCAAAAGAATCTGCAAAAGCTGACTGCGCTGAGACGTTAGCTTCATCCCCGCTTTACGAACTCTTTCATTTAAAGAGTCGATATTGATATTCTTTCGTTCTGATCCACACTTAGACATAGTGGCCCTATTCATACACTAGGCCCGCTTTAAAATCCACTAAACTTGCTTATTGCGAAGTTCTTCAAGGGCCTTAAGGCCGTAATACGTATAGGATAGAGCTGAGACCACCGGGACAAAGAAAAAAGCCAACGGAATATATGAGGTCAATCCCAGAAGAAGGCCCATCCCATAAAGGGGGCGGCCGTGCTGTTTCAGGATTTCTTGGTATTCTTCCCGGCTGGCATAGTCTTGTAAAACATCATACACAAAAACTTTTTTATTGAGCCACGCCGCTAAACACAACGGCACGGCTATTTGCAAACCGGGAATTAACCACAAGGGCAAGGTCCCTATAAATACGGCGATGTAAATGACTGTCGCAAAGAGGGTATTCCAAACGCTGCCAACAACGGTGCCCCCGCGTTTTTTTTGCAGATGTTTAAAATCTGCACTGCCCACCCACTTTAAAACCAAGGGCATTGCCAAAAGTGACGTCAATAAGATCGCCAGCAAATAGCCCATGGGAATAAACATTAAAAACAAAAAAACAATCGAAGTCCAATACGCAAAGTCTGCCAGCCCGGTCACTGCTTGCAGCCACTGAAAAAGACTTAGAGCGGAGAAAAATCCGGTCATTGCCGTCATCACTGGCGCCCAATACAAAATCACCACAAAGAGCATACCGAGAAAAGAAAGCAGCGGCGGCACCAACACTAGTAAAAACATGTGAAATTTAAACAAAGCGGTCACAGACTGGCGAAGGGCGTTGAAAATAGAGTTCATAGAGAAATATTTCCTCTTTCCCTAAAGACTGGCAAGTGTTTCAATAGCAAAACAATGACAAAGACTTTACACCTTTTTAGACACGGGCAAACCGAATGGAATATGATCCGCCGAATGCAAGGGCACACGGACATTCCTTTAAACCCCGAAGGCCAAGCGCAAGCGCGCCAACTGCAGGATTATTTTAAGCAAAACCCCGTCGAGTTTTTTGTCACGAGCGACTTAAGCCGCGCCCACGAAACAGCCCAAATTGCCAATGAACAGCTGCGGCGACCTCTGGTTATTAACTCCGCCTTGCGCGAAGTCTCCCTGGGAGTTTTAGAGGGCATGACCTTGCAGGAAGCCCACGACCAGTTCGGCGTCTCGGCGTGGGAACAATGGACTTCGATTGACCCGCAACATTTGGACTTTCGCTTTCCTCAGGCCGAGAGCCCACGAGAAGCCATCACGCGCTTTAGTGACGCTTTAAGAGCTCTTTGCCATCAAGAAAATTTCGCCCACGCGGCGGTCAGCACCCATGGTTTTGTACTGCGCCGATTTCTGCATTCATTGCGCCCTGATTTAACTGAGGTTCTGCCCACCCCTAACTGTGTTGTGTACAGCGTAACGTGGGATGCGCAGAAAAAGGAATTTTCGTTCTTATTTTAGCTCGTAGCGAGTTAAATCCAAAAAACCAAAGTGCACGGGGTCGGTGGCTTTAAAATGCTGATTCAAAGAATCATATTCCTGCCAAAAGGTGCTCTGAGTGCGACGAACGCCAAAGGCTGTCACCAAATCTTGATAGCCCTTTTCATTCTTAATTTTCCTAGTCATGTCGACAAAGCGGGGCAGATCTTTTTCTGTGATCGAAAAAATCATATTAGGATAAGATCCCCAATAACCCTCGCGCACAGTCAATGAATCTTCTTTAGGGGCAAGACGCAAGGATTCCGCTAAAATCCACGATATATTTTCGTGTTCACGATTGTGCATAAGTGAATAGACTTTTTGCTGACCATCGGCGGCAGTGATTTTTAAATAAGAAAACTCTGGAAAGTATTCCGCAAACGGTTTTTCTGCGCCTTTGATGCCGGCAATTTTGCGCAGAATTTTTTCATACCCTTGCGCCTTAAAAGGCTTTTGCACACTTTCGGGAACGTCAATGTTGCGCCAATTCATGGCATCCAAAGACCCCCGCGTTTTTTCATTTAAGCGATAAAACAAAATCTTTTCGATCATTTGTTTTTTAGTGTCAGAGTCATCCTTATTAAAGCGCACACTGGTGGGCTCTGCCGACACCCCTGATACCACGAACGCCGATAGGCCAAGCGTTGTTCCGGAGGCAGGAACATCAAGAATAGCTCCTCGGCCTCCATGCGAATCATATCCATGTAAATGCGGGTCAGCAGCTGGTGACTGACATTGCCAAAGACATCAAAGTTAACCACCAAGTTATAAACCAAGCGCTCAAGCAGCGGGTAATCTAAAAGAAAAACGGTCTTCGACAAATCACCGACCGCGCCATTTAAAACCACCGCATTATCATCATGGCGAAGCACCGTCAGCACCGCGTTGGGATTGCTTTCCTCACCATCCCAAATGTCTTTTAAAGAGTAACCCTCTGGTCTGATTTTGCCCATCCATTGCGTGCGCAGCTTGCGGTAAGCTTCGCGATGACTGACTAATTTTTTATAAAAAATCGGTGTGTCGATGATTTCAATATCACTGCCCCACACTCCGGGCATCATCAACAAGCTTTGCGCCTGAGCTTCATATTCGCCTGATTGGACCATGTTGTCGGCCTCAGGCTGCAGAAAAAAAACATAAAACTGCTCTTGAATAGAGTTCACCGCCATGCTGCCATTGCAAACCGGGCCTTTAATAAAGGTATTTACATGGTACTGACTGTCCTCTAATAAAAAGCGATAGCGCGCCTTTACTGGAATGTCTTTGAAAGCGATAAAAGGATTTTCGGCCACCCCCGCCCGATAAGTCGGCAGGGCTGCGACCGTCCAGTCGCCTTCGCCAAAAATTTTTCGATAAGTGGCAAGCTTTTGTGGACTCCACTCGTACGGAATATGAGTTTTATGAACTATCGTGCCCGGAAACTTTTTAAGACAATAAAAGAATTTTTCAACACCGGGATCGTCATTTGGACGACGCGTGGCTATTTCGTCAATTCCATTTTTGCAGGCGGTTTTAGAACGTACCAGACTGAAAAAGACGTCCTTTTGGTCTGGAAAATAGATATGTGCTAAGAACAAATGCTCATAAAGATAACGACTGACTAATTTTTGTTTAAGATCCGTGGCATTCAAATACGTCTGCCACTGCTCGATTTGGCTTTGTGTTTCAACAGGATTTTTCAGATAGGCTTTAATTTCGGCGGTGCTCGGACCTGGCGCCCCGTGCTTAATCCAGGTCTCTAAAGTGGCTAGCTCTGTTTCGTTTAAGGGCGGCAAACCATACGGCATCCCAAGCTCTGGAGTTTCTTTGACGATCATAGGCATGTCCGCCAGGGAAGCTGAGCACAGATGGGATTCAGCCACGACCTTCACAACTTCGGCTTTCGGCTGCTCGGCGCGCAGTTTGATAAAATTCCAAAAGATATTTTCTTCAGGTTTTTTCGAGTTGTTCACTTTGAAAAAACCCTTTTTACGCCAAGCTGCTTCGCCATGGGCATCAACCCACATGCGCGAAGGCTGAACACCTTTAACCCTGGTGCCATCATAAACGTTGGTTTTTGCAGCCCCCCTTTGGAAACCCTCAAAGTTTTGCAGATTCAACTGGCAGGGAGCATTAAAACAGCTATGGCAAGATAAACAGCGGTGGTCAAATATAGGCTGGATTTTTCGGCTGTAGAACTCTGGCCCCACGTCACTGGCATTTGAGACGCTCGTCATCACAACTGAAATAAAACAAAGTGCCACAACCTTAATAAATTGCATAAATACGGACTCCGCGTGTATGTTGCAAATATATGACTCTTTCTGGCATCTTGGAAAGATAAAGAAAAAAATAATTCAACGCTAAAAACTGTTAAGACGAGGCCTGCAATGCAAAAGATTCCTTTTGAAACCGTACAAAATTCCATTGATCAAATTTGTGGCATTACGGAAGAAAGCGATTTAGAAAAAGCCTCAGAGCATTTGTTCGAAGTTCAGCCAGATCTTGCCGGGTTTTTGATGGAATTCATCGAAGACATGAGCGAAGGGGCACAAGATTTGGGCTTTATGATGGCCCTGATCCTGAACCATTCTTTCGAGGTGCAGTTCCCAAAACTTCGCGCCATGACTGAAGAAGAAGTGGTTACGCGCTTTGAAAAGCACGAAGCTGAATTTGAAAGCCTTCTTAAAATCAACGATGACATGATCGCAGATCTTCAAGAAAAAGCGGCCCAAGACGGCCAACCTGAAGTTCTAAATTACATCATCGAAGAACTTTTCATGTCGCCAGATTTGGAACCGGAATTAGAAGCCAATGAGCAAATTCATTTGTTCATTATTTGCAAATTCTTTGTTGATTGCTTGCATGAACTTGCCAGCGAAAGCGCTCCAGAACTAGTGCGTCACTAGTTCTGACTTAAGGGAGCGAATTTACTTTGGGACCTTACCAAGCTTAGAGTAGAAAGTGCTATTCACTCCCAGTCCTGCCTCTTGATACAATTCCGCCAAAGCTTGAGCGGCCTCTTTTGATTCCGTCAGTAAAAACGCTTCACGATATCTTTCGATGGCCGCTAAAAACGACGTACAATCTTGAGCATTGCGCTGCACTTGGGCCTGTTTTATCAAGTCTTGCCCTTGGACTGAAAAATCAAAGGTCTTAGGATCCTGCAAAAGTTTTTGGATCAGAGCTTCTTGGGCGACTTTTGATTGCGCGGCATTTCTTGCCAGCGCATTTTTTATACGCGAAGCCACCATCACCATTTTATAAGAATTCAGCATTCTTTGATTTTGCTTCTTAAGGTTTATATTCACCGCCGTTTTTGCCATTAACGTTTCAATATTTTTACGATTGAGTTCTGGCAAGACCTGCAAGGTGTTCACAATGCTTCCGGCCACCAAAGGGGCCGCAAAAGAGGTGCCCGATGTCACGTCTAGTTGCCCCTTATCATCTTTTACGACGACACTTTCACCAGGAGCTAGAATCGTAACCTGTTTGCCGTATTGACTAAACGAAGACATCGCCCCCCTTGGCGACATCGACCCAACGACGATCCCAGGGAATAGGGACTTCGCCAAAAACAAGTTCGGGTGCTTATCCCCCTGATTGCCAGCGACCGTGACCATTATAACGCCCGCATTATCTAACTTTTTATAGCCCTCTAGTTTTTGTTTTTGATTTGCATATAAGACCCCCGGGGCTTTGTCTTCTTCGGCAATAGACATATTGACCACGCGCATCCCCGATCGTGCGGCTTCTTCAAGCTCTGGCAAAATTTCCGCATCATCACTGCGCCACTGACCATAGACCACGCTATGTACGTTGCGCATGTGATTGCTGGCACCGTGATCTCCGTACATCATATTTGCGACCAGGGTGCCATGGATGTTTTTAAGATCGGCATTTAAAGCCTGTGTCGGAGTGCGCACGGCTCGTCCGCAAACGCCAGGATCTGCGGGGGCCAGGGAACCATCAATAATGCCGACTCCAATTTTGCTGCCGCCACCATTTTGGCGCACGTATTTTTTGGCAAGGTCTGCCCCCGTGTACTCTAAATACCAATTACCCGTGAGGATCGAATTGATTTTGGGTTCAGGAATACATTGTGACTTTTGTGCAAAGACCGACGTGCCGTTAAGAAGACTTAAAAATAAAAAAGCACAGACCTTTTTCACTTTTCTCGTATCGCTTTATCAATTTTTTCAAACATGCCGGCAGGCACACTCTGCTTTTTTATTTCTGCTAATTTGCTGACATATTTTTTCAGCGTCACCCGACAGTTTTCTAAATCTTCAGGCATCCAACTTGTTTTTTTCGCAGCACTCTTATCATAGGACTTCGACATGTATTGGTACTTCGAGCCATAATACGTGGTCATAATTTTACCACGGGTCCCATAACCATCATCATCGCGCATTTTATCAAGCCATTCCGTCACCGGAACAGGCTTCGTGAAAAGACTTGGGTCAAAGGCGTACAAAACAAGCTCTTTTTTTATTTGCACATACAAGACTGGCGCCACATGCCAATCCCACAGGGCCACTTCTTTATGTGGGTTATTAATAAGCTTTGCAATCAAGCGCCCTTCGGCAAACACCTTGGCCATGTCATAACCCTTTTTTTCGGCATAAAGGGCTAAACCCGTAGCCTGGGCATAACAACCATCCGTAGCATATTCGTAGGGAATATAATTTAAGCTCGCAAACTCATTCCAAAGTTTTTGCGCTTGAGCCTCACTTAAAATCGTGGGTTTGATTTGCAGTTTATCGTCATCAAAGCCATCTTCCAAAGCCGCAAAACTGGGCAAACAAAACAGCAGAGTAAGCAAAAATGATTTCATCTATCCATGCTAGTTTAAAAGATGTCGAAAATCAGCTGGACTGGTCTTTAGGCTGCTCCTCGCCTGTTAAGCCTGCTTTGTCACAAACCAGAAGTTTTTACTTGTGGTTTATTTTTCACAGCCTGCGATTTTGGCTCTTTAAAAATCCGAATCCCCCTTACGAAAGCTCTTTTTTTTGCACTCCTTGCCTTATAATTTTGAACCTAGGTCTTTTAGAAATTCCTACACTCGGCCATTTTTCACCCAGGCAATTTTCCTGGAATGCTCTTTGTATTGTTGGGCGAGGTGGAGAACCCTATGAACCTTAAAGAAAAGTTAGGACGACTGTTACTGTCCATTTTATTAACAGGAATTTTATTCAAAAGCATGTTGGCTTTTGGTGAAACGCCGACGCCAGAGACTCAGTACTCTGCGACTCAAACCCTGTTGCTGAACGAGATCAAAAAACAAACACTGGAGCTAGTAGAAAAGCAAAAATACGACGCTGAAAAATTGCGCCAGTGCTTCGCCTTTGTGACTGTATGCCCTGGTGATATCGCCTATAAAATACCGCGGATTCGCCAGGCTATTCGCGAAAAATCCGAAGAGTACCGCTTACTCGTAGGTCTGGCCCGGGCCGAACATGCCGTGAATGGCTATCCGAACGTGAAGTTGAGCTTGGCCATTCCAGGCATCCGACTTCGCACCCAATTTTTGCGCAATGAACCCGCTGAACTTGATCTGGTAAAAAGAATCTATGCGGCCGACCTGGTGGCAATTGAAGAAAGCCTGTCGCCGTCCTTGGTTCCGGCATTGTTCCCCTTGCATCCCCACGTCAAGGCGGAGAACTTAAAGTTCCGCGAAGAATTAGCAACCGCGTCCGAGTTTTATGAAGCGCAAGCCTTGTTGCTAGCAACGCAGTTGCCCTTTGTTATTTACATGGACAGTGACCGCCACTTGGACAGCGATATTGCAAAGGCACTGGGCTTACACATTAAACGTGTTCAAGAGGTGCTAAATGATCTTTATGACGAACAGAAGACGCCCCTTGAAAGCTTTCTACATTTTGAACCGATTGTAACGGCGGTGATAAGTAAAAATCCGGATTCAGCCAATGACTTAAAAGCTTTGTTTTTTAAACAACAAACCAAACAAGGATTCCAAGCCTGGGTCGCAAGAAATTCACCCAGTTTAAAATTAGCGGCGTTTACCTCCTGCTCGCTAGTTTCGGCGATCTTGCAAACTTGGCCGATCTCATTAACTTGCTCTGGGGCCGTGGCATACTTGACCAGCAAGCAGCTGTACGACGAATACTATCGCATGCGGGATGACTTTGCTTTGTGGCTTATCGGTGCTCAAAGTCACCATGCCTTAAAAGGTACAGAGTCTCGCCTGCTATATTCTACGTTTGCATTGTTTTTATCGGGACAGGCCATAGGCTCGACCTTGATGAGCATTGAAGCGGGCTTGGTCACGACGTTAAGTTCCATCCCGTCGATTGCCGCCGCGCGCTTTACCAGTCTCACCGCTTTGCGCGAAGGCAGCTTACGATTCTTTACCCGCTCGGTGCAATGGAAAGGCAAAGACCTAGGCGCAAGCCTTCTGGCTCAAGACTATTCCGACATCACCGACGAAAACCTGAAATTGCGCAGAGAACAGCGTATTTTTACTTACGCCGACTTCCTAAAGTTACGGCAAACACCTATTCAAGAACAAACGCCTTAATCCCCCCCAAAAAAAAAGGCGCAAACACGTCGAGGCAGAGTTCTTTTACTCTGCCTCGAGGTGTTTCATTATGAGACACACCTATTCCGCGCACGCAAATTTTGTCGCCGCCCCTAGGCTTTGACACCCGCAAGGCTGTGAAAGTCATGTATTGCCATCTCTGCTTGGAATGATTTTCGTATTGATACAACACAACAACAAACCGTCGCCGCCTTTGGTGACACCAAAAAAAGGGAAATACTATGAAAAAGAGAGTCATTGCATTGTCCGTTGCTTCCATTATGTCAGCCCAAAGTATCGCTTTTGCCCAAGCCGCAGACCGCACGGCCGGCATCGGAGAGCAAGCAACAGTCCAAGCGCAGGCCAATATTGCTAAAATTCATGCAGATCTTTTAAAGCTAGATCAATCTTTGGATCAAGTGGCTAAAGCCATCGAAACCCGCGACCAACAAGGCAATGTCTTAAACGGAGCCGCGGTCGTTGGTGCGGCTGCGGGATTAGGACTTTCGGCGATTGCTTATTTCGCAACAAATTCACGTCACGGCGAAGGTGGCGGCGGAATCGTAGGTCTTTTCATCGGAGTTGCCGGTATGGGCAGCAGTTTACTATCTTCTGGATCTGGAGTGCTCAGTCTTTTACGTAAAGACAAAGCCTCAGCAGACGCTGTCGAAGCAAAAATCAACGAAATCAAAGGACAAGTATCTGTCGAGTTAGCTCAAAGCAACGACAAGATGACCAAGGGTCTTTTGACGGAACTCAATACGAAGTTGGATGGATTGCAAGCATCCTTGATCTCTTATCAACAAGACGAATCAGCTACCAAACGTGATTTAGTCATTGCCCAGATTTCCCAAGCAATGGGAACGGCGATGTTAATGTATGGAATGACTCAAAAACAAAGCAAAATGGTTTCTGTGGGTGCGTTGATCATGACTGCAGGTAATATCGCAAGCGTTATTAAAGGCATGTCTGATTCACAAGCTGACCAAATTTTAAAGGAAATCGAACTTACACAAAAATCACTACGTACAGCTGCTGCTGCTTTAAATTAGTATGATTTTTAGAAAGGTGTTAAAAATCTTTCTAAGCCTTTGCCTTTGCAGTCCTATGACTGCAAAGGCTTCTGCATTACGTTGCGAAAACGTTTTTAGGACCACCATGGGTGAAGTCTTGAGCCAAACCTTTACAGGGAAAACCGCAGATTTTTTGTATCAAGAAAAGAGCTTTCATGAATATCAAGAAACTCTTTCCTGGACACAAAAAAGATCTATGCGCAAACTTTTAAAATCTTCGACCTTGCAAACCGCCGCTTCCCCTGAAGCAATTGAACGCTTTGCTTTAGAACTCAGCGAAGCTCTTTTTGGTCAACGTGATACCTTCAATCAGCGCTTCCTTAAAAACAAAGAGCAACGAATTACAGAGTCCGACATCAACATCATGAAAGAGCAAATCCTTCGCAAAGGCCTTCTGGCCGTTTGGAAAAACGAAGCCGATCCCACACGAGTGAAGCTTTTGCACAAATTCACAGATCGCACTTGGACCCTGCTGTTTTCAAAAAAGGGTGAGCTGTTTACTTTAGCCAGCAGTATTTATCACGTCACTATCCCAGGAAGACCGCCGCTATTTTTACCTCGATATTTCGACAAACAGGTTTCTGAAGAAACACTATTTTTTGTAATCCGCGACGGCTATCTGGCCCACAAAGATCGCGTGCGCCATCAATTAAAAATCCAAGATAATATTGAAGCCTATAACACCTTCCGAAGACTTTACCAGCCGATCATCATGGGTCTGTTATTTGTGATTCTTGGCGAAGAGGCTTGGGAAAAGTACACGCAAAGCATAAATGAAGACGTCGATAAAATCGTTACGGATCTTAAAAACCAGCGTGAATTCCTAGACAGTAATATTTCTGATATTAAAAAAGACCAAGCACAATGGGCCTATGCTCAGGCCTTGAATGAGTTTCAACAAAAATGGGGTGAAGCCCCTACCGCAGAAGAACAGAATATCATTCGTACCCGTATAGAGAAGTCTTTAGGCTTAGCGCACTAACTGCTAAAATTTATTTCTGACCGCGCACCAATCTTAAGCCCTCGGGCCGAATACTCAAATTAGGAATGATCACTGTTTTTCCAGCGACTTCTAAAACTGTTCGTGCTGGTTTGTCGGGATCGTAAATGGACGTCAGTATCCCCCGCACCACCTGAGCTTTTCCAGAATCATCGGTGTACGCCACTTCGACAATAGGATTTTCAGGCAACCACTTTCTTTTCGCTTCGTCCAACGGAACGACATAGGAATCAGCCTTTTTGACTTGCATCACTTTTTGCAGAGGAACATCAAACTGTGAGACATAGATCGGAGCCACATCGTCCGGCCGTTTAAGAACAATATAGCTCGAATCAATGCCTTGGTACTCGCCCGAAAATTCTCTGGTGACCTTGCGGCCATCTGCAGTTTGCTCTAGGGCCTTAAAATGAATTTTATCACCCGGAATAAGATTCGATAGAAAGTTTTCACCTTTTTTGAGTGGCGCCACGGGGATATTATATTCTTCTGTCGTCAATTTGTGAGAATATTGGGGGTTAAGTTCGCTTCTAGGGAAGGATAGCTTTGTTCCGTCAGCAGATTGAATCGTATAATTCCTGTCTCTTGCTTCAGAGGAGTAAACACCTCGATAAGTTGTTTGCACATAAGTGCCTGAATCGTCTTTATATCTTCGCGTCACTTCAACGGGCCCGTCATCACGGATTTCTCGGGACCATCTTTCAGGATAACTTGAAGGATTCAATATTCCGGTTGCGGAAACATCTTGTACAACTATCTGATCAGAAGCCTTAAATGGATAAGTTCTTAATGAATGAGTTTGTGGATCCTGTACAGTGATAGAGTCAAATTCTCCTTTCCCTTTCCTAAAGCTAACAAATTCCCCCTGAACTAAGAGTGATCCATCGTTATCTTTGGTTGAAATCTCAATCGCTTTTCCTTTTGGTATTTTGCTTAGGTCAGAATAGGTTTTGCCTCCAGGCAACGTGCGAAACGAAAGAGGCTCTAACACTTCTTTAAGAGGCACTGAATCTGGCACAAAGAGTTGGTTCCCAGAACCCCCGGCAACCTTTCCTGTGTAACCAGTAAAATTATCCTTCACGATATACATGCGCATTTGCCCACGGTCATTGCCCCACTTTTCAACATAGAAAAGCTCTTCGGCCTCTTCGCGGCTTCTGGCAACGCTGGTTGAAAACCAACGACCTGACTCGGCTTGGTTGCTGCGTTGAATCTGCCAAATAACTTGTCCGGTCTTAAATTTTTGTTGCTCAATAGGACCGTCGAAGGCGTCTTTAAAAGAGCCCTTTAGTTCGGGCAACTCTTTGACGTGCTTATCCCCTTGTCGACCACTTTGGCTGCGAATTTTACGCAGGTCTTCGCGGTATTCAAAGCGTTGATAAGGATCTAACTTTTTTATTTCATCAATATCATCAATCAAAATGACTTTGGGCTTTAGCAAAGCCCGGGTCAGATTCAAAGGATTCTTATAGATATTCCTTAAACCCACCGCCGTAGGTACCAACGACAAACCGTTAGATACCACTGAAAGGGCACAGTTGCCCTCTTCTAAGTTCACAAGCTCGTTTGCGGAAATCTGCTTTGCATCCCCAACACAAAGGTTCTTCTGGGCTAAGCCTTTCACTGAGCTTGCGCAGGCGCGGTCGAATTCTTCCAGCATCAAATGTGTTGAAGCCCCGGCCCCGGCAGCAAGCAAGACGCGTGAAGAATTAAACGCAATCTTCCCTGCGCGCGCAGCACTGCCAAGGGTTGATATTAAAATGGTCGGAGTCTTGGAAAGAATGGCACCTCCGCCAGACAGAAACAAACTAGCGGCGAAGGCCGTGTTATCAAGATACTCACTGCCCTTGACGTATTTAGCATCCAGTCGACATTGCAGCTTTGCCGAAGCTTGCTGCGATAACCCTGCCCGATCGGCAAAGACTTGGGCGTAATAAGCACTTTGTGAAAACTTAGAGCGTGTTTTTAGGTCAAAATCTGCAAAGTCTTGTTTTTTAATTTCGTCATGGTTGGATTTAAGTTCTTTCGAGGTCTCTGAAAAAAGTGTCTGAAATTTTCTTTCAAAGGACGCCGGTGCTTGCGCCGCTTTAACGGCATCATCCTTCATCATTCCTTGCACAAACGAACGCACCGTTTGCGAATTTCCCATCCACAAACTTTGCATCAGGGCTTCAAAGGCTGCGTGCAACTGTTCAGCCTCTGCATTTTTGTCTTCGGCTTCTTTTCTTAAAGATGTGTATCTGGCTTCGTTCGCCTTAGAACTATATGCGTAAGAGCGCATCTGATTGGCTTTATCTTCCGCGTGAAGATAATCAAACTTTGCCTTTAACAAAGCCTCATACGTTAATCGTAAAGGCTTAAGCTTTGCGAGAATGTCTTCTTTAATTTTCTTAACGACTTCTGCATCTTTTTGAATGACGTCAATTTTAGATATTTCGCACTGCAGACTTTGCAGTTCTTCTTCGGCAGCCGTTTTGAAGAAAGCTTGTTCGACGACGTCGTTAAGACTTTGCTGGGGGTTTTGAGAATTTGGCTTACAACTTTCACCCGTGAACTCGCCATAGGAAAAGTCGCCGCATTTTTTATTTTGAATAAACTCGTATAACGATTTGGAAGTGCTGGTGTAAATATCAGCAACGCCGGCCCACGCACAGTGAGCCAGCAATACTTGCAAAAGTAAATTTATCAGAATTAACAAAACCCGATTCATCCCAAGGACTTATCGGTTTTCCGGCGTGAAACCTTGCTGGACTATAAGCCAGAACCAAGGGGTCCTTAAAATAGAAACGCCGGACCACTCATAGCAGCCCAGCGCATTAAGACAAAAGGCAAGACGAAGAGCTAATCTACGCCAACGAAATTGCCCGTGGCTATGCTGGTTCATTTCGGCACACATCAATCAAATAAACTTAATTATGTTAAGTTTAAAACACAAATACCGATTTAGAGCTTATGAACAATATTTTATATACTTCTTTGATGATTTATTTAATCACACTTCCACTTATGGTCCGTGCAGAATGGGCAAAAGAAGATTCAGCACCTTATCAAATAGTAAATAGCTTCGTTGAGTCAGAGCTTCTTGATTCAGGAGGTTCCGTTGCCATCTATACAAATGAAATGAAGGCCCTTAATGAACAAGGGCGCAGCCAACTGGTGCTACAGACAATCCCCTTCGTGCCAGACGCAAACAAAATTCAAGTGCTAGACGCTTCCAGTTTTACGAACGGCATAGAGGAAAAAGTCGACTTAAGTAAAATACAAAGCCGTACCGCCGCTGGCGATAAATCTGGAGTCTCCAGTCGACAGGAGCTGGTCATTCCGTTTAACAACCTGAAAATTGGCTCGACGATTAAGTACACCTACAAACTCACACAGCTTAGAACTATCGTGCCAGGTTTTTCGGAAGAAAATTTTCAAATAGGACTCCCCATGCCAGAGCTTAAGGGAGGGGCCAGAGTAAAATCAAAGAAACCTCTTTATTTAAATTATAATGACCCCTGGAAGGTGCTTAAATTTAAAGAGTTTAAAGAAAATGACTATTACGTTATCGAGTTCAATCAAATAAGTCCCCTCTTCAAACTTCCGCTAGAGGCAAACCCCATCCTGCGTGACGAGCATCTGACTTGGGTCAATATCGGCACGATGAAATCGTGGAGTGATTTCATCGTACCAATAGCTGAAAAATATGAAAAAATTCTGAGTGGTAAAAGTCTGCCGCCAAGCTATCAGGCCATCGTCTTAAAGGCTGCTAAAGAAAAAAATAATAAGGATAAAATTGATGTCGTAGTTTCTGAACTTGCCAACATCATGACTTATTCTGGAGACTGGACAACTCTTGAAAAGTTTTATTATCCACAAGAGCTCAAGGTCATCAGTACTCTGAACACCGGCGACTGCAAGGATTTTTCTTTAGCAACCGTGGCCATGCTAAGAAACTTAGGCATTAATGCGACGGTCGCACTAACGGAAAGAAAAGCACCAAGCTCTTTAGGGGTTGTCCAGATTCGCCCTTCAAACACTAGCTTCCCAAGAATGGGTTTCTTTAACCATGCCATCGTTAAAGTCAAAGAAGGTCAAAATATTTGGTGGGTGGATCCCACAAACATTGTCACCGATGCAGGTTATACTTTCTCAGACATCGCTGGCTCCTTTGCGATAGAAGTTGCAAAAACCACAACGGGAATAGAAAAGATCGCGCAGCCATTTGCCCATCAAAGCAAAGTTGCCTATGATAAGACTATCATCATGGGGCTAGACGATACTGTGGAAAGCACCACGAGCTTTGAAATCACAGGAAATTATGCGCGAAGCATTCTGCAGATGGCCCATCAGAATGGCGAGGACACTGGCAAAAAAGTACTATCAGCTTTTCTGCGCACAGACTCAAAATCTGCAAAGAACTTTTATACGGGTATCGATCTTAAGACTCGCGGTTCTAAACTATTAAAGGGCACCCAAAAAAGTGTCGGCGAAAAAATCGCCTTTGAAAAAGAAGGAAAGAAGTTTATTTCAATTCCTTTGCCCTTAGTTCTAAAGTCCCTGAACGCTGGCTACAACCGCGTGACTGATTTTAACGGGTCTGAAAACCTTCAAGAGGTGACAAAAACACAAGTTCAAGGATTCGACTTCGTGACTTTGCAAAATGGCTGCACTGTTCTGTCACCTTGGTATAACCTAGAACGAACGTTTACAAAAATTAACGAAGGCTTTGAAGTCCAAGACACCCTGCAATTTCATTCCACTGAAATTTCGGCTGCCGATATAAACTCAGACAAATTTCAAATGTATTTACAAGACATTGACGATTGTTACAGTGAAACAATCGTAGAGGTTCGCCAACTTACGCCGACAGAGAAGCTGCAAGATCGACTGAAAGAATACACGCTTTTAAAAGGGCAAGATCAATTTGACTCCCCTGGGGCCCTTTCCATAGAAGGAGCCAGAAAAGCTCTGCATATTGCCAATCAACTTCTTTTGGCATCGCCTGCGGATAGAGATCTTTTAATATTAAAAGCCCGGGCCTTGCGCAGAGTTGGCTTTAAGTCGTCGCGTGTTGATCGCAGCGAATTTCTAACAGCCGCAGAAAAGATACTTAAATCCCTTACTGAACAATTTCCCAATGACCCAAAGGTTTTGGCACAAAATGTTTACGGTGCCGATCTTCGCAACAACAAGACAGCTATGCTTGAAGAATTTAAAAAGTACTATGCACTGGCCGCCAAAGACTATGACACATTTATTCTAGGTGGCGTCGTTTCCGAAGAGCTCGGGAACTTTTCTGCTGCCAAATCTTCCTATTTAAAGGCCTTTTCTTTAGCAAAGAACGTAAAGGAAAAGGCTATCGCCACCTCCAATATCGCCGAAGTGTCTGAGGATATGAATGACATAGAAGGTGCCATTTCGTATTACAAACAAAGTCTGCAATTCAGGGACGATTCATGGATCCAGGGCGGTTTGCTGCAACTTTATAATCGAGCTGGTCGCTATGACGAAGCGATCTCGACAGGCGAAGATTTGGTCAAAAAGTCACCTTACGGCGTGGCAAAAGAGAATTTGGCTGATGCCTACGCCAATAAAGCGCAATACACCTTAAATCTTGCGCTTCGGACTAGTAAAGATCGTAACTCGGAAAGTTATATCAAATCAGAGCGAGAGGCTGAAGGCTATCTTGCAAAAGGGCTCACTCATCACAGTAACAATAGATTATGTCTCTCGAAGCTTTCAGCACTTTATGTCGACAAAGCGCAGAGGAGCAAAGACGTATTGACGGTTCAAAAAGCCCTTACATATATCGAGAAAAAAAATAATTCGCTAAAAGCAAATACCGAAGAGGACCCAGAGTTTTTAACGATGAAATTCTTGATGGCTGAAGTCGAAAAAGGATCTGCAGCCCGACTGCCCGCTAAGGAAGGGCTGACCAGCGGCCCTGGGAAATAGATTATACAGCCGTAAAGCTTTACTAAAAACTCTCAAATAGGCCCTCGTTGCGTCCGTTATGCGATTTCCATTCAGAGTAAATGGCCGAAGCTTGCTGTATCATCAGATAATTTCAAGCAAATATAAATAATTTTATGTTTTTACGTTTTATAAGAAGGCTTAAGAAAACTGGTCTGCGTGACTGGATTTGAACCAGCGACCTCTTGCACCCCAAGCAAGTGCTCTACCAAGCTGAGCCACACGCAGCCCTTATTTGACTATTTAAAAATTTGCCGAATTTTACGGATATCAAGGATCAAATCTTCGACTCGATCGTTGAAGTTCTCAAGTTTATGAATCACTTGAGTCATATCTTTTTCTTTTTTCACATGAGCCTTTAGCTCTTTCATGGCATTGCGTGCGCCTTCAATTGAAAAGCGATCACGGTGCAAAAGCTTACGGATCAATAACGCATTTTCCACGTCTTTACGCGTGTACATGCGCTGATTATTGGAAGCCTTCTTAGGACGCAGAACCTCGAACTCGGTTTCCCAGTAACGAAGCACGTACTGTTTAATCCCAAGGATTTCTGCCACATCACCAATTTTAAAGCCCATTTTATCTGGAATGGTATTGATCTCTTCAAGCAGCTTGTCATCACAAAGCATGGCCGGAATAGAAATCGGAGCCGTTGCTGTCAAAGGACCCGCAATCAGTTCGGTCTTTTCAACAAAATCAATATGCTGATCACCTAGAGATAGTTCAGAGGTTTCAAGCTCCAAACTTTCAGGACTATTCATGGTTGTTGTCATCATAGTCGTCCTCATCATCGTCCTCATCAGTTAAGTGAGCATACTCTTCACCGTTCAACATTGCCTTCAAAACTTGTGAAGGACGGAATGTTAGAACACGACGTGCAGAGATTTTAATTTGCTCGCCTGTTTGCGGATTGCGACCAATTCTTTCGTTTTTTCCACGCACAACAAAGTTACCGAAACCAGAAATCTTAACTTTATCGCCATTTTGCAAAACATCTTTCAAGGTGTTAAAGCACAGCTCAACAAGCTCAGACGCTTCTTTCTTAGAGAAGCCGATCTTTTGATACACGTTCTCTACGATGTCCGCTTTGGTCACTGTTGATTTACCTAAGTTCTGGCCTGCCATAAATTAACAACTCCTATAACTTTGCTGAACGCTGCTCCAGCTTTCACACCTGCCGGTGTTTCAGCACTGCGGGGCTTCCGCCCCTTAAGCGTATCAACTAACCGAAAACAATCAAGAATTTATCTTACGGAAAGATCAAAATTCTTTTTTAAGCTCTCTAACACCTTCGTGGTCACTTCATTGATCTGCGCTTCTTGCAGCGTGGCATTTTTATCTTGCAACCACAAGCGGATCGCCACAGACTTCTTGCCGGCTTCCATTTTATCACCCTCGTAAAGGTCAAAAACGTCAACATTCACCAACAAACCAGCCGCCGCCTTACGAATGTCCTTCATCACGTC
>JABWCO010000087.1 GCA_013360185.1 Bdellovibrio sp.
TGCGGGGTTTTATTTTTTCATGCGGAAGTAAAAAATTACTTAGTGCAAGAAAGCGGGTAAATGTGACCGTTTGCAGCCAAGAAGCCACCGAAAGTTCCATCGTTTTCTAGGCCAAGACCCAAGAAACCCGTGTTTTTGATAACACCATCTTCTTGCGCTGACTTGTCAGTCAAAGCCAAAAGATTCAAGAAGCCGTTTTTAATCTGTTCATTAATTGTGCCTTTGTCCATTTGCGAGAAGAAAGCAGAAGTGCCATTTTTCTCGATCAAAGAAACAACGACGAAGTCGACCGATTGATCATCTGCCAACTCAACGTTCAAAGAAACCGACGTGCTGTCGGGAACTTTACATTTCAAAACAGTAGTTTCTGCAAAAGCTGAGGAACCGATAAGTAACAAAACTGCTACGATTAGATTTTTCATTTTAAACCCTCCTAATAGGATAATGAACCGTAGGAAAGCTATTTCAGACGGGCGATTGAAGCAATATAAATGCATTGCGCAAGCTTACGGTTGTAGTCAATTTTTTCAGCAAAAAGAACGCACTCCGCTGTTAATTTTTTTTGCACGATGCGCAGGATTTAACGGACAGAAGGGCCTTTCCCGGTTATCCTATGTTAACTTGTTGCACTGTGATTTGGCATTAGCGAAGAGTAAATGAAGAGCAAGCTGACGTTAGTACACATATTTATTTTGAACCAAATAGTGATGACACTCATCCTGTTGTTGGCCTTCGGAATGTACGGCACGTACCTGTATTTTAATGAACAGCGGGCGGTGCGCGAGCGCATGGAGCCAGCGCTCAGTAAAGAGGTCGACCGCTTAAATAATGATATTTTTAGCCTAGAAACCAATGTGCAAAAGCTTAAAAGCATTGTGGAGCTTTTTGATTTCGTCCCAGCCCATTTACGCTTAGAAAAATTTAGAAACTTTGCGGCAGCGACAATTTCCCCCTATGCAACTCAATACAATTCATATTTTGCTTTGGCGCCGGATCTGGCACAAAAATACTTTAAAAAGAAAGCGTATATACAAGTCCTGCATCGCGATTACAATTTAGTGGGTACAAATAAATATGATGATCCAAGTTCATTAATTGCCCAAGAGTTTCTTGATTCGAAATACCTTACTGATCGCGACGGTGAAATGCAGTGGTGGTGGATGAACGAGGGACGTTATGGTGTGAATTTTTCCGACTTTTATTTCGATAGAAGTTATATGGAAAAAGTCATGTTCAGTACGACTACGGGTATTTACGAGAACAACAAGTTGCGAGCCGTTGTTGGCATCGACACATTAGCCAGTGATATAGCAGCTCGCCTGGGCGACTTTAAAATGGGCGAAACGGGCGGTTTGTTAGTAGTAGATCAGCATGGTCGTCCGATTGTGCCCCTGATCGCACAAAACTTACCTTTGTTAGGTTTTAAATATTCCCGTGCTTCGACCAAAGAAGAATTTTTGCGCCCTCCGCAAATGGCCCAAAAAGTTTTCAACATTCAAGGGCAGCTACTGTGGGACTTTCTCGGTGCTGACGGAAAAACTTATTTAACCTATTCGAAACCCATCAAAGGCCGTCCTTGGCATCTGGTCGTTTACCAGGAGGAGTCTGAAGCGTATTCAACGCTGTACTTGCGCTTAGTGTCCTTGGCGTTAGTATCCTTCGCAATTTATGTTCTTTTAAGTGCGATGGTATGGATTACCGGTGGTTATGTCATGAACCGAGATCGTGTAGCGGTGGACGAGCTGCGGGAGTCAAAGAACAAAGCAGAAGCAGCTACACGTTCAAAGTCTTTATTCCTTTCGACCATGAGCCACGAAATCCGCACGCCCTTGAGTGCGATTTTAGGATGTTCAGAATTGTTGGAAGAAACTCCTCTGAATAAGGAGCAAAAAGAGCTTTTAGGTTCGTTAAAAATTTCCGGCGATACCTTATTGGGTATGTTGAATAATGTTTTGGACTTTTCTAAATTTGAATTTGGGCGCATGCAGCTGGAACGACGAGAATTTTTACTGAGTGATTTAATTCGGGAAGTGGAAGCGTTGGTAGCGCCCTCAATTATGCGCAGGGGCTTGCAGTTTTTTTTTCGGGGACCGGAATTTGACCGCTGGGTCACTGGAGACTCGCTTCGTTTAAAACAAATCTTAATGAACTTATTGGGTAATGCAGTAAAGTTCACCGAGCGGGGACGCATTGAATTGTCAGTTGAGGTTCTCGGCGGCGAAAAGCCTGGTTACGAAAATTTTCAATTTGCAGTGAAGGACACCGGTGTTGGCGTTGCTTCGGAAAATCTTGATAAGATTTTTGAAGAATTTGATCAAGCGGACTCCTCAGTTACGCGTCGCTTCGGTGGGACCGGCCTGGGTTTAAGTATCTCTAGGAAGCTTGTGCGCCTGATGGGTGGGGAGCTGTTGTGTGAAAGTGAAGAGCACAAGGGGTCTCGTTTCTATTTCACTGTCGAACTATCTAGTCGCCAAGGTGATTCCTGGCGACTGCGTGGCACAGAGCTCGTTGCGCCAGCGAGGCCACCGGGACAGGCCCAGGTGGGGTTGGTGCGCGATTGTAAAATTTTGATCGTCGACGACTTGGAAGAAAATCACGTTTTGCTAAAAGCCTATTTAAAAAAGAAGGAACATTTGACTGTCGATTCTGCTTTTAATGGCTATGAGTGCTTGGAAAAGTGCAATCAAAATTCTTATTCTTTAATTTTTATGGATGTTCAGATGCCGCGTATTTCAGGGCTTGATGCCATCCGGAAATTACGCGAACAAGAGACAGCAACTCATCGTAGCAGGACGCCTATTGTGGTCATTTCAGCAAACACATTTGTTGAAGACGTTGATAAGAGTTTACAGGCCGGGGCTGATGAGCATTGCAGTAAGCCGATTCGCAAGCAAACTGTGATAGAACTTATTGAAAAGTATTGTGACAAGGCCTAGTTTCCTAGGCTGCTGCTTTTTCCCCGCGCAAAAGAACTTCAAGGTTGTGCGTTGAGGCTTCCAAGTCTTGAGCTTGTTCAGACAGAACGGTTGAATTTGTCGAAAGATTTTCTGCGACACTGGCATTGGATTGAGTCACTTGGTCGATCTCTGACATGGCTTGGCTTAGCTGGCTAATCCCCAAGGACTGCTCTTGCGATGCCACAGAAATTTCGTTGTTCAAGGTATCTAATTTCTGGATCAAAGCAATAATCTTAGATAAAGCTGCGCCGCTATTGTCAGCAACACGGGTACCGCGCTCTGTTTGTTCCACGGAAGTCGAAATGATTGATCCGATCTCCTTGGCGGCCTCAGCGGATCTTTGCGCAAGCGATCTGACGGCCTCCGCAACGACTGCAAAGCCTTTCCCTTGCTCCCCGGCGCGGGCGGCTTCGACAGCCGCATTTAACGCTAGGAGATTGGTCTGGAAGGCGATGTCATCGATGACGGCGATGATCTCTTCGATTTTCTTAGAACTTGATGAGATCTCTTTCATTGATGTGATTAGGACCGAAATCTCTTTTCCGCCCTCAGTTGCGGCCACGGTACTTTCTTTCGAAAACTGGGCCGCAGATTTGGCATGTTCCGCATTCAGTTTTACCATGCTGGAAAGCTCTTCAATTGATGCGACCGTTTCTTCGATGGAAGCCGCTTGGCGTGTTGAAGATTGGGACAGAGTTTGAGTTGAAGAATTGATTTCGCGTGATTTTTCCGAAGTGGTATTTACGGACTCTTGGACCTTTGTGATCACTTCATGAATCGAAGCGACCAAAACTTTTTGGAAGAAGAAGCCGACCACAAGAATAATGCCGACCAACACGCCGATCATAATCAACAGCTGGACTTTCGTCTTGGCAGCATTGCCTTTTGCATTTTCAAAAGCCTGTTCAGTCGCTTTTGTCACTTCCGTTGCGGCTTTGTCTAACTTATCAAATAAAGCTTCAGCGGTCGGATTCAAGTTGTTTAAAATTTTTCCAGATGCTGCTGGCAAATTATTTGAACTCAAGTCTTTTGTAATGTCGGCCCACTGGCTTTTGTATTTCTCTGCATCGCCCGTCAATGAAGCGCACTGTGGACCACATTTACTAAGAAGCGTTTCAAATTCGGCAATGAAGCCTTTGACTAATTCCATGCGAATTTCGCGGGAATCCGGGTCAGTTTCGGCCGCCAAGGGCAAGATGTTGGAGTGAACCAACGCCATGGACTTAATCAACGAGCTTTGGGTGCCTAAGCTTGCCGTGCCAAATCTGCCGGCGTCACTCATCTCGCTGAGTGCATTTTGACTTGTATAGAAGAATACAGAGCTTACGGCTAGAACGAATCCAGCGATGATGGTCAGAAAGATTAGTAAAGCTTTACCGATACCAAGTTTTTTAAACACAAAGAGCTCCTTAATATTTTCGCATCGGAAACTTTATCGGTTTTTTAAGAAGGTACTTAAGCTCCTTGAGTGTTTTTTTTGTGAGTAATTAGCTTAGTGTTTACAGATACTTGTGAAACGTCAGTATTTATTTGGTACCAAGGTCCAGAAAAAAAACTAATGGGACCAAAACGGTCAAGATTTGTTGACCAAGAATATGAGAATTTGCACGCTGGGTATCACGACACCACGGAGGATGTTTAATGAAAAAGTCAGTTGTCATGATGGCATTGATGCTGCCGCTTATGCTGATCGGAAGATCTGCGCTTGCGGGTAAAGTTGAAGATGTACAAGCAGCGGTTAAAGCTGCCTGCAGTAAAGATGTTCCAAAAGAAGACGCTTTGCGCTTGGTTAAAAACTTGTTCTTATCTTGTGTTCCCGGAGACAAGGTAGATGTAGACGGTTGCAAAGTTAGTTGTTTAAAAGAAAATTCTGGCGCCGTGGTTGGCCAATAGGAGAATGTATATGTTCTATAATTTCAAAAAAATTGCAGTTGCTGTTTCGTTGATTGTTCCCTCATTTGTTAACGCTCAAACGATGTCTGTTGAGGATCGTCTTTCTGAGTTGGAAGCAAATCAAAGCTTAAATATATTTAGTTTTGGTGGTTATTTGGACACGAGATATGACGATATCGATGCGGAACAGACTTCCCCCGCGCAGAGCGCTTTTAAAGGGCATACACAGCATTTAAGACTTCGCTCTGGTTTAAACGTAAATGCTAAGATTTCTCCTAAGTTGAACTTTTTTTCAACGTTCGCGACATCTAAGTATTTCAACGTATGGCAAAAACAAAACACAGCAACAGGAACGCAACCAGCGTACCTGGCAGATGCTGGGGAATCTCGTGCAGAAAATGGTTCTCAGGTATATTTAGAAAAAGCATACGCAGATTATATGTTTAGCGACAGCTTCACATTCTCTTTCGGTCGCTTGCCAACTATGGATGGCCCGCCAAGTCACTTATCATTAGGTAAGGCTCGTATGGGTACGTACCCTTCTATTGGTTACAACTCATCATTTGATGGTATTGCTTTTTCTTACAATAAAGCTTGGGACGATCAAAGTTTTGCAGCTCGTGTATTGTACACTCCGTTTACTTATAACAACACTTCTGCTGGAAAGCTTGTAGGCACTTCTCCTGAAGGTTTGAGTAATGTAGTTATTGCGGGAAGTAAAACTAACAGTGTTACTCCATTGACATCAGTGATGTTTGAGTACGGTATTAAAAATACCGGCGTTGCAAATAATATTAACGTGATGGCTATGGCTTACCAAACAGGTGATCTTGCGGTAGATGGCGCTATGTTTAATGCTGGTGCTGGCGCAGGTTCTGGACTTATCAACTTTAAAGTTGGTGGCCAAGTCGTGGCGTTTGAATTAACAGGCATCATGGGCTCAGGTTTTGACTTGGGAGTAACATCTCTTCAGTCGAAAGTTGACAACTCTGGAACTGCTACGATTCCTGGGGTTGGAGCTATCTATGGTTTCGGTGCATCGTCTGAAGGCGAATCTCTATCCGGTAATACAACTTTGGTTTCGGGAAGATATAAATGGAACAATACATTCATTGGGGGAGAGTACCTAATGGGTGGTAAAAATGTTTTCAACTATGACCCTTCAACTGAAGTTGCAAATGGTTTCTACGGCACTCCAGGCACGGGGACTCATGCTTATATCCTTCATAAGCTTACACCTGAGCTAGGTCTTCGTGTGGGCTACATGAAACAAGAGTATAAAAGTACTCCGTTTAGCTTTGGCGCGAGCGGAGACACAGATAGAAAAATTACGACAGTTTATACCAATTTGAGACTAGATTTCTAAGAGATTGGTTTTCGTTTCCTAGTCTCTGAGAGGCCCTGGGTTTAGCCCCAGGGCTTTTTTTATTTCGCTATCTTGAATTTACCTTTAGCGGGCACAGAATTTAGATGTGGTTGGGGGTAGTGACTAACCATAAGACACCGTAAAGTTTTTAACACCTTATCCCGATATTACCAAGGTCTGAGGTCGGAATGGTAATTGCTTCTAACCATTACGAGACGTGAAATTGAGGGGGAAATGTGAAAAGACTATTGGCACTTGTGACGATGTTCTGTCTCGTTTTGGGATTTCAGAACTGCAGTCAAAGTTCATTGCAGGATTCAGTCTTAGCGGGACCTGATGTAAACATTAATCTTCCCACTGGAAATGTGCCTGAAAGCGGCGAGCCTACTTCCGGCAAAGTCACTTATGTTGAAATTCCTAATGTCGTCAGCGACTTTGCAGCCCAGCAAAAAGCTGGAGAAATTTACCGCTTGGTGATTTCTATGAACTCTGGCGAGATTCAAGCCGTTGATGATAGAAACACGTTGTTAGAAAAGCGCTGCCTTAGTAAGTCTCATTTGGATGAGTTAAAAACAATTTTAAGTGGTTCAAGTGTTTGCGAAGCTGTAAGTTCGGCAGCGGATCAGTGTGCGATGAGGTATAAAGCTGGCTACGCCTCGCTCTTTGTTAATGAAAAACGCGTTAACTTGGGCGAAGAGTTAGACTCTTGCGGACGCGGACGTAAAGATCTTTGTGGCGCTACTACGGATGTCTTTAAAGCCTATCTAGATTTAGTAAGAAATCACTGGGCGCAGATGGAATGTGAAGAGTAAATTTTAGAAATAGAATTCATTAAAATAAAAAAGCATCCACAATGGATGCTTTTTTATTTTTAGAAGAACTTGGTTTAATCAATTGAAATCCAAATTATAAAATCTGGGCCGTTCGTTTTGATCCCTCGTTGTTAGTTTAAAATTACCTCGAAGGATGCGCCACTATTCTTCGCAAGTTGTTAAATTAAATTCCTAGCAGAGATTTCACCTTATCAAAAGCCTGAGTAAGGCTGGCGCGGTTCGGAGCTGCGCCTTGCGCGAAGTCGGGTCTGCCACCGCCTTTGCCGCCCATCACTGCTGCCACTTCTTTAAGAAGGTCTCCGGCCTTGGCGTCGCCGGTGATTTCTTTAGAGACACTGACGATGATCGGATGTGAATCTGCACCTTGGCCCACAACCACAACGACGCCACTTTGAATTTTGTTTTTCAAATGGTCTGTCACTTCGGCTAACACAGTCCTGTCATCAAGGGTGAGGTCTGCAAGAACCAATTTCGCCATTGCGCCAGATTTAGTTTTAAAGCTTAGCGCCTTCGCAGCCAGATCATCGACATCGATTTGCCCACCTTGAAGTTTTTTAACTTCTTTTTCCATGTGTTTGATTTGCTCTTTCAAAGACTCCACACGGTTGGCAAGGGTCGCAGTTTCACCGGTTATCTCGAGATGTTTTAGATAGTGGGGACTTTTTTGTAAGCCGGCAGCGGCTAACGCGTCATCAAAGTGCGCTACAGCGTTCATTGCGTAACGAACAGCGCCGTCTCCGGTGATGGCTTCCACGCGGCGAACACCAGCGCTGACGCCTGCTTCTGAGATCACTTTGAATAAACGAATTTGCGATGTGTTTTTCACGTGAGTTCCACCGCACAGTTCGCACGAAAAATCACCCATAGTAAGCACGCGGACTTGGTCGCCATACTTTTCCCCGAACAAAGCCATCGCGCCCTTGGCTTGAGCTTCTTTGGGTGCCATGATCTCTACTTTTACTTCGTGGGCCATGGCGATTTGTTCGTTGACCAAGTCTTCGATCTGACGAATTTCTTCCGAACTAAGTGGTTTGTTGTGGGTAAAGTCGAAACGCGTTTTTTGCGAATCGACTAAAGAGCCGGCTTGGGTCACGTGCGTGCCTAAAACCTTGCGTAAAGCCGCATGCAATAAGTGAGTCGCAGAGTGATTGCTCATGGAATTGCGACGCTCAGATGGATTTACGATCGTGTCAACGGCAGCGCCCACTTGGAAGTCGCCGTGATCAATTTCAACGTGATGTAAAATGATATCGTCAATTTTTGTTGTGTTGATAACTTTCGCACGTGAAGGACCATTCATGATATAGCCGGTGTCACCAGCTTGTCCGCCGCCTTCACCATAGAAGGAAGTTTGATCAACGATGATTACACCTGTTTCGCCATTTTTAAGTGCGCTGACAGCTTCGTGGCCATTTGAAAGAGCAGCAATTTTTCCGCCCCCTGCAAAGTCACCATAACCTGTAAATTTCACGGTTTTGCCTGCGCCGGAATAATCTTTGGCAAATTTGATTAAGTGCTGTTCGTCAGCACCCAGGGCTTTGCCTTTCCACGATGCTTTGGATTTTGCACGGTTGGCTTCCATCTCTTTTTCAAAAGCCTCTTCGTTCACTTCGATACCGTGCTCGTTAGCAATGACTCGAGTTAAATCCGCTGGGAAGCCGTAGGTGTCATACATCTTAAAGACCATTTCGCCGGAAAGATCTTTTTGGCCTTTAGATTTTGTGCGCGCAATTTCTTCTAATAAAATATTAGTGCCGTTATCAAGGGTGCTGATAAAGCGGTCTTCCTCGTCACGGATGGTATTAAGGATGTGATCACGACGTTGTTTTAATTCTGGATACACGTCGCCCATGTTTTCAATTAAGGCTTCGGCCATTCCGGGCAGGAAAGATTTATCGGCAGAAAGTTTGCGACCATAGCGAATCGCCCGACGCATGATGCGGCGAAGAACGTAACCACGACCTTCATTGGATGGCAAAGCTCCATCTGCAATCAAGAAGGCAGTGGATCGGCAGTGATCGGCTAACACACGTAATGCCGAGGTGATTTCCATGGCATGTTTGTCTTGTGCTAAAATTTCCTTATCAGTCACGTACTGAAGGTTACCAATCTTGCAGGCCAAGTTGATCATCGGCATGAACAGGTCAGTGTCGTAGTTGTTAAACTTGCCTTGCATCGCCGCCACCATACGCTCCAAACCTCCGCCCGTATCGACAGAGGGTTTTGGCAATGGCGTTAAGGTGCCCGGAGGATTTTCAAAGTATTGCATGAACACAAGGTTCCAAATTTCAACGAAACGGTCTTCGCCCGCGGCAATTCCTTTGAAAGGATCTGAGATGGCGCCAGCTTTAGGGCCGTGGTCATAGAAAATTTCTGTAGAGGGACCACATGGTCCCGTGTCGCCCATCTTCCAGAAGTTGTCAGCATCAAAACGGAAGATGCGGTCTTTTGGAATGCCTTCTTGGGTGTGCCAAATATCAGCGGCCTCATCGTCAGAAATATGAACCGTGACGTAAAGCTTTTCCTTTGGAATCGCCAATTCTTTGGTTAAAAATTCCCAAGCGAAGTGGATGGCTTCTTTTTTAAAATAATCGCCAAAAGAAAAGTTTCCCAACATTTCAAAAAAAGTGTGATGGCGGGCAGTGAACCCAACATTTTCCAAGTCATTGTGTTTGCCACCTGCGCGCACGCACTTTTGTGCGGTGACTGCGCGAGTATAGTCTCTTTTTTCTAGCCCCAAGAAAGTATTTTTGAATTGATTCATCCCTGCATTGGCAAAAAGCAAAGTGGGATCATTTTCAGGGATCAAAGAAGACGAAGCCACCGCCGTGTGACCATTCTTTTTGAAGTAATTCACAAAGGCGTTGCGGATATCAGAGCTTTTCATAAAGAACCTTTCTCACGGTCTCGGAATCAAATCCTCGAGAGGCTAGCTGTCGGCCCACCTTGGCTTTTTCTTCTCGAGAAAAATTATAATCTTCAGTATATTTGGCGCGAATCACGCTCAGAGCTTTTTCTAGCTCCACGTCGTGATCCGCTGGCACCTCGGGCAAGCCTTTTTCGCGCAAATAGCTATTGATGTATTCAATGCCTTTGTTGCGCTTATGAAGCGTATCTGCCCATCGCTGTGCAAGTGTCATTGGGTCAGAAAGCCATTTTTTGTCTTTGACGATTGCAATCGCTTCTTCGACTAAACTTGTGACCTCTTCGTTTTCAGAAAATTTTTCCGTCAACTTGAGACGAAGCTCTTGCTCGGAATGATCCCTGATCGCAAGCAAATCCATCGCTTTTTTAGTGATGGCGTTTTTGATTTTTAAGGGATCATTCTGTTGAGGCATGACAAAGATTATTACTCTGTTTTTCAGCCCTTGCGAAGAACAATTTCGGTCAGCTCACAATATGTGCCCAGGCGCAGTTGGGGCCCCCAGTAACCAGTTCCTTGATTGACATAGAGCTGCATATTTCCTAGGCGATAATGGCCTTTGGAATACTTTTGAAAGAACACAATCAGCCAATTCCAAGGGAAAAATTGTCCACCGTGAGTATGGCCGGCTAAAAGTAGGTCCACACCTAATTCTTGTGCCTTAGGTGCTAAAAATGGTTGGTGAATAAGGCCCAATTTAAAACTCTCTGGGATAAGCTGGCTTTTCAGGCGGGGGAAGTTCGGCCCCTCCATGTCAAAAGCGCGGGCCGCAGGGTCGGGGGTGCCCATAACTTGTAAAAGACTGGCTCCTTTTTTAATATTCACGGTGTCATTTAGAAGTACGTGAAAACCGGCATCACGAAAAGCTTGCAGTCCACTGTGGATATCCCAGTAGTATTCATGATTGCCCGGAACATAAAATATGCCGTGCGGAGCTTTCAGAGTTCTAAGAATGTTAAACTCGGCCGTGTGTTTGGCGGCGAAACCATCTAAGATATCGCCGGTAAAGACCACCAGGTCTGGCTTAAGATCTGTCATACGCGACACCAATTTTCTTATAAAGCGTAAAGGCATGGTGGCGCCGATATGCAAATCGGTGACGTGAACGATGCGCAGACCTTCAAGCTCTGGCGGCAAATTTTTAAATTTTAACGAAAGCGTTTTTATAATCGGTCCGGTTTGCACCACGAGGTTGCCGATCAAGAGCAACAACACGGGAATGCTAAGCAATGTCGTCGTGGCGTGGGAACTGTAAAGCCCCTCGATCGGCAAAGACGTAAAAATATTGTCGGCAAAGGCGAAGACGTCGCGCAGGATGACCAGTGTGATTAAAAAATTGATATAGGCCATTGCCGTTAGCGAAGCATTGATCAGACGATCACGCCAGGGGTTGGCCTCGACGCTGCGTTCTTTGAAGAAAAATAAAAATGTCCCGATGACCATCGAGAACAGCAAAATCAAGAAGGAAACAATCATCGATTGCCCCAGCCAGGTAAAATCTGTGAAGCGTGTCAGCTGGTGAGCGACATAAATAAAAATTACTAAAATTGCCGAACTGATGACCGCGCGAAATATTCCCATGCGATGGTTTTAACATCGCATGATGTCTTTGCACAGTTGATCTTTGCAGAGCAGGACCATGATACATAAATATAGCTGGTCCCTGTTGAAACACAGGTCGGTGTCTAAGCCAGAGAGTGCTAATCTATGCAAATTGCAGGAGGTTGATATGAGCTTTCGTAGTGATTTTGAAAAAGCCAGAGATTTCTTAATTCTTCATCGGTCCGACTATAGTTATGCTTACAATAATTTTCAGTGGCCCCATGTGGAGGACTTCAACTGGGCCATCGATTACTTTGACTCGATGGCGCAAGACAACGAGGCGATTGCTTTGTGGATCGTCGACGAAGAAGGTCAGCAGCAAAAGTATTCCTTTGATGCTTTGTCAAAAAGATCCAACCAAGTCGCAAACTTTCTGCGCAACCATGGAGTGCAAAAAGGGGATTCGATTTTTTTACTTATTGATGATGATGTCGCCTTATGGGAGCTGATGCTCGGAGCCATGAAAATAGGTGCCGTTCTTGTGCCAAACAATCCTTTGCTGACCCAAGCCGAACTGAAAGATCGTTTGGATAGGGAAAAAGTAAAACTGATTGCGACGTCTAAAAAGCAGTCTGATAAATTCAACATTGCAGGATCCAGCGTGACCGGCGTGTTGGTGGATGAAGACTCAGAGGGGTGGATTTCGTACTCGTCATCCTTTAAAGAAAGTACAGAGTTTGAGCCTTCGGCCCGAGTCAAGGCTACCGATCCGATGTTTCGCTATTTTACCTCTGCCAACACAGTAAAGCCGAGAATCGTTGAACATTCTTACGGCGGCTTTCCCATCGGCCACTTATCGACGATGTATTGGATTGGCTTGCGACCTGGTGATGTGCACTTAGGTATAAATTCGGCAGGCTGGGCAATGCATGATTGGAATAACTTTATTGTGCCTTGGAATGCTGAAGCGACTATTTTTATTTACAAAGAAAAACGCTTTAATGCCAAAGCGATCTTAGAAGTTCTAAGTAAATATCCAATCACGACGTTCTGTGCGCCGCCGACAGTGTGGCGCCTGTTAGCGCAAGAAGATATTGCTTCCTATCCAGTGCGTTTGCGAGAGGCCGTTAGCACTGGGGAACCCTTGAATGCCGAAATTATTTCTCGCGTGCAGCGTTCGTGGGGCTTGTTTGTGCGTGAGGGTTACGGACAGACAGAAACGCCGACACTTATTGGTATTCCACCCGAAGAAACAGGCAGCTTCGGAACGATGGGGAAGGCTTTGCCAGGATTTAAATTATCTCTTTTAGATTCTGAAGGGACAGAGAGGGAGGCTGGGGAAGTGTGTGTTGATATGAAAGATCATCCTTGGGGAATCCTTTCGGGATTGGACAATTCGGCCGCCTATTACCATACAGCGGACTCCGCGTATTTGGATGAAGGGGGAAATTACACCTTTTGCGAGCGCATCGATGGATTATTCAAATCGTCTGATTATCGCATCAGTCCGTTTGAGCTTGAGTTTGTTCTTAAGGACTATCCGGCTATTCGGGAAGCTGTGGTTATTCCCAGTCCTGATCCTGTGCGTGATACTGTTCCAAAAGCACTAATATCCCTGATGAAGGGTATTGAACCGACAAAAGAGTTGGCGCTAGACATCATGAATTTTGCGCGTTTAAGGTTGTCGCCATTTAAACGCATTCGTCGCATCGAATTTATGGATATTCCGAAAAATACCAATGGCGAAATTCCGCGCAGCGAGTTGGCGCAAATCGAACGCACTAAGAGATTGTCGGGGGAAAAGTCACCCTACGAATTTTCTGAAGACGATGCGAAAATTTTCTTAGATGAAACTTGGGCGCAGGAATTGCCCTAGGTAATATGCAAGTGCATGAACAGTCTTGAATTGAAACGCGAGAGTTTAAAGGCACAGGACTGTTTGTGTGTCATTTTGAGAATAGCGGATGATATTGTGCTTAAGTCACATATATAAGTTTAGGGCAGATCAATTTTTCTCGATAAGTCATATATGAGCAACAGAATATTTGTGATCGTTGTGGCTTCCTTAGTCTGCTTAACAGCTTGTTCTTTGGATTTAGATATTGAGAGCCTGGCGAAAAATTTAGGTGAAACCACGAATCCCAGCACGGACCCCGGGGATGATGACTCCGGCGGCGGAGGTGGTGGCGGCGGCGGCTCGCCTGGCTTTGTCCCTGGGGGGCCCGATATCGCGTTCTCTTCGCTACCAGCTTTTGCTAGCGCTTCAACGGCGCTTTGGGTTACATATAGTTCAAATGTAGATGTTGCGACCATTACTTTGTCTAATTCGGATATTGTTTTGAGTACAACAGGAACTGTTACGGGGTGCTCGGCCACTTTTCCGTGGGGCTCGAACAGTACTTTTAACTATCTCAGTTTATCGGGATGTTCCGGCACTGGGGATGTCATCATATCTATTAAAAGTGATACCGCAAAAAACATTTTAGGAAATACTATTGCGGGTATTGACCCCGTCACTTTGCCTCTGGATGCGACCAGTCCCACGGCGCCTAGCTCTGTCGTTTTGGGGACTCCAACCACTCTTACGGCATCTCCAACGATCACTTATACCGCAGGCACGGATGCAGTCAGTGGAATTGCGAAGCATCGTGTCCGAATTGCGCTTACTCAATCTCCGTGGACTACAATAGTGGACTGGGTGGACCATGTCAGTGGAACTGCGGTCAGTGGCCTTACGCTCATTTCAGGTAAAGAGTATACTGTCGAGGTCCGAGCGCAGGACAACGCAGGGAATTTAAGTCCCGCATCGACGGGGGTTACTTTCCTGGGATATACCCCAACGGTGGATTGTTCGATTGGCACTCCAGCAATTGGAGCACTTTGTAACGAGGGAACTATTTACGCCGGAACTTTTGATGGCGGTCAATACATGACAACTCCCGGGGGATGCACGAATAGCAGCACGCCCGCTTGTTCGGGAGGCGAAGACAGTTTGTCAAAATATTGGAATGATGGGACGACGACATATTCAGCTGTTCCGGGGACGGAAAAGATTTCCTTGGCGGGCGCTGCGACGCCATCTTCTTCTTCATTTCGTGGAGATATAAATAGTGCTGCGATTGTAGCGCATCATGGAAGTTCAGCAAATGCAGCTAAATATTGTTTAGACATGAACTTTGCCGGCTATAATGATTGGTATTTACCAAGCAAATCCGAGCTCGTGTATCTTTATTGTAAAGCCATTAATGTGTTGGGTACTCATCAAACAAACAAACCTGATGAAGATCCGAACTGCGTAGGGACTCCTGGTGGCAAGCAAGCTTTATTGCCAGGATTTAAAGGCGTTTACTATTGGTCGTCGACAGAAGTTCTGGATCTCCCCGGTACATACGCATGGGCGCAAAATTTTGCAATGGGATCTCAATTGTCTAACGTGCAAAGTACACCTTCATATGTCCGTTGTGTGCGTCGTTTCTAGCGCACAGAGCGCGGCTTGGTTAGTGAATGGCGTGGCTTCATAATGTGCGATATGAGTGACGCCATTTTGCCTGGACATAAGCTTTTGGGTTCAGATTTTTTAAGAATTAGAACCTAGCTCCGTAAAATAATTGCAGCGTAAGCACGGTGGAATATAAATCTCGACTGCCCAAGCGCGAATACAAAACATCCACCAAAGCGCGCCCGCCCCAAGTTTCGTCTTGGGTGTTGCGAGCCAGTGTTATGCGACCACCCGCCTTACCTGAAAACCCTACAGTTTCTTC
>JABWCO010000088.1 GCA_013360185.1 Bdellovibrio sp.
ATTTCGTGGCTGGCGAGCCATCTGCATTTTGTGATTGGATCACCTGCCCACCCACGGCAGACATGCAAAGACTTCCCAAAGGACAAGTGACCGTGCCCGTGACTGAAGTGAAATCTTTAAACTGAGCAGACGGCACCGCCGAGCGAGCTTGCAAAATTGCAGCATACCAACGCTTCGACATTTCAGCTTGCCCTTTATAGGAAAAATGCACGCAACCGCCGAACTGACCATTAAAGCGATAAGCATCCAAAAGGTCATCCGATGAAGGGCCCTTCACGATATTGTTTAAACCCCAAAGGTTGCGCTGACTGACCGCCAGCAACGCGCCGGAACCCGCATAGTAATTTTTAATTGAAACACACGGCTGACCAGCCATGTAGGACTCGGCATTTGCTGGGAAGAAAGAAGTTTGCGCTACCATCCAACGCGTGTTGATTTTAAGATCTTTATCTAAAGACGTCTTTAGCTGCATCAATTTTTGCGTATATAAAACTGAATCGCACACGCCTGGGTTTGCCACGTTGCAATTTTCAAGGTCACTTTCGCCCTGATGCCACAGCACCATTTTAAAGCCTTTACTTTCTGCTAACAAACGTTGAGTCGACGTCAAAAGACGTTGATACAAATTATAATTCATGGGCTGATTTTTAATATTAAACTCTGAATAAAACGCTGGCCCCCCAGGCAACCACGATTTCAGAGGAGATCCCCCCATCGCCGTACTTAAAAAACCAATGGGCACTTGATCCTCTTGAGCTAGCAGATCACCAAGTTCAGGCCAAGTGGACCCCTGCCCTTTTACCCCGGCACCGATCAAATGCGAAAATACGGAAGCAAATGGCAAAGGATCTTGGCACGAAGCCCAGTTACCCGTTTCAGGATCATACATAACGACCAAGGGATTTTTCGATTGAGTTTTGGTTTCCGCATGATTCGCAGCATTCGATTGACCAGCAATCACATAAATATCGCCAACCCCAAATTCAGAATGTGTTGAAACATAGGCGGTGTTGCCGACAACTTGCAAAACCTGCAACTGATACCAACCACCGGCTCGCACAGAAAAAGTCATTTGAAAATTTCCGGCTACTTTAACAAGATCAGCGGCTGCGAAAGTTTTTTTAAAAACCGTTGTGGCGTTTTTTGAAACCAACACGGTCAGCCACTGCACTGTTGAATTGTAAGGAACCACTTCAATAGATACTGGGGCCGTATTGGCAGAACCCTGGCGCTGAAAAATTTGTTTCGGCTTAAGTTTTAATATCGAACTATTGTGGGGAATCTTTTCTAGGGATCCTTCATCATAGGGCGTGGATTCTTCAGGAGTAGGCTGAACGGGGGGGGCTGAAGTATCCACAAGGCTTTGTGGAACTTGCACACCAGAAATAACTTCAAAACCCTGGGGACTACAGTTCTGAAAAGCCACCAGAAGTAAAATTACGATGACGGCTGCAAATCCCACACGCTGTGGCCTCGAAAAAAACATAGAAGAACCCCACTCCCCTGAAGTTAATTTTAGCACACGCAGAGCAGGGAAAGAATCCGCCCTTAGGACAGATTCCCAATCTGAAACAACGCAAACCTATTTTGTTGTTCTGTTTAGCAAAAATTCAATCAGACATTGCACCGGCTGACCGCTGCCACCTGCGGCTGTTAACGCTCCTTGGGCTTTATCATTCCAGGCGTATACGTCTAAGTGGGCCCATTTTTTTCCACGCACGAATCTTTGTAAAAATAAGGCGGCCGTAATCGCACCGCCAAATCCGCCGCCGGCATTTTTAAAATCGGCAAAGGGCGATGACATTTCAGCAAAGTACTTATCAAATAATGGCATGCGCCAGTTTAAATCCCCGGCTCTTTGCCCGGCTTTGCTTAAAGCGCTGGCCAGCGCGTCGTCGTTTGAAAATAAACCCGCGATTTCGGACCCCAAACCCACTTTGATCGCCCCCGTTAACGTCGCCACGTCGATGACGTAATCAGGCTCATCGGCACCTTTTGCAGATGCCGCCACGTCTAGAACATCTGCCAAAACCAATCGCCCTTCGGCATCGGTATTGTCGATTTCCACCCGCAAACCATTGCGGGCTGTGATCACGTCACTGGGACGGAAGGATTTTCCGTCGACAGAGTTTTCGGCCAAAGCTAAATAAAAATCAATCGGTCCCGGGTATTGACTTTCAGCCACCCACAACGCCAGGCCGACAACACTCGCTGCGCCCCCCATGTCTTTTTTCATTAAGCGCATGCCCGCCGACGGCTTAATATCCAAACCACCGGTATCAAAAGTAATCCCTTTGCCGACAAACGCGATGGGTTTCAATTTTGATTTTTTTGTGGGGCGGTATTTCAAGTGCACCATGCACGGGCCGTGTTCAGCGCCCTGACCTACGGCGGCGTGCAACCCCATGTTTTCCTGCAACAGCTTTTTGGCATCCCACACCACAGCTTTAACCGTTTGAGGTAAGTTCAGTTGTTTGGTCGCGATCTCGGCGAAAGATTTTGGATTTAAAAGATTCGGCGGCAAGTTGACTAAGTGACGAGCCACATTCACGGCCTTCGCCCGCAACATCGCATCTTTGATGATTGTTTTATTCCACTCTCCCAACGTTTTCTTCAGTGCCACGCGCGGCAAATCGCTTAACTGTTTGCCGTCAATGAATTGGCGAAAATTATAAGTGGCCATATCAAAGCCCACCAAGGCACCCAAATCTTGCGCCCCCGCGGTGCCGTGGAATTCGACTTGCACCGCTTTGACCTGATGAGCCTTCAGCTGTCCCACCAAACTGCCGAACTGATCGCGCGCCCAAGTATAGGCGCCTTCATCCAGCAAACCTTCATGCCCCAGAGTATTTTTAGTACGAGGGCGCAGAATCCATACCGGGCCCTGTTGGCCAATAAAATAAATGAATTCGCGCTCGTTTTTTTTCAACGAAGTGGTTTGCCAAGGCAAAGAATGTTGTTCAATCAGGCTTGTGAACTTATTGGCGTCGTCAACTCCTAAAAAATAGACGAAGCCCGTCAATTCATTTTTTACTTTAAGTTCCTTCCCGAAGTCGAAGGTTTCAATCCAAGATTGAAACTGAATTTTTGCCGTCTTTTTTGGGGAAGCTACTTTTTTTGCCACGTTATTTTCCTCACTTAGTTAGTGATTACTGAGTAAATATCCGTAAGATCATAATATGACGTGGACAGAGACCACAAATTTAAAATTTTGCTTACTCAATGCAGAGAACCTTTTTTTGATGTTCGATGAAACACCAGGAAAAGACATCGTCGAACTGAAGGAGTCGCTATGGCAACGCCTGTCGGCCTCGGTCTATGAGAATAAGTCTTTAAAGAAGTCGCAAGAGTTGGCCAAGGCCCTTAAAGAGATCAACGCCGACGTCATTATGCTGTGCGAAGTTGGTGGGTTTGAGTCTCTAAAAAACTTCAACCAGTTGTTTATGGATGATGCGTATTCACCTTGTTTAATTGAGGGAAATTCTGAGCGCAATATTGACGTTGGTTTTTTGATCCGCAAAGGTTTACCCTTTTACTTTGATCTGCAATCAAATAAACATCGCCCCATTAATTACCTATATCCGCACGAACGCGAAAGCCTGGCGCACGGGTATCCGATCAAAAGTAAAATCACCGGCGGCAGTCACAAGTTTTCCCGGGATGTGGCTGAATTAAGGATTTTTAAGTCGGACAAAGAAAACCCTTCTATGGTGGTCTTACTCGCCCATTTAAAGTCACGGCTCGATCCCGAACGCATCGACCCCAATGGTTTTGAGCGTCGTCGCGCGGAGCTGCGCACATTGTTAGAAATATACAATGAACTGGAGGCTGTGCATCCGGATCTGCCCATATTGGTGGCGGGCGACTTTAATGGCAATGCCAGCTCCATAAACACGGACGAAGAATTTAAAGACCTCTACTCTTTAACCCAGCTTAAGGACGTCCTTGAAGTCGCGGGCCTTAGCGCTGAACAGCGAGCGACCTTTTATCAGGTTCGCAATGGATCGCGCGCCGATGGTCGACAAATCGACTTTGCCTTTATGTCACCCCACATGCAAAAGCTGCTAAAAGCGCAATCCACGTCGGTGTATCGCTATAAGGATGAGTTTGGTTCTGAATACCCTATTCCGAAAAATTTGGACGCCAAATTCAACTTGCCCTCGGATCACTATCCTTTGGTATTTGAAATCGAAAATTTACAGCTTAAAAAATAGCGAATCAGGGCGCTTACGCCGCAATACAAAAAGCGCCACTCCCTTGCTTGCTCCCTTAAAAAATCAGAGATAAAGTAATTTTATGTCCATGCAAAAAACGACTCATCCTGAATTCCAGATTTCCGCAAAAGTAGTTTATATTCCTTCTGAGTCTCGCCCAGATCAGGACTATCATTTTTTTGCTTACAAAATTTCGATTAAAAACTCAGGCTCCGCCCCCGCACAACTGATGAGTCGCCATTGGATCATTACCGATTCCCGCGGCAACAAAGAAGAAGTTCGTGGCCCTGGGGTCATGGACATGCAACCAAAAATCCAGCCGGGTCAGACTTTTGAATACGATAGCGCCTGCCCTTTGCACGCCACCACCGGAAGTATGAAGGGTTTTTATCACTTCGTAACTGAAAATGGGGAAAGCTTCAGCGTGGAAATCCCTGAATTTTACCTCGTTGCGCCACATTCTTTGCACTAAGGCCGACAAGGTCTAGTTTTTTTACATTTCTATAGGACTTCAAAAGCCCCCTGTGCTAAACCCTTTTTCGGATCGAAAGGGGGCTTTTATGGCATGGTTTAAAACATTACGCGAATTTTTACGCATCGATAAAACCCCGATGTGCCTATGCATGGTCGTCAGCGAACAAGAAGGTGCTGAGATCTGGATCGACGACAAAAAAACACCTTTTGTAACTCCTAAAGCGGTGGCTTTACCAAAGGGCCCCGAATCTAAGATCACCCTAAAATTGATCGGCCATGAAGATCACACGGCCTATGTACGCAGCACCCACACTTTGACCTATTATCATTGCAAACTTCAGCGCATTCCTCTTAGACTTATAAGCAATGAAATCTATCACAGTGCCTCTGTCTAAAAAATCAGCTCGAGTTATCGTACGCCCCTTAGAAAAAACGGATTACGACAATTGGGTGCAAGCACACTCTTGCCTAAGGCCCGCGCAAAATGAGTGGGATGAAACCAACTGGGCCGCATCGCAATTAACTAAGCAAAAGTTCAATGAGCTGTTAAAGAAAGAAAAAAAACAACGCCTGGCAGACCACTTTTACAGCTATGGCATCTTTCGTATCGATGATGGCGTTTTGCTTGGTAGCGTGAATTTGATGGATGTCTCGCGCGGGATTTTCAATAATGCTTATTTAGGTTATCGCATTTTCAATATTTATTGGGCCCAAGGCTATGCCCAAGAGGCTTGCAACTGCGCCTTAAGCATCGCTTTTAAAAACTTAAAATTACATCGTGTGGAAGCCGGCATTTCACCACGCAATAAAAAATCTATTCGCACGGCTCGTGGCCTCAATATGCGTTATGAGGGACTGAGTAAGCGTCGTCTGTTTTTTAATAAAAAATGGGAAGACATGATGATTTTTGCGCTGACCAAAGAAGAGTACTGATGTCAGAACGTGCGCGCGCAATTCAAAACATTTTAATTTGCGACGATCACCCTATCTGCCAGATGGGTGTAGAAACCTACTTGCGCGAATTTTTGCCGAACTCTTTGCAAATTCGTAAATCTGAATTTGGTCGCAACACTGTTCAGCTTTTCAACGAAAGTCCACCGGACCTTTTGGTTTTGGATTTAAGCTTACCTGACATTTCAGGCTTAGAAGTCTTACGGACGGTAAAACAAAATGCAAAAAATGCGCGGGTCCTGATTGTCACCAGCTGTGAAGACTTAAGCATCCTACGGGAACTCAGACGATCTGGAGCCGATGCGATTTTGTGGAAGTCCCACAAACAAAATGTTTTTCAAGAAGCTTTGCGCAGTTTGCAGATGTCCCAAGGTTCGGCAGACATTTATATCGATCCTGATATTCAAAGAGCTTTAGACAAGCCACCCTCTGATGGATTAACAAAAAGAGAATGGGAAGTTTTAGAGCTGATCGCGCAAGGTGGAACCAACGAAGCGATTGCAAAAACTTTAGGGTGCTCTCTTGAAACGGTTAAAACCCATCGCGCAAACTTAGGTCAGAAAACCCAATCTCGCAATCGCGCCGAATTAACCGCATGGTTCTTACAGCGGAATGGTAAAACGAACTTCGGTGCCCCGTCCAAGAACTGAGTCCACGGAAATACTTCCGTTATGCAGGTCCACAAATTGTCGCACTAAACTAAATCCGACACCGAAACCTTGATTATGGGATTTCGCTCCAAAGACTTTTTTATTTTGTTTTGATAATAAATTGTCGACCTCTTCGCGGGTCATACCGACACCGTGATCTTGCACTGTGACACTGACCTCTTGATCGTGAACTGAAACTGTGACTTGCACACTTTTTCCTGCAGACGAAGCACGCAACGCATTGGTCAGTAAATTTCTGGCCGCCGTGCCAACCATTTGCGAATCACCAGAAACGATCAGCGGACGCCGATGACTCTGAAAAGACGTCGTCACCTTTTGCGCTTTAAACAAACCGGCAAGTTCTTCTATGATTTCTTCTAAAAGCACGTTGATTTCAAAAGGCTTCCGCACCAACTGAAAGGCCTGCTCTTGAGTTTTGGCCCAGGACAAGATATTGCCCATAAAATCCCGAGAGGCTTGCGTCGAGGTGGATAAAAGATCCGCAAGTTCTTTGGATTCTAGTGGTACGCCGTCTCTTAAGACCTCGGATAAACGAGCCTGATTCTGCACATGCCCAAACATATCATGGGCAATCAAGGCCATCAGGCGAGACCGAAACTCCATATTTTCAGAAAGACGTTTAGCATTTTCTTTGTGATCCGTGACGTCGCGAAAGAAAATAACTTGCCCGTGATAATCTTGGCCTGCGCCAATAGTCCGAAAAGAAAATTCAAAAAACCGTGAAACCCCCGCCAGGTTCACAAATTCAAACTCTTGTTTCTGAGTTGGCAAACTGGGTATTAGCTCTTGCAATGTTCGCCCGACTGAAGCACTAGAAAAAAAGAAAGCGTTTTTCGCGGCGTGATTATATCCGGCAAGCTTTCCCCACTCGTCGACGACAACGACGGGATCTGGCAGATGCAAATAAACTTTTTCCATATCAATAAGCGCCGAAGCCAAGAGACGATAACGGAAAACGCCATAGGCAAGAGCCGCCTCGGTGATCAAATAAGTTCCTGCAGGCAACATCGCCCAGCGCAGCGGTGAGTTTGTGGCCACACAATAACTATCGACGGCTAAAGATAAACAAGAACCACTCATCAGAAACAATAAATGCCGACGCTGCACCGACGTCCCGCGCATGAGAATCCGCGCACCTAAAACAAAGGAGACCAACATTAAAGCGACACTCCACAGATAGTGCACGGGAAACCAGCTGCCCCCCTCATAACTTAACACCGACAATCCTAAGACTTGAATCGCCGTAAAGCTATGAATTACATGGCTTTGTAAAGCGGGCGACAACGTACACGCAATGGTAATCAAAGCTGGAAAGAACAAGACAGCAACAACTCCGCGCCGCTGCAACCACGTCCACGCTTGAAAGCTTGTACTTAAAAACAGCAACCAACTGGGGGCTAAAATCGCCAGCCCTAAAAAACGCAATCGGGAAAACATCACTTTAATTTCAAAGGATTCTTGCGAGTACACACTTAATGAAAAAAAAGAAATCAAACAAAGTGAACCCACAAACACAATCAACCATCTGGCCAGGGGCCAGCGGCGCACCGGGTACACAAAGACAATTAGGCTGACGGCCACAGTAAAGATCGCGATATTTAAAAACATCAGCAACGTAAATAACCCCATGGCACTCCTTTGGCTTAAATCTTAGAAGTAAGCCCGGCAACTTGCTAGGACTTATTCCGACAGCACTCGAGATTCTTTCCAGGAACCTCCCCCGTTTGAGGGAGCTCAGACGGAGACCAGAGAGATCGGCTGCTTCCCGACCGCCGAAAATTGTTACCTTAGACAGTCGCCATGCCTTTAAAGCCCATAAAACCAAAAGCCGTCTGGCACGATCCTTCCATGGGTAAACTCGGCTACTAAAATATCAACTTAATAAAATGACAGGAGATTTTTATGAAAAAGCTGATGGGTCTATTGATCGCAATGGCAATGTCTGCCCAGGCCATGGCGATGAGCAATGTCGAAAAAGTGTCTTCACTTTCTAATGAACTAGGCATCATGGGTGTGCAATTGGAACAAGCACAGTCAGAGCAAAAAAAGGATGTGATTAAGCTTGTGATCTCTACTGGCTTAGCCGCTTACTTGGGCATAGCTTCAAAAAAAATGTCGAAATCTGGTGGCAGTGACATCGGTCAAATGTATGCAGCAGGTTTTGGCATGGCGGGATACGCAGTCACGGCAACTGTAGGTATTTATGCCGGCGTAAAAGCTTATGATGTGTATGTAAACACAAAAGCAATCCCAGAACTGAAAGCTAGCATCGCAGCAAAACAAAAAGAACTAGAAGCCGCAAAAAAAGTTCTAGAGAACTTAGAATAATCAAAATGCGTTGTGCCGCTGTCATCGCTCTTTTCTTGGCAATGATTTCTGCTTCAGGAGCAAAAGCTTCCGAAGCAGCGGTGGCACTATCCGCCCAAGACCAACTGATCTTTAACGCCACTTTACAAAAATGCGCGCCCGGCACAGTAGGCTCAGCTCTGCGCCTAGCCTTCGACAAAGACAACTTTATCAGCGGTCTGAGCAACTGGCTTAACATCATGGGCATGGACCTTAAAGCCAGCGAAACACGCACCCAATCAGGCGGCATGAGCCCCGCAGTAGCCCAAGCCCGCAGATCCCCTGGCTTCTGGTTAGCCATGACCGAGTGTTACGGCTATAAATACGGCGAATTGAATTACGGCAATCTGATGAAACAAATAGTCGACATGGGCCACCTGACCACAGAATCAGCCAGTACTTTAGCAGGACTAGCCATCACATCGACAGGATTAAAACTAGGCAGCCAAGCCCTGCAAAAATTCCCAATAGCCACGCGCTTTATCGCAGCGAGCTTACTGTCTTTACAAGTGAACTCACTAGTAAACATAATCGCAGAAGTTTACTATCCACAACTAACAAAACAAGACGTCGAAAACTTAAATAAAATAAAATCCCAAATCTTCCAAGAACCCGATCAAGCCATAGCAAGCATTGATCAACAAGCCACACTGGCCGTACAAAAAATTTCAATCCGCCTACAAAATCCAGATTTAAGCCAAGAAGAAAGAACCAAACTAGAAACAAAGAAAAAAGCCATCGAAGAAAGCCTAGAAAACCTACGTCGCCTAAAAAACGAATAAGACCTTTCCAACTCTGCAACCAGCAAAACAAAAAAATTCAAAAAAAACTAATTCAGCACCCACAAACACAAAAAAAAGCCGAGCCCTCCCCCTCAATTCCCATCGTAAAAACACAGGCCCAACGTCCTCCTTTAAAATAGAAGTTCGCCCTTAGCGCTTTACGCTGTCGCGAGTTCCGCAGCGCCAAGAAAGACCTGCCAAAGCAATCAGAAAACAAAAAAAGAAAAGCAACAAAGCCAGCAAAGAAAAACAAGCGCGAGGACTGTCCGAGCAGAAGCGGAAAGCGCTAAGGGCGAACTTCTATTTTAAAGGAGGCAACTAAGGGCTGCGCATGAGGGTCTTCCACCCCTCCCCAGCCTTCAAATAAACATACCGTTCATGCAACCGCCCGGTAAGTCCAAACCAAAATTCAATTTCCGTAGGCATAACTCGCCAGCCACCCCAATGCGGAGGGCGCGGCACCGTTTGGCCATCAAATTGTTTTTCATACTCTTGTACACGACGAGCAAGCCAATCCCGATCGGGAATTTCTTGCGATTGATGAGAAGCCCAAGCCCCGATTTGGCTTAAGCGAGCACGAGTGGCGAAGTAAGCATCGCTTTCTTGCGCAGAGACTTTTTCAACTCTTCCCGTGATTCGAACTTGTTGCCACAAAACCGGCCAATAGAAATTAAGGCAGACAGTGTTGTTAGCTTCGATACTTTGTCCTTTACGACTTTCATAGTTGCCATAAAAAACAAAGCCCCCCTCAGAGACATCTTTAAGATAGACGATTCTGACGGAGGGCACACCCTTTTCATCCACTGTTGCCAACGACATTGCGTTGGCTTCAGGGACTTGCTTTGCGAAGGCCTCTTTTAAAAGGCGATCAAAATGCTCAAAAGGGTCTTTGTTAATGTCGATCATTAATTACTTTTTCTTTTTAGCTGGTTCTTGCTTAACGATATCCATCAATTCAACTTCGAAGATCAAAACTGAATTTGGTGGGATACCTGGGCGGCCTGAAGGACCGTAAGCAAGTTCAGGTGGGATGAAAAGTTTAGCTTTGCCGCCAACTTTCATCAATTGAAGAGCTTCTGTCCAACCTGGAATAACGCCACCTACTGGGAATTCAGCTGGTTGACCACGGTCGTAAGAAGAATCGAATTGTTCACCGTTCGTCAAAGTTCCTTTGTAATGAACTTTAACTACGTCTTCTTTTTTAGGAGAAGCGCCAGTGCCTTCTTTTTCAGTGATGTACTGAAGACCTGAAGCTGTTGCTTTCACGCCCGCAGCAGATTTATTTTTTTCTAGGAAGTCTTTACCCGCTTTTGCGTTTGAATCAGCAGCTTCTTGTTGCTTCTTCATAGACATTTCTTGCAACTTCATCATCGCTGCTTGCATGTCTTCTTTAGTCATTTCGTTTTTACCAGCGCCTGCATCTTTCAAAGCTTGTGCTAAAGCATCAGCGTCGAATTCGATGTTTTGCTGTTTCAAATTACCACCGATTTGTTGACCGATAGCATAGCTCGCTTTTTTCATGTCTGTGTCGAGCTTAACTTTCTTTTGGCATGCTGTTGTCATCGCAAGTGCGGCTACAACAAGACCACCAAGTACTAACTTATTCATTGTGTCTCCTGTTTAAGGTTGGTTCTAAATTTTGCTAACGCCATATCTTGCGCCGAATTCTTAATATTTCAAATAGATAACGCATCGAGAAAATCGAGAAATAAGCTATGTCTTAAGACTGCGCAAGAAGTCTGCGGCAGAAGTGGACGAGCCTTTAAAAAGGACTTTAACTTGGCGGCGCTCGAGTGAGCCCAAGTAAAGGGGATCATAGTAATAGCGCAGAAGCTTTTCAATCCAGACACGATTCAGTTCCAGAGTGTTATTATTTAGAAAGTCAGACTCTGCCTGTGCTAGATCTGTAAGCACTTCTTGCGCACGAAGTCCGCCAAGGCGAGTTGATATCTGCGTCACAGCCCGACGGTACTTCGCAAAAACTTGCAGCGCCTGAGTGCGCAAAATCTCCAACTCTTCAGCACAGCGCGGAGTCTGCTGAGTGCAGAGCCCCAAAGCGGTGGCCATTATATAGTCTTGATAGACGTTGGTGACTCGCACGTCGAAGGGCTCATCCAACCACACCACTTCACTGCGGCGCAAACGTTCAAAGAAAGAATTCGGCTGATGGACTTTCCCAATCACCCGGCTTTCATCTTCAACTAGTGGACGCAAATTTTGAGGCAACTTGTCCTCGATCCGCAGAAGGACCTGTGCCAAATGGTTTTCAAAATCAATTTGCGTCGGCTGAGCTTGCTCTAAATCCCCAAAAACAGAGCCGCGATGACGCGCTAAAAGTTCTAAATCAATGCTGGGATAAAAGCTTTGCACTTGATGCAAAAAATGCGTTTTCCCACTGCCCGTGGGCCCTGAAACCACAAGCAATTCCTGCTTCTGACTAAAGCTTTCTATTTCTTCCATTAAGAACTGTCGCGCAGCTTTGTAACCACCGACTAAGAGGGGGCGCGAAACCCCAGCCTCGCGCAACCATTGTTGCGTGATTTGCGAGCGTTTCCCACCGCGAAAACAGTATAAAATAGCTTCGGGGTGCTGACCTAAAAAACTCTTCCAGGCCGCTACGCGCTCTGCTTTCACATCGCCGGAAATGATTTGATAACCTAAGGCCACAGCCGCTTCGGAACCTTGCTGCTTGTACGTCGTTCCGATCAAAGCACGTTCCGCATCGTTTAGGATTGGCAGGTTCACAGCTCCCGGCAAACTGCCGTGAGCGAATTCCACCGGGGCCCGCACGTCTAACAAAGGTGTCGCGTTGATAAATATTTTTTTAAAATCTTTTTTTTGAAGGTTTTCAATCTGCAAAAATCACCGCTTTGTCTTGACGAGATAAAACCTCTCCAACGATTTCTGCGGCCTTAAATTTTTTGCGTAAGGCCTGCACGATATCGGCACTCAGCTGAGCAGGAACACATAAAAGCAATCCCCCACTGGTCTGCGGATCATGCAATAATAAGCGCGACATTTCGTCCAAGCTTGTGGTGTCTACTAAAGCTTCCGTATATTGGGCGTTCGTTCGATGGGCTTTGGTCAAATAGCCCTTTTCTAAAAAGGACATGGCCGTGGAAAAACGCGGCAGTTTTGCGGCATTGATTTTTAAGGTCACACCACTGGCATTTGCTAACTGCATGGAGTGTCCTGAAAAACCAAAGCCAGTAATGTCCGTCGCACTGTGCACGTTCGCAATGTGTTCAGCCGACAAATAGTCTACAGCATTGTTGATCATCGCCATGCTTAACAACGCTTCCATGATATCGTCTTCTGAAGAAACTTGGCGTTTTAAAGAGGCCGTCAATGTCCCGGTGCCCAAGGGTTTGGTCAAAATTAGGTGATCCCCGGGCTGAGCCTTGGCATTGCTCCAAATTCTTTCGGGATGAACAAAGCCCGTCACTGATAAACCAAACTTTAAAGTGTCGTCGTCGATGGAGTGACCGCCTACAAAGTTAGCCCCTGACTCCGCAATTTTATTGCTGGCTCCTTGCATGACATCCACAATAACGTCGGCAGGAAGTGTGGCTAACGGGAACGCTAAGATGCCTAAGGCTGTTTTAGGTTTTCCACCCATAGCATAAACGTCGCTGAGGGCATTGGCTGCGGCGATTTCACCAAAGAGCATCGGCGTATCTACGATGGGCGTGAAAAAATCAAGGGTTTGCACCAACGCGATTTCGTCGGAGACTTTATAAATGGCGGCATCATCAAAGAGGCCACCATCCACAAGAAGTTCTGGATGGGCTGGCGGAAATTTTACGTTCTGTAAAATATGCCGCAGTTCCGAGGCGGCCACCTTCGCAGCGCATCCGCCCTTTTGCACTGTTTGTGTCAATGCAATTCGTGAGCTCATGACTTTTTGGAAAGCTCTTTTTCCTCTTGAGTCTGCTGCACATTTTGTTGATTCAAAGGCTTCTCGGCGTTTTGCGTCAGCTGTGCGTTGGCTTCGCGCTCTGCTGATCCATCATCAGTCAGGCCTTTTTTAAAGCCGCGAATGGCTTCGCCCATCGAGCGTCCCAAACTGGGAAGTTTGCTCGGTCCGAAAATAAGTAAAGCGATACCACCAATAAGCAGAATTTCAGTCCAACCAAGGTTCATAAGATCTCCTTAAATCAAGATACCAAAACTTACTATAAGCCCTATTGCGTGGCAACAAAAGGAGGTGCAATAATAGAAGAAAGGGGAAAAACGATGCTGAGTCTCATCCTGATACTCTTTCTAACTGGTGATGCACAGGCCCAAACGGCCCAGAAAAAGCTCAATACAAATATCTTCGAAAAGGACCCGGCCTCAGAGAGCGACAACTCGCTTTCTTTTAGCGCTAAAGTCAAAGTGGTGCGTGAAGAATCTGATGGCGTCGAAGTGTTTTTTGAAGGCGAAAAGAACCGCGGCGCCTTTTCCTTGGCTCGTTCTTCGGAGCACTATGGCAAATTCTTAAAAATTCTTGAGGACAGCCGCAAAGTTAAAGGAACGCCGGTCAGTATCACGGCCACCACGGATAAGCGCATAAAAACGGTGGAAAAAAGCAAAGACACCGGGTACACGCCTCCGTCCGACCCCAATAAAGCATGGGATTTTGGTAAAATTCCAGACTGAGTACGCTGGGAATCATCTTGCGTAAGAGCCTCGGAAGTGAGATTTTCAGCCACCAATGGAAACTTCTCGGGCGCAATGGTTTAATCAATCTTGGCTATATATCAAACGCATTCTTATCGTGAATGCGACGTTTTTAGTTGTCGGCTTTTTTTGGCGTTTAGCTTTCCTTTTTTATTACGGAAAATCCGCAGAACTCGCGACCCTAAAAGGTGATGTCCTTCACGCTTTTATTTTAGGCACCCGTTTTGACAGCACCGTGCTTTTTTATGTAAACGCTATTCCCCTGTTACTGCTTTTACTTCTCAGTGCACTGTCGTTCCGAGGCGGCCCTCGGTTTGTCTTAGATAAAGTCTTTAAGAATTTCGCACTGTTTCTAGTGCCCTACTACACCTTGATGCTGTTCATCGTGAATTATATTTCTGCCGTGGATTTTGGTTATTACAGTTTCTATCAAGATCGCATCAATGTTTTAATTTTTGGCTTCTTCACGGATGACACCATCGCCTTGATAAAAACAATTTGGCGTAATTACCCCATGGCTTGGATTTCTTTGGCTTTGTTTTTATTTGTGTACCTTTTATGGAAGGGTTTAAAGATCAACTTTACCCAAGGCAAAGAGTGGCTTCCCGGACGCGTTCAAAAAATCTCTTATCCCGTGTTTGTGCTGTTTTTCTTTGTGATCTTTGTTGTGAATGGTGTTGGCGCCCGAGGCTCTTTGGCATTATTCCCTCTTAGCGAAATGGATACGGGGATTTCAAAAAGTATTTTTGTGAATCATCTGGGCTTTAACGGCGTGCGAGCGTTTGCCCGCGCTATGGAGCTAAAGGCCCTGCAAACGTCCAAGTGGGATAGCAACTTAAAACATTTCGGCTATGAAGAAAATTTTGCCCAAGCCTTTGCCGATTTTTATCAAATCCCCGTGACCGATGTTCCTGCTGATCCGATCGAGCTTTTAAAACAAAAATCCCCGCGCAACGAATGGGCTGCCAAAAACAAACCCCACGTCATCATTTTGACGATGGAGTCTTTGGGCTCTTAC
>JABWCO010000216.1 GCA_013360185.1 Bdellovibrio sp.
TCGACCAAGCGACCCTCGCACACAAAGCCAACATCGTTACCCGCACGCTGCAACGTTGGGAGAAAGGCGAGCAAATCCCCGACGGCATTTCAATTACCAAAATCGCCAAAGCCACCGGCGTACATCCCCACTGGCTGCTGACGGGCGAAGGAGAAATGTACGATGCACCGGTCCGGCCATCGAACGTGTTTCAACTTCCCAACACATTCCGCCGAAACGCAAAACTGGTTGAGTTGCCAATCATGTCCGCCGTGCCTGCCGGCAAGCTTGCCACTAATTTTCACCCCGACTACGTTGACGACTATATTGCTGTTGACGACGTACGCGACCCGCAGGCGTTTGCGCTCAAAGTCAAAGGCAACAGTATGGCGCCCCGTATCGAGGACGGCGATACTGTTGTCGTCAGTCCTGCACAGGAACCGCACAACGGCGACGTTTGCGTCGTACGAGTCAACGGCGAAGACACGCTCAAGAAAGTAAAGTTCGAAGGAAACTACATCCACCTCATTCCCCTCAATCCAGACTTCGAGCCGGTGACAGTGAGGAAGAAGGACGTGAACTTCTGCTGGAAGGTGGTGAAGATGGTGAAGGAGTTGTAGGGGGAGATTACGGATTGTCCGAAGGACTCCTATGGGAGGGGATTACGGATTGGTGCTTGCGCCCGTTTGAACAAAGCGCCCGGGCATTTCGTCGAAGGTTTGCCCGTTGAGAATTCTCCCGTTAGCCTTCTTGTTCCGGCCACCCCACTGCTTGAAGAAGAACGCAACATCCGCCCGCCTGCACTGTTCCTGAATATCCAACACCCAATCTGCTTTCATTGGTCGCGGCCGGTGCCCGCTTTCACCGCCGACGATGACCCAATCAATCTTCTTGAGATTTAGGTTGGGAAGCGGGCCAATCAGCGGTTCGAGAGATAAGAATTTTGTTTGAGCGTGTGTTTTTCGAAGATCGTCGATTCGATGTGCGACCTTTTCATTTTCAACAGAAACACCCATCCATATATTGGGTGTCCAATCGAGATACTTGTCATATTTTAATAAAAGATCGGATCGTTTAGTTAATACCTGAAACGTATGTTGCGAGTTATCATTCATTACCTTAAAGACTTTTTTGATAAAACTGAGCGGTACTTCTTTATGAAACAGATCACTCATGGAGTTCACAAATACGAGCTTTGGTTTTTTCCATGTGTACGGCACGAGTAGTGCTTCTTCGTGAAGTCGGAGTTCAAATCCGTCACGGTATTTTTCGATGCCCATTGCTTTAAGGCGTCGTGACATGATTTCAGCATAACAAAATTTGCAGCCGGCCGAAATTTTATTACAACCCGTTGTTGGGTTCCACGTCATTTCTGTCCATTCAATAGACGAGTGAGACATGTTATCTAACCTTTATATTGATTCTATTGGAGTTATTCGTATAGTTCTTGTAATTCAGGTAGAAAGCACCTTTTCTACTAATAGTTCCATCAATATTGGTTACATCAATTTTATTACTTTTTTGCCACAGCTTTAATATCTGATTAGCATGGGAACATAAATATCCATTTTGTAATGTGAATAAATATATTTCCCCATTGGTTCTTGTGCTTTTTAAAAATTCTAATAAAGATTCCTCAAATTTTTTAGTGTTTGGTTCTTTTTCTATCAAATCAAACAAGTCTCCTTCAGATCTAAAATGCCATCCGAGGCCATCTTCTTTATCAAGCTTCCATTTCGCTTCCAACATTTTTTCAAAGCCTAATATGTGGCCTGTAAAAAAAAATAGGCAAAAAAATTGATTTAAACCTCGAGATATTATAAAGGAATCCACGAAATATTTCGATCCTAAATTAGTTCGAAAAGCATTTTTCAGTGTTTCGATAAAATCTAATCCGGTAGAACTCTTCGGCCACTTATCTACGGGGACTAATTCATTTATGAAATTAAATAGAGCTTTTGGAGTACCACCTTTTTCAAAACGGAACATAAATTGAGTTGGAAGGAATAGTAGAACTTCAGATTTTCCATTTGAGAGCATATCCTTAATGTCACTAAACTGTAAATCTTTGTAGCCGTACGGGTCAATAAAGATAAAAGCACGTTCATTGAGCGAAATTGCATTGAGCTTTTTGATCACTTTGGGAACCAATACTCTATAGTCTTCTTTTGCAAAAGAAAATGTTCCTATTTCTTTATGAGTTAATTCCTTTTGGTCAACTATTGCCTTAAGATGATCCACTTTATGACTATCACTATCATTAAAATGGCAATTGAATTTTCTGGAAAACTTTTTACTGTTTGAGGAGAAAAATGCATCTCTTATTGAATTAAGAATTACTATTGGACTTCCTTCGCCACCGTCTTCATAAATACCTTGACCACAAAATAGATCAAAAATATGGATATTTCCTATGTGTTGTGAATTGCTTAGTATGCTTAAGTAGCTTTCCAAATATAATTTTAAAAGCCTCACTTTAACTTCAGAATGCTCTAATAGGCTTTTTTGAGAGTCTTTTAATGTCATTCGGATTAAATCGTTTTTAATTAAAATATGTATGTATGTCGTTGATTTTCAGTCAAAAACTGACACAATCTCCATCTTATAGGTCTAAAACAACTTATTGTTGAGTTGTTAAACTTCTAGTTTCATAGAACTATGTAGTTCTATCATAATAAGCATTCGTTAGGCACTGAAGTATACTGATTCAAACGCTTTATCGAAAGGCATGAGAAAATATCCCCAAGTAAGAGTAAGAAAAGATGGATAACCATCTAGGCAATCTCGTTAAACGAATGAATTTTTGCAAGGGATAGAAATAACTTCAATGAGCAGGGTTGGAAATTCTAACCTC
>JABWCO010000089.1 GCA_013360185.1 Bdellovibrio sp.
GCCGTTTTTTTTGTTAAAAAAATATCCCAACGAACAAAAGATAGGCAGCCCCTCTTTGCGAGGTCGAAGCAAAGAACAAAGCGATGTGCTGATGGAATAAAGGTAATCAAAGACTCAATATGTACCTTTAAACACAAAAAGAACTTCAAAAAAGATCAATCAAGCAAAAAAAAATTAAAAGGAAAAGGTCGAAGGCAAAGTTGGAGGCGGGGAAGGAAAAGAGCCATGGCCGAAGCGTCGGCCTTTGCGGGGGCCGGGATGGCCCGAACCGCTGGCAAAGCCAGCGGCCGCAACGAGCCCGGACGGCGTGCCGACCGAAGCGCCAGGGCTCTTTTCCTTCCCCGCCTCCAACCATCGCAGCTCGCCACCTAACCCGTAGAAAACTATCTCTTGTTCTTACGCGCACGAAGGAAAATAAAAATCCCAATAGCAGCTAAAATAGCAGCCCCACCAAGGAGCAAGCCCTTTTTGCCACCCTTTTTAGGAGTTGCATCTTCCTGTAACATATCCGCGGGCATCGCTGAACCAATCGGACCGCCGAGCGTTTCAGAACCGGGACGGATCGGGCCCAGTTCCGGTTTAGCCAAAAGATTTTTCGAGGCGATCACCCGTAAGCTCATCACGGCTTTGAAGAAGTCCTGGCTGTACTTGGTGTAGTACTGCTTGTGCGCACTGAAGGTCACCAAGATCGCAATTTTATCTTTAATCGTTGCGAGGTAACGAGTGAAGTAATTCGGGACCTCAGATCCTAAGTGCAAAGAGTCAATCCAGGTTTGGTCGTTGATTTGCACATTTTTAGACTTATAGACGATTTTTGATTCCCCACCGGCAGCTCCCCCGCGTGTCGCCACGGCGATAGGTGTATTTAAGTGGGCTTCATACAAAGGGAAAGAGTCCGTCGGGCCGACTTCTTTGGCGGTCAAAATAATAATCGCCTCTTTGGATTCTTTATTCTGTTCGCTTCGACACACCCATTCGGTCTGTTCTAAATTGCATTTCCAGGTCTCTGGCATTTCGAAGGCGATATAGGCATTACGAAAGACTTTTGCATGTGCGCTAAAACTGAGTAGAATAACTGCGAGCGATGTGAACAAACGATACTTCATGCAGACCTCATGTTGGTTAATGCATTTAAGTATAATAACAAATGGCCTGCGGATCAAAGCGCAAAGGAGAAAAACCGGTGAAGAACCTGTATCAGCTAAATACTTTTGTTACAGTGATCAGCGAAGGCTCGATGACTGCGGCCGCTGACAAGCTTTACCTAACCCAGCCTGCGGTTTCTCAGCAGATTCGCAACCTAGAAGAAGATCTAGGTGTCGAGCTCTTGGTGCGTGGTGTGCGGCAGATAAAAGCCACCCCGCAAGGGGAGGTCCTATATGAATACGCCCGCAAAATTATCAATCTGACACAGCAGGCAGAAATTGCGATCAAATCCATCGGCAATCACATGAAAGGCCAGCTGCGCATTGGAACGCTGAACTCTTTGGGGCTGCACCTAATGAGTCCTATCGTGGGGCGTTTGATGCGTCACAATCCGAACTTGATGTTGAAGATTGATTATGAACAAGGTGATGAGCTTATTAAGGGGTTTAAAAAGGGCCATTACGACATTCTGATTTTGCCTGACGTGAAGGTCGAGTTTGCGGCGGAGTTGGAAAACTGCGAACAAAAGTTTTTGGTCAAAGAAGAAATGTGGTTGGTGGGTTCTAATAAAGAAGAGAAAATGCCTCAACAAATCACCTTAAAAGACATTGGTTCGTTCGCATTAGTTAATTTTGTCGATGAGTTCCCGGGGTTTAGCAGCCTGTTGAATGGCAAAATGCAAACATTGGGTTTAAATGTGCCCTCGATCTTTGAGTCTTCTAACGTCGGAACATTAAAACGTGTTATTGAAGCAGGGCTTGGGTGGGGCTTTTTGCCTGCGCACTCTATTAAAAAACAAGTGCGCTCCGGACGCTTAAATCGTGTGTATGTTAAAGACTTACACTACGAAATCGACCTGATGTTTTACTATAAAAAGAATTCGGACAACAAGGCGTTGGTCGAGGTTTTTTACCAGACGATGGCCCAGCAGGAAAAAGGATAAAACTTGATCCGGACTTAATCTCTTCACGACGTTTTCCGACATACAAGTCATTAGACATCCTGTTAGAAAGGTCCGCTGATGAAGAAGCAATATTCTATTCAATTTAAATTGGCAGTTCCGATCATCCTGATCGCGTTGTTAGTGCTGGGCACGATGACTTGTCTGATGGCACGCAATGGTTATCAGACGGCCGAAAAAGGTGCGATTGAAAAGACCGTAGAAACAGCACGCGCTTACGCCAATGATATGCGCTTGAGTATCGAGCGAGGTCTTGATGTTTCTCGTAATGTCGCGGCTGTGCTTGAGGCCTATAAAAAGAAAGGCTACAGCAATCGTGAAAATATCACGGACGCTTTGCACGAACTTTTAGTCAAAAATAGAAACTTAATCGGCACGTGGACGGGTTGGGAGCCCAACGCCTGGGATGGTAAAGACGGCGAGTTCGTCAATGCCAAAGGGCACGATACGACGGGCCGTTTCGTACCTTATATGAATTGGGAAGGTGGTAAACCTTCTTTGACCCCGTTGATTGGATACGCCAATCCGGGCGAGGGTGACTATTATCTTGAAGCCAAAGCCCGCTTGAAAGAAACCATGGTAGAGCCATATTTGTACCCGATTGATGGCGTACAAGTACTCATGACGTCTGCTGTGGTGCCGATTATTATCGAAGGCAAGTTCTATGGCGTTGCCGGGGTCGACTTACCCTTGAAGGATTTGCAAAAGAAAGCAGGGACAATCAAGCCATTCGAAACATCTGAAGCTTACATCGTGACCGCAAAGGGAAATTTTGTTTCCCATCCTGACGAAAAACTTATTACCAAAGAAGCAACTTATCCGTTTGAGTCGGAAAAGTTTAAAGCTGCTGTGAAAAATGGCCAAGAGTTGGTTCTTTCCGGTGTCGATCCTGCGGACGGTTTAGAATACCTATATGTGGTAAGCCCTGTGACCGTGGGTTTCACGGATGAACCGTGGGCCCTCGTTGTGCGCACACCGAATAATACAGTTTTAGCCGAAGCCAAAGGGATGGTCTGGACACAAATGATCATAGCCCTTTGCGGAGTTCTTTTCTTACTTGCCGCAGTGATCGTGATTGCACGCTATATCTCAAAATCAGTCAGCGCTTTGTCGCAAAAACTGCAAGCGTCGGGTGATAGCGTTTCAGCTGCGATTCAACAGTTGTCTATCGCAGGTCAGTCATTGTCGCATTCCTCCAGTGAGTCGGCGGCATCTTTAGAAGAAACTGTGGCGGCTCTTGAAGAAATGACTTCGATGGTGAAGATGAACTCTGATAATGCGAAACAAGCTGCGGCTTTGTCGTCGACGTCATCGGAAGCTGCTGTGAATGGCGAAAAAGAGATGCAAGAGTTGCTTTCTTCGATGAATGAAATTTCGCAGTCATCGAAGAAAATCGAAGAGATCATCAACGTCATTGATGACATCGCCTTCCAAACAAATCTTTTAGCCCTTAATGCTTCGGTGGAAGCAGCACGCGCGGGTGAGCATGGTAAAGGCTTTGCTGTTGTCGCTGAAGCGGTGCGATCATTGGCGCAAAGATCTGCCTCTGCGGCGAAGGACATTACAGTTCTGATCAAAGAGTCGGTTGAAAAAATTGAGCGCGGAACCGTAAAATCAGCAAAATCCGGTGATATGCTCAAAGATATCGTCCAGTCGGTTAAAAAAGTTTCTGATCTGAATAATGAGATTTCGGTCGCCAGCGAAGAGCAATCGACGGGTATCACGCAAATTAGCAAAGCGATGAATCAGCTAGATCAGTCCGTGCAAAGCAATGCGGCTTCTTCTGAAGAGATCGCGGGTACGGCAGAGGAGATCAACACCCAAGCGCAGTTAATGAAAGCGGCGGTGGATGAGCTAAATGCAGTGGTCTATGGAGGCGAACAACGAGCGCCTTCGGCACCACTGGTTAAGGCCTCAGAAAGAGCGGTTCCGGCAGAAGAATCAGAAGATAATTTCTTTGCAAAAGCATCGTAATCAAAATATCTGGGGCCAACGATCACGGCCCCTTTTCTTAAGCGTACTTGCGATTAGAAAATAACACTGTCTGGTAACCCCAGGCGTGCAGCAATGATCCGAACGATCTCGCTGGCGTTTTCTTCCAGCGCCCGCTCAGTGACGTTAAACACCGGCCAGCGGCGATTCTGTTTATAGATCTTTTCCGCGTACTCGATTTCTTTGGCGATATGAGACATCGAGGCATATTCGCCGCCAGGATCTTGACCAAACTTTTCTAAGCGGCTTTTACGAATTCTTTGCAGTGAATCCATATCGATAATCAAGCCGACGATGCGGCGTTGATCAATCTTAAAAAGTTCTTCTGGTAAAGGCGTGTCTAATACTAACGGCACGTTAGCGACCTTCCAGCCTTTATGGCTGAGGAAAATGGACAGGGGAGTTTTGCTGGTTCGTGAAATCCCCACCAACACGATGTCAGCTTTGTCTAATTCTGCAAAAGTTTTTCCATCGTCATGCTTTACCGTGTATTCGATCGCTTCAATTCGTTTGAAGTATCTTTCATCCACTGCTCGCAAAGCACCGACGTGAGCTTCAGAGGCCTCGCCAAAAAAAACATCGAGAGTAGTCAAGAGAGGCCCCAAAAGATCATAGCAAGGAATGCCTTTAACCGAGGCCATCTCGCGAATCTTGCTGCGCAGCTGTTCGCTGGCAACGGTGTAAGCCAGCATGCCTCGTCTTTCAAAGCACTCTTCAATCACCGCTTCAGCCTGTGTTTCCGTGCGCACATTTTTACAGCGAATCATATTGATGTCTTTAGTCGAATACTGCACCAAGGCTGCACGAATCATCGTCGCCGCCGTTTCGCCGGTACTGTCAGAAAGAATATAAATTGTATAGGTTTTATTTTCGCTGTCGCTCATCAGTCAGCAAATCCGTTAATAAGGGCGCGACGGACGTTTTCCACATGATCTTTCAACCATAAATCTGGCAAATTCGATAAAAGTAAAAAAGCAAAGTCAGGGCTGACTTTAACAAGCAAGCAACTGGCTTCACCGCGAGTGTCTAACGAACTCATTTGCAGTCTTTTCAGCATCGAGCGCGAGTCTGTTTTTAAAACCGACATCAAAGGTGCTTGGGGAATACTAATGACAGCTTTTTTATTGTTTTTTACCAGCTGTGTGGCGCCCTTAAAAAAGGAAGCTTGGGCGCGCCACTGACCGTCGTTGTTTTCTAACAGGACTCCGCCATCAAATAACAAAGCTAAACGAGAAAAAACCACGATCGCACGATCGATATGATCTTCAGGCAATGCTTGCGACAGGCCACGCACTAAGGAAATATCACGAGACGCTTCAAAGGCACCCTGTTGACGTTCTTGTTCTTCGACTTTGTTTTCGAAATCATTCTCTAAAACAGCTTCAATACGGCGTTGTACTTTGGTGAGTTTTGAAACTAAAGATTGCGATAATTTTTCCATGCACGTCCCTCAAAAGATGCTTTGTCTTTATTTTGAGGAGAAGTGCGGACTTAATCAAGCACCACGGTAAAATCTTGGAAGTTGTTATTGCTTTGCCATTCTGCTGGCAAGTTCCCAGCATTTTGTCCAGGTGGCAAAAACACACGCAGAGAAGGCTCTTTCAGATTTTTCCAAATTTCAAAAATTTCTGAAGTCCATGCTGCCAAGTTGTCATTCCAAGGAACGATCACAACCCACTTATTTGGTAAAAGCTCTGAAGAGGCAATCATCAAGGGGCCCGACGTACGCAAGGGCTTTTTATCAAGTTCTGTTTCAACTAGGACATCATTTAAGAATGCTGGCAGTTGTTTAGAAACATGGCGCGATGATTTGCAGATTTGAAAATTAAGATGCCAGTCAAGCTTGGCTGCCCACTGGGACTTTTCAAGGTCAGGCACAATCCACAGGTCAGAACCTGGGTTTAAAGCACTGGCCTGGGAAAGCACGCTTATCGCCATCAGTTCACCTTGCCGACTTGATCCAAGAGGCCGTTCACGAAGCTAGCAGATTCCGTGGTTCCAAATTTTTTGGCAATTTCCACGGCTTCATTGATTGCGATGTTTTCTTTGATTGGGTCCGAGGCAAACTTCATTTCATACACAGCAATGCGCAAGATATTGCGATCAATCGTTGCCATGCGCTCCACTTTCCAGTGGGCACTAGAAGATTGGATCTTTCCATCGATAGCGGCTTTGTTTTCGTTAACCCCTGTGACCAAAAGGTCAGCGTAGTTAACGACGTCTGGATCAACCGATTGCTCAAAGACCTCTAAAAATGTTTGATAGCTGATTTGCGGAGCAAACTCAGTTTGAAAGAGGACTTGAAGGGCGAGTTCTCGGGCTTGGCGTCTTGCTGTCAGTTTCATTTGATTTCTTTTCGTTTTCTACAAAGTTCATCGAGGTCAGGCTTAATTGTGGATTATTTGCATCCACAAAATCAAGCAGTTCAGTGTCTTCCAAGGTCTCCACGAACTCTTGCACGTCTTTAAAGGTCCTATACACACTGGCGAAGCGAATGTACGCGACGTCGTCCAGCTGTTTCAGCTCTGCCATTACTTTTTTGCCGATCAAGCGCGAAGAGATTTCGCTTTCTCCGCGATTCACGATCCACGCAGAAATTCTTTCTACGATGCCATCGAGTTGCGCCAGACTGACCGGGCGTTTTTGGCAGGCCGCCTGAAGGCCTTTTTGGATTTTTTCTTTGCTAAAAGGTTCGCGGCGTCCGTCTTTTTTGATGATGAACGGAAACGCGAGCATGATGGTCTCGACCGTTGAAAAACGGGCTTTGCACTCAAGGCACTCACGACGGCGGCGAATGCTCCCGTCTTTTTGCACTCGGGTGTCTAAAACTCTGTCATCTGCATGTCCACAAAAGGGGCATTTCATAGTCTTTGGTCCCGTCCTAAAAGCTGCCTGGAGATTAGGGATCAGGGCCTTGCTAGTCAATCAGTGCCAGACTGATGTCTATTCGCGTCATGCACTTAAATTCTAAGTAAACGACTTGGCAAAAGCTGAGTACAATAGACCCTGTGCGCCGTTGGGCGCCCTAAAGAAACTGAGGTGCGTGTGAAGACTTTTCTTTCAGTTATGGTGTCCCTGTTGCTTGGTTCTGTCTCTTGGGCGCAAAAAGCTCAACCTGTCGTCGGTCGCTCTGCGGCGGCGAAATATTTTAGCGAGCGGGACCCGGCCGAGCAAAACACTCAGCCGGCCTTCGGTGGTTCATCGGATCATTACTTAGCCATTCACTTTGGCCGTTACATGTCGTCGCAATCCTATGACTGGGGAGCGGGGCAGGTGGACGACCTGGGTAAGAATAATTTTGGCGTCACCTATCGCGTCGGCGAATGGTATCGATCGATGGATTTAAATTTGCGCATTGATTACATTGAATATGATTTTCCGGGCGAAAAACCAGCAAAAATTTCTTTCATGCCGCTGATCACGTTTCCTGACGCCGGTTCACGTTTTCCTCTTTATTTTGGTGCAGGCGTCGGTATGGGTGTGTTTATGAAACAGCTCAGTGGAAAATCTGCACTGTCTTTGGATTATCAGTTGGTTTTAGGTGCGCGCTTCTTTGATATTTTTGAAAATACTGGCTTCTTTATCGAAGCTGGTTTAAAAAACCACGTTCATTTACTGTCCTCGGGACAATTTAACGGCACCTTCTTATCAGGTGGATTGGTATTTACATTTTGAAGATTCATAAGCATCTCGTAGAAACGATAGTGGGCGCTCTGGACGAAGTTTTCGAACAAGGCGCGTACGCAGACAAAGTTATTCAACGCAATTTAAAGGCACAAAAACAATGGGGCGCGCGTGATCGCCGTTTTTTTGCGGAAAGCGTTTACGAGATCGTGCGCTGGGAACGTCTTTTAAGCTATCTTGTCGATGACAACGATCTGTGGAAAATCTGGGCCGCTTATTGGGTGCGGCAGGGCAACGAGCTTCCAGATTGGGAAGAGCTTGAGGGCGTTTCGGCAAAAGAAATTCAAGACCGTCAAAAAGACATTCCTTCGTTTGCGATCGCGCAGTCGATTCCTGACTGGATGGCTGAAACCTTGGAAAAAGAGCTGGGGCCTGATTACAAAGACGTGGTGCGTGCGCTTAATATGCCTGCGGAAGTTTTCTTACGCACAAATGTTCTTAAAACCACACCGGATGAACTTTTAAAAGTTTTAACGGAAGCGGGAATTTCGGCGATGAAAGTATCGCCAGATCTGCCGCACACTTTGAAGCTGACAGAGCGAAAAAATGTTTTCATCACCGAACCGTTCAAAAAGGGATTGTTCGAAGTACAAGATGCGGCCTCGCAAATGGTGGTCCCATTGTTAGACGTGCAACCAGGGCATCGTGTGATTGATGCCTGCGCCGGTGCTGGTGGAAAAAGTTTGCACATGGCTTCGTTGATGAAGAACAAGGGCAAAATTATCTCCCTGGATATTCATGAGTGGAAATTGCAAGAGCTGAAAGTGCGCGCGCGCCGTGACGGTGTGGACGTGATCGAGACTCGAGTGATTGATTCTAGCAAAGTGATCAAGCGTTTGTACGAAACCGCAGATCGTGTGTTGTTGGACGTGCCTTGTTCAGGTATCGGAGTTTTGCGTCGCAATCCAGATTCTAAATGGAAGTTGTCGAACGAAGAAATTGCTCGCCTGCATGATCTGCAATACGAAATTCTGACCAGCTATTGTGAGATGACTAAAAAGGGCGGCCAAATGGTTTACGCCACGTGCAGTATCTTGCCGAGCGAAAATGAAAAACAGATTGAAAGATTCATGGCTGAACATGGGTCGCGCTGGACGGTGCTACAGCAGATTCATCTGCGCCCCGAGAAGGAAGGCTTCGACGGTTTTTATGGGGCTTTGCTAAAAAGGAATTAGATTAAAGCGCATTCTAAATCGAGAGCCTTCTTGGAAATGAGGTGACTGAGTCACCCATTTGGGGGGGGCAATTTTATTGTTTACTCAACCTGGGTGGAATATTTTAGAGGATACTAATAGTTCTTTTGAAACAAACGGAACTGTCGTTATAGTATTTCACATAGAGGGTCATCTGTGGCAGAGATCGAAGCACACTTTAGTCTTAACGAACTATTTTTCTCAAAAACCGATTTTAAGGGACTGATTCTCACAGGCAACAGTGTGTTTGTGCGAGTGAGTGAGTATTCGAAGGCAGAACTTCTGCGAAAGCCCCACAATATAATTCGTCATTCCGATGTGCCGCGAAGTGTTTTTAAACTATTTTGGACTTATCTCCACTCTCAAAAGCCTATTGCGGCCTATGTAAAAAACAGAAGTAAGTCTGGGAAGTTTTATTGGGTGTTCGCCATGACTTTCCCCATGGCTGATGGATACCTTTCTGTCAGATTAAAACCGACCTCCAGGTTCTTCGTCGTTATTCAACAAGTCTATGCAGAGGTTCTGGAGAAAGAAAAGAACGATCAGTCCATGGATGAAGGAATTGCCTACATTCTAGAAAAACTGACGGGCTTAGGATTTAATTCTTATGATGAATTTATGACTGCGGCCTTAATCGAAGAACTTCAGGTCCGAGATGAAGCATTGCAGGTTGAAAGGGCCGCGAGCTCCAGTGAGAAAGTTTTGGGCGGACGACTTGGGGATCTCGTTATAGCCTCGGAAAACTGTACCGTGGCGGCAAGGGCCGCGTTTTCTACCTCCGGCTATTTAAGCAAAATCACCCAGGATCTGATGCGGGCTACTCAGGAGGTTCTGGCTATCTCAGACAACGTTAAGCTGGTGACCACGAATCTCACAATCGCCTCGTCGAAGTTGGGAGAGGCGGGAAAGCCATTGGCGATGGTTTCTACAAATTTGGAAAGACTGTGTCTCGAGATTATTGAAAGTTCCAATCGCTTTCGTTCGGTATTTGATTCTTTCCAAAAGTCTGTAATGCGTATTTATCTTGCTGTAGCGACATCGCGGTTTCAAATTGAGGTGCTCAATCAGTTTATTGGCGAAATTATCAACGGAGAAAAATCAGAGTCCGAGGAGGATGAAGCTCGCTCTTTGTTTGCAAATTGTTTCGAGCTTAAGCAACTTATTGCGGAGAATTTCAAAAATGTTGAATCTATAGCTCAGGACCTGAGTCGCGACAATAAATCTCTTCTTCAGTCTCTTACGGCACTATCAAAGGTGACTGCCGGAATGGATGTTATCTGTGTAGTGGGAAAAATTGAAATGGCCCGGATTCAAGACCTCTCGTCCTCTTTGGCCGCTCGCCTTAAGGATATGGAAGACCTTACGTTGGATTTTAAGAAGAGTCTTCGGCAGATTGAGAGCGAGAGCAAAACAAGTTTGGGCCACTCCGTGGCCTTGAATGATTCCTTCGGCAAAATCTCTTCAAGCTTGAAGTGGGTCGAGGAGTTGGTTTTAGCCTGACTAGACTCCTGTTCCTGAGTCATTTGCGCTAAGGATGAGGGATGATATAGTTTCGCATAAATAACTCTTAGCGGAAAAAATCATGCAAGTACGCTTAAAAGTAAAAATCATGGGCTCATCGCGATCCCGTTGATTGCGCAACTTATTGAGGTGGATGTGCTTGCATACTCGGATGAATCTTTTGATGGTATTGAGATAAACCTCTTTCGTTTTTGCAGGTGTCCTCCTTGGAAAATCTGAAAAACCGGATTTTCCTCCAGTTTTTACTCTCCGACGCTGATGACTTCCTCCGACGCACGAGAAAAGTTGGCGAAATTTAAAGAGTCGTCCGATTGGATGAAGGTTTAAGAAATCTGTCGTCGTCGTGGTGGTTGGTTTGACTAAAACTTTGAAAAAAACGGTTTCGAGTCTGACCGAGGCTTCAGAGGCGATCTTCTCGGGAAGTCAGGAACTGACGGCGGCAAGTCAACAGGTTGCCAGCGGTGCGGTTCAGTCTGCGAGCGCTATTGAGGAAGTCGTGGCGTCCATGTAGGAATTGAATAGTATCGTGTTTCAGAATGTGCAACGGGCCAAGCCGGCGGCGGAAGCCGTGGAGAGGTGCTGGGTAAAATTGTTTCCACTATTTCCAGTGTTTCCCAGATCAACACAGAAATCGCCGTAGCCAGTGAAGAGCAATCTGCAGGAATCAATCAGATCAGTAAAGCGATCAACGAATTGGATTCATCAGCGCAGCAGAATGCCTCTGCTGCCGAGGAAGTGTCGGCATTTTCAGATCAAATGAGCGTGCAGACAGCAAGCATCATTAAATTGGTACGATCGCTTTCTTGGCTTGTGGACGGAAAAAGCAACGAGTCCGCTTAGCGTGTTAAGGAGTGTTCAGTGGGACCATGGTCTAAAATGAGACTAGGTCTATTGCTTAGTCGCGTAAAGCTTCCGATAGAGAGGCTGTGAAAAAGCTGCTCTTTAGTCTTTCATTTTTATTCTGCGCAAAGGCCCAGGCGGGTGTGTTGTTGGAGCTGGCAGGCACTTATATCTCCGACAACTTGACGTCATCGGCGACACAATCCTCGACAGAGTATTTTTATAGTGGGGCAGCTCTTTTTAGCCTGAACAAACAAGTTTGGGGCGGCTGGAACTTTTCCGGAGTCTCGATGAGCAAAACTCAAGGGACCTCCACCCGCTTTGCGGCTGCGGATACGGGGCCATATATGAAGTGGCAGTTTGGCAAAGGGGACATCTTCAGTCTTGCTGGCGCCTATAATATCGTGAGTCGAGCGACTTTTTCTGATGGCACCACCAGTGAGAGTTGGGAAGGTACAAGTCTTTGGCTTCAGTTCGGAGTGGCCCCAGAGGTCCGCACGAATTTGCGTGTCGGGGTGTCGCTTAATTACTATCTGGCCACCTACACTAAAAAAACTGTGGATAGTGTCGAGTCCCGCGCGGCCAATTCGAAGTCTTGGATCTTTCCTCTGTTGAGTATTTCCAAAGAGTGGTAACACGAGGCGCAACAGAAAAGTATTCCTCACGTCTGCTTTTCATTTGAAAGGCTATAAGCCCCCTGATAGAACCCTCGGGCAACAATATAAGGGGGTCCTATGATTCGTTCTCTAATCGCTGCGGCGCTAACTTTGGGCATGGCTTCTTCAGCATTTGCTGTTGATAAAGCTTACTTTGAAATCAAAAAAGTAAGAGTGACAGAAGTTACTGAGCAATTTCCACAAACAGACGTGATGGCTGCCAATGGCCTGAATGCTGATTGCAACTCTTCACAAATGACACTGGCTCCGAAGTTCACAGGTGATACTGCTGACAAAGTAAATCCTTTGAATGCCATCGAGTTGTTTGTAGATCAAATCATCAACATCGGTAAAAAAATCTTCGCAGTTGTCGAAGCGGGTCGTCCTGTAGTGAACTTGAAAATCGATACGGCAAATGCTCTACCAAAAGGTTTGACTTGCTGGTCTGATCTTTCTGGTTGGAACATGCCACAATCTAAAGTTTACAACGTACAATACGAAAACGGTTTCGGTATGGTTGTTGTAGATTACTCTTACCGTGTTACTTACACAGCGGGCGGTTCTGCTGATGGTATTGGTAAATACATCACAAACGCGACTTTCCAACCTGCAAACATTTCTGTGGGCTGGGGCTTCCAATTGGATGCAACTGCGATGGTTCCTTCTGTATTCAACACGGGTTCAAAACGTGATCCTGTAGCAGGAATGCAAATGAATATGGAGTGGAAAGTGACTTCTCCAGTTGCTCATGAGCAATCTGTTGAGTCTTACTTCGTTAGTGGCGAAAATAAACTAGTTCAACTAGATTAGTCTACACTCCGGCTTCGCCGGAGTAGGCAAGTCTACGCACGGGCTTCGAGTTTAAGAAGTCCGCTGCGCTGGATATTTGGGTTTTAAGATTGATTTGTCCGTTCGTGGATTAAAAGAAAATTTTAATGCCTGACCTAATCCCTGTGCGATCGGTGACTGTGTCATCCGTCGCAGCAGGGATTTTTGTTTTCTGGCTCTCCTTGTACCAGGAACCGAAGATGCGCACGGCTTTAAAGTCTATAAAAAGCCCGGCTTCGGTGATATTTCCTCCGACTTCTCCTAATTCATCCGTGGATGTGGGGAGGAAATAACGATAACTTCCGTTCAGACCAAAATACTTGGTTAAATACACTTGCAACGAGGCTTGGCCAAATTGCTGGTTCAGGCGATAGCTCGTGGCGCCAATAACCTCGCGCGCGCGTTGGCCATAGTGAATCGTGAAGGCGGTGTTTTGAATTGAATTGCCCAGTAAACGAATATTCAGCATTCCTGAAAAGTCATTGTACTGCTCTTGTGTGTTGTTTTCATACTCTGTCGTAAGCCCCACAAACTGCGCATAGGCCGAAGCTTCACCCGCAAAATCGTTGGCCGAAGTTTCTGTCGTGGCGCCCACCACTGTGGTTTTGTAAGAGTTGTAAGAGCCGCCCAAGGAAAATTCGAAAGGTGAAGGGGAGTTCATGGACAGCCACATGTCCATCATGCGATTGCGACTTTTCATTTCCATCCACTCACTTAAGGACCAGCGGCCCTTTTCGCGATTGGCGGCACGTTGGGTGAAGTCGATACCGCTGCCCCAGCGACTGCCTCCGCCGCTGCTCTTTTGCGCGAAGCTTGCCGTTGAAAATGAAATAATGCAGAGTAGAAGCAAAGATGAAAACCTAGACATGTCCTTATTTTCTCGCTTTTATAGAGCCACGTCTAAGAATTCCCACATTGATACGTTTTAAGCGTCTCAGAAAAGGATACGGTTGTGGTTCAAGATTTCGATCCATTTGCATTAAGAATCTCTGGTGACTTCGGCATTCGCTGGTACGGCTTGTCTTACATGGCAGGTTTCATCTGTGCCTACTTCATCATCTCGTGGCTGGCGAAACGCCAAAGAGCGGGAATGAGTTTGCAAATGGTTGGTGATTTTATTACTTACGGCGCGATCGGAACTTTGGCCGGTGGCCGTTTGGGTTATGTATTATTTTACGGACCCGATTTGTTTTTAAAATTTAAATCCACCTTTCCGTACTGGGGAGTTCTTGCCGTCAACGAAGGTGGCATGGCCAGCCACGGTGGGATTCTGGGAGTGGTCGTTGCGAGCTTGTTGTTCGCACGAAAGTACTCTGTAAATTCTCTTTATCTTCTGGATTTGGTTGCAGTAGTGGGCCCCGTGGGAATTTTCTTTGGTCGTATCGCCAACTTCATTAACGGTGAGCTGGTGGGACGTCCTTGTGATCCCGCGTATCCTTTGGCCGTTAAGTTTCCACAAGACATCATGAACTGGCCCGCACAAGATTTTGCAAAATTAAATGAGCTTACTCCGGTCGTTGAAAAAATCGGTGTGAGCAGTGATCAGTGGTTGGGCCTTCTAGAAAAGTTTCGCTTTGAAGTCGGCGCTCGCGAACAAATCTATTCGATCATGAACCAAGTAATCACTAGCATCCAAGACGGAAACGCCGCTGCGAAAGAGGCCATCGCGCCGTTGCTGACTCCGCGTTATCCCTCCCAATTGTTTGCGGCCTTGGGCGAAGGTTTATTTTTGTTCTTAGTGTTGTTTTTCATCTGGAGAAAGCCACGCAAGCCGGGCTTTATCGCGGCCTGTGGTATTTTGTTATACGCGGTCGTGCGTGTGGTTGATGAACACTACCGTATGCCCGATGCGCACATTGGTTACCAATGGCTGGATTTGACGCGTGGGCAGTGGCTCAGCATTGGCATGTTTGCCCTGGGTTTGATTTTGATGTTCGTCTGGACGCGGGCAAGTTCTTTGAAAATCTCTGGCTGGAGTAAGGGGCATTCCATCCGTCTAAACCGTAAATAAGCCGGCCTCTACCTAAATCAAGATTTTGTTTTGAAAACAAAATCTTGTTGCTCGAATGGAAATCCCTGACAGACTTGGATTTCGACGACGCTTCTGTCGTCATTTTCAAGTATGAAAACGGAGATTTTATGAAGTCCTTTT
>JABWCO010000004.1 GCA_013360185.1 Bdellovibrio sp.
CTTCTGGGCTTTATTGGGATCCACTTTGACAACGTCTTCTAACGCTTCCAACAACTTATCGTAAAAAGCGGCCTCTTTAGAAATCTGTGTCCACTGTCCGTCGGGCAGCTTTGAGATCATCTCTTGACCCGAAAAAACACCCTCACCAATCATGCGAAGAATGGCTTCTGTAGAATAAGGGCCTTTAACTTGCCCACCGACTGTTTTGACGACCCAAGTGACTTGTATGCGTGACATAGACACTTAATAATACTGGGCTTTTTAAGTGCCGGGTATGTTACTGCCAGTTCCTTGGCAAGGTCTGTGCTTTGGTCAAGTTTCCCAGTGAAAAAGTGCTTAAAAAGTAGTTCCAAAACAGAACCCCTGTTCCATTATGGAATTACCCTTTAGTTCCGAATTGAGTACGGGGAGCCGTATAGCGATCCTCAAGTCGAATATAATTGCATTACAGACTGTCTCGAATTGGCACACGCTTTGCTTTAGTGAATTCCTGTAAGTTGTATTTGGGGAGAAATCTGAAGTGATCAAAAACGCATTGATAGCAGTATACATCTTGGTAGTTCTTGCGATTTCGGCAGTAGCCCGCGCAGGGGTTCTTCCAAACAATGCACGCGGAGAAGACTTCGCAACTTCTGAAATCCAAAATTACAACTTCAAAACTCACGTAGGTGAAGTTGTGGCTTTAGCTGATGGATCGCTAGTTTTGGCGCTTGAAGATCAGCAAACATTCTTCGTATTGAAGTCACAAATGGATCTTACAAATTTTATTGGTTCTAAAGTTATGATGAGCGGTATTGAGCTTGAACATCAACTTGCTCCCAATTTTGAACTCGACACTGTGGACCCCCTCCCTAGTGTTGGTTCTGGGAACAAAACGGTCGTCTTCTTTGTGTTCGGTATCAGCGAGGTTAGATAATAACCTAGTGTCATTGGGTCTCAGCCCCATCCCCTCCGCGGGCTGAGACTATTTTTTTATCTCCTATAAAAGGCCTACGGATCCCCTCCTTGTAGGCCTTTTTCTTTTTTAGAATCAGAAGATTTTTGTGCAGACCTCTTTTTTAAAGAAGCCCTTCAGGACGAATAGAAATTTTTAAAAGAATTGTGTTCTTAGTCGATACGGCGAATCTTAGCGCCCAAGCTTGAAAGCTTATCTTCCAATTTTTCATAGCCGCGATCCAAATGGTAAATACGATTTACAACTGTTTCACCACTTGCAACCAAACCGGCAAGTACAAGCGAAGCGCTGGCACGCAAGTCTGTTGCCATCACGGGGGCGCCCGTTAACTTACCAGGCATTCCACGCACGACAGCCACGCGAGTTTTCGGAGTAATATCTGCACCCAATCGAGTAAGTTCAGTCACGTGCATAAAGCGGTTTTCAAAAACAGTTTCAGAAATCACGCTGGTTCCGTGCGCCACGGTCATCAAGGCCATGAATTGGGCTTGTAAGTCCGTTGGGAACAACGGGTGCGGAGCCGTTGTGATATCCACTGCCTCCCACTGCTCACAAGGAAACACTGTCATTGTGTCTGCCGTCGTCTCAATTTTAAAACCAGATTCACGCATTTTCAAAATCAAGGCCTCAAGATGCGCGGGAACACACTTCGTCACCGTCACTTGGCCTTTTGTGATCGCACCGGCGATCAACAAAGTACCAGCTTCAATACGATCTGGCATGATCGAGTGGACTGCAGGCTTAAGCTTCGTCACACCCTCAATACGAATCACGCTGGTTCCGTGGCCGGTGATTTTTGCGCCCATTTTATTTAAGTATTCAGCCAGGTCGACGATCTCTGGTTCTTTCGCAACGTTTTCAAGAATCGTTACTCCGTCAGCAAGTGTCGCAGCCATCATGATGTTTTCAGTTCCACCCACAGTTACGGTTTCAAAAAGAAATGTGGAACCTTTTAGTTTTTTGGCAGCAGCGTGAACATAGCCTTCTTTTTGCGTGATCTCTGCACCTAAAGCTGCAAAGCCCGCTAAGTGCAAATCAATCGGGCGACTGCCAATAGCGCAACCGCCGGGTTGAGACACGACAGCCTCGCCGTATTTTGCTAACATCGGTCCCATGCACAGAAAACTTGCGCGCATTTTACGAACAAGGTCATAAGATGCTTCGTAAGATTGCAATGGACTGACGGTCACATGAAATTCATCGCCCACCCATTTTGTTTCACATCCCAAGCTTTGCAACAATTCAGCAGTGGATTCGATATCCTTTAATTTTGGAACATTTTTAAAAACATGGGTTCCTTCAGCAAGCAAAGATGAAAAAAGAATCGGCAAAGCCGCATTCTTTGCGCCACTCGTAGCTACAGTACCATTTAAAGGGCCATTGCCCGTTACAACCATTTTATCCATTAGTTACTCCACGAATGACTCTATCATGACCAGAAAGGTCTTTGATGACACTTATTTCGTTAAATATTTTTAAGCCAGAAAAATGCTCTTTCATTGATGGGCCCTGACTCATACCCATTTCCATCAACATAATTCCGTCGCTGCTTAAATGTTTGCTGTAAATGTCGGACCAACTTTTTAGCAAAGCCAGACCCTCATTTTCAGCATAAAGAGCAGTGTTCGGTTCAAATTTTTTGACGTTCTCTTCAACTTGCGGATCGTTATGCGCGATGTAAGGCGGATTTGAAACCAGTGCGTCGACTTTGTCTTTGCCGACGAACTCTTTGTATGCTGACATAACTGCCTCGGCGTCCGCAGCGTCTGCATTTACAAAACGCACGCGGTCGGAAACCTCTAAAGCTTGGGCATTTTTTCGTGCGACCTGTAGCGCACTTTCAGATAGGTCAACGGCGATAAGTAGAGCGTGCGGAAATTCTTTAAGTAAACTTAAGCCAATACAACCTGAGCCACAGCCAAGATCCACAAAACCGAATTTTTCATTTTTATCTTTCGCCCACGCGATCACATCTTCAACAATGTGTTCTGTTTCTGGGCGCGGGATTAAAACATTCGAGTTCACTTCAAAGCGATGACCAAAAAAATCTCGATACCCAAGGATATAAGCAACAGGTTCCCCCGAAGCGCGGCGACGAACCAGTTCACGCAAAACAGTCAGCTCGTCATCTTTCATCGGCTGATCAAAACGAAGATAAAGCTGAATACGCTCAAGCTTCAACCCATGAGCCAGCAAAAGCTCGGCATCCAATCGAGGGCTCTCAATTTTTTTATCTCTAAAAAAAGTGGTCGTTTTATCAAGAATTTCTTTTAACTTCATCGGTTAAAATCTTACCTCTAAAAAGGGGACCGTTCAAAAGGATTCAATCGCAAGGCGGAGGATTCCCGCTGCCACGGAGGCGTACTCCAAGTACGCCGGTCTTGCCGAAGGCTAGCTTTCAGCTAGACAAGTCGGTTCCTCACACAAAAATAGCAGGAGGCTATTTTTGCGCGTTAGCCCGAAGGGTTGAAGGCAGGAGCCTTCAACAACGCAGTCGGATGGATCCTTTTCAACGGTCCTGGCGCCTTAAAACTAAGTAGTCTGCTTCTTAAGTGCTTCGGCTTGGAAGTTCGCGACCAAAGGATCGATAAGTAAATCAAAAGATCCACTCATGACCTGATCCAATTGATGAATCGTCAAACCGATACGGTGATCGGTGATGCGCGTTTGTGGGAAGTTATAGGTACGGATGCGCTCTGAACGATCGCCTGTACCGATTTGTTCTAAACGAACATCGGAAGCCTCTTTGCGGGCTTTTTCGTCTTCGATTTGTTGCAATTTAGCGTAAAGGATTTGGAAAGCGCGCTCTCTGTTGGCAGATTGCGATTTACCCTCTTGGCACTTTACATCGATTCCCGTAGGGATATGCACGACACGAACCGCGGACTCTGTTCTGTTGACGGACTGACCGCCAGAACCTTGGGAACGCATAGTTTCAATACGCACATCAGTCATTGGGATCTTGATTTCGTTAATCTCAACCTCTGGGATGACTGCGACTGTGACGGTCGATGTATGGATACGACCGGCAGCTTCAGTTTTTGGCACACGCTGAACGCGGTGAACACCGCTTTCAAATTTCATTTTACTGAATACGGAATCGCCCGTGATCGAAGCGATGATCTCTTTCGCTCCACCGGCATTGCCTTCGGAATAAGAAATCATTTCGACTTTCCAACCTTGAGAAGAAGCATAGTGAACGTAACCGCGGAACATTTCGTCAGCAAAAAGAGCTGCTTCGTCTCCACCGGCGCCGGCACGGATCTCTAGGATGGTATTTTTATCGTCGTTAGGATCTTTGGGAATAAGCGCGATTTTTAGTTCTTGTTCAAGCAACGGCAGGGCCGCTTCAAGCTCTTTAACTTCTTCGCGAATCATTTCGCGCATTTCAGGATCTTGTTCAGCTGTTAAAAGCTCTTTGCTGGCTTTTAGATTTTCCGTTTTCTTTTTGAAGTCACGGTAAGGAACCACGATCTTTTCAAGATGGCCAAGTTCTTTCATCAAAGCGCGGTACTGCGTTTGGTTTGAGGCAATATCTGGCCGCTGAAGAGACATATTTACTTCTTCATAGCGAGATTCAACTGCATCCAGTTTTGAGAACATGGGAGTAACTCCTAGATCGGGCGCAAAATCGTGTTGAGATTCAGAAACGAACAAAGCCTTAGGGGCTTTAAAACAAATGCGGTTCGTATAAGGAACCGCATTGCATACAAGAACGTCCTCCGAGAGGAGGTCTGAAATTTACTTTTTGCCGTAACGTTTTTTGAAACGATCGATACGACCTTCAGTATCCATTACACGTTGTTTACCTGTGTAGAATGGGTGAGATGCTGAAGAGATCTCAACTTTGATCAATGGATATTCTTTACCGTCTTCCCACTTAACTGTTTCGCTAGAGTGAAGAGTAGATGTTCCCAAGAATGAGAAGTCGCAAGAGATATCCTTAAATACAACAGTATTTACTTTTGGATGTAGGTTTGATTTCATGACCTGATTCCTTCTAAATAATTTAACCTATGGGTCTTAAGATGTAAGGGTTTAACACAGGGGACCCCCTGTGTCGAGAACTAATCGCTGCTTTTTTTGGCAACAAAATGCTTGCTGAAGGCCCTCGATGGTTTATAAATAACCTCGTATATTCAGTATCTTAGGTAACTCACATAATCATGGTGGTCGCACAATGGCAGGCACAACTGAAGTTGAAATTCCGGACTTTGCAGGCTTCTCTCCAGAGGCGTTTCGCTTTCTGAAAGCTTTAAAAAAGAACAACCATCGCGAGTGGTTTTTGCCCAAAAAAGAACAGTACATTGAGCTTTTGCATAAGCCGATGGTGGCCCTGGTGTTGGAGTTAGCCGAAGAGTGCCGCGAGTTTGCCCCTGACATTCACATCAATCCACGGCGAAATATTTTGCGCCTTTACCGCGACACACGCTTTAGTAAGGATAAATCTCCCTACAAAACTTTTGTGGCCGCCACTTTGCCATTTGGGAACTACGACAAAACAATGGACAGCCCCGGCCTGTATTTTCAAATCAGCCCTGGCGGATCTTTTGCGGCGGGTGGCTTGTACGGCCCGAACTCTTTGCAATTAAGAAAAGTACGCGAATCGTTGCAGCAAAAGCCTGAGCCATTTTTAGAAATCATCGAGGATCGCAATTTTAAAAAACACTTCGGTAAACTGCAGGGTGAAAAATTAAAAACGGCGCCGCGTGGAGTTTTGCCAAATCATGAAATGATTGAGTTTTTGCGCATGAAACAGTTTTACGTTGAAACTTCTTTCACTGACGAAGCGACCATGAAAAAAGACTTCCCGAAAAAAATGGCCAAAGAGTTTAAACAGATGATGCCACTTTTACGGTGGCTCGCTAAATCACAAAGTATCTGGTAGCTGTTTTTTAGCAGCCGATTTATTTGTTTTTTTCCGATCAAAAATGCGTACCTTGTGGATCTTAAAGTCCTCGCCGAAGCTTAAAAGAAAACCACAGGAGGTCTTTTATGAAGTCGGCATTTGCAGGCGCCGCGATTTTTTTTCTTTCTCCGTTTGCGCACGCAGAAAGCATTTATTGTTACTTCACCGAACCGTTCCTCAAAGCTCAATATATCTCAGACACCAATAAGATTCTCCTCTCAAGTCCTGAACACGGGTCCGCAGAACTTGATGCAAAGATCGAATTTCAAAAACAAGGTGTGATTAGGATTTCAGCAGTGGGATTCAATTACTATTTAGATGTGAATACGCTAAAGGAAGGGTCCGACGGAATGAGTGACATCATTTATCCATTTGAAGGTGTTGTCGTAAGTGAAAAACTGTATGGCGGCTGCGAAACAGACACTCTTAAGGGGCAAGATCCGAACGCTCCTGCAAATAACACCAAGAAATAACCCCGAGGCCGTTGGGTCGTTTAAAATTTACTTCATTCAAAAAGAAAAAGGAGTCTTGCGACTCCCTTTTTTTTATTTACCCTGTAACTATCCTGGGCCAGACATCGCTTTTAAGAAGTCTAAGTTAGTTTTGGTGTTACCCACTTTGTCTAACAAGAATTCCATTGCGTCGATTGGATTCATTGGCGCTAGGACTTTTCTTAGGATCCACAGACGGTTTAGATCTGCTTTTTCCACCAACAAGTCCTCTTTACGAGTGCCTGATTTGTTGATGTCCATACAAGGGAAGATACGTTTTTCCATCAGCTTGCGATCCAAGTGGATCTCGGCATTACCAGTACCTTTAAATTCCTCGAAGATAACTTCATCCATACGCGAACCTGTGTCGATCAACGCTGTTGCGATGATTGTCAAAGATCCACCTTCTTCGATATTACGGGCAGCACCGAAGAAACGTTTTGGTTTGTGAAGGGCATTAGAATCCACACCGCCTGATAAGATTTTTCCAGAAGGTGGAACAACCGTATTGTAAGCGCGCGCTAGACGAGTGATAGAGTCTAACAAGATAACCACGTCATGCTTGTGCTCAACCAAACGTTTGGCTTTTTCAATAACCATCTCTGCCACCTGAACGTGACGAGTTGGTGGCTCATCGAATGTTGATGATACAACTTCACCTTTTACGGTACGTTGCATATCAGTGACCTCTTCCGGACGTTCATCGATCAAAAGAACGATCAATTTAACTTCGGGATGATTGTGGGTGATGGCATTGGCAATTTGTTGCATTAAAACTGTTTTACCAGTTCTTGGTGGCGCAACGATCAAGGCACGTTGACCTTTTCCAAGTGGCGCCATTAAGTCCACAACACGAGTTGTGTATTCGCTCGGCGAATGCTCAAGCTTCAGACGTTCATTTGGATAAAGCGGCGTTAAATTGTCGAAAAGAATTTTGTCTTTACCTTTTTCAGTTGTTTCAAAATTCAATGAATCAACTTTCAAAAGTGCAAAGTAACGTTCGCCATCTTTTGGTGGACGAACAGTTCCAGTAACCGTGTCACCTGTACGCAAACCGAAACGACGGATTTGCGAAGGGCTTACGTAAATATCATCCGGACCTGGAAGATAGTTGTAATCCGGTGAACGCAAGAAACCGTAACCATCTGGCAAGATCTCAAGAACGCCAGAACCGTAAATATCCTGACCAAGTTTTGCGGCACGTTTTAGGATTTCAAAAATCATATCCTGACGGCGAAGACCGGCAGCATTTTCAATTTTAAGTTTTGTCGCAAGCTCTGTCAGCTGCGTGATGTTTTTTGATTTCAAATCCTTTGAAGACAACCATGTTTTCTCTTCATCAGTTAATTGAATATCTGCTAAATCAACATCTTGAGTTTGCGCTGGTTGAGTTGAATGAGCATCGTCACCAATTGGTTGACCTTCATCACGATGTCTATCGCCACCACGATCGCCGCGATCATTGCGGAAGTCACGACGTTGATTATTGTGTCGGTCGTTACGATGTCCGCCGCCACGATCATTACGGTCATTGCGATCGTTTCTGTCGCCACCACCGCGGTTGTCGCGATTGTTGGGACGGAAATCACGGCGCGGTTGCTGCTGCGGGCGATCTTGTCTTTGCTGTTGCTGTTGCTGTTGTTGTTGCTCTTGAGGAGCCGCAGGTGCGGCAGAGGCTTCTGCCGGGGGAGCTTGAGGAGCTGGTTCCGGGGCTGCTTTCGCTTCAGGTGCTGGTGTGGGTGCCTGGGGTGCGGACTCTGCTGAAGAGGATGAATCTTCGGTGGCTTTTGTGCGAGTGCGCTTCTTCACGACTTCAACGCCTGGTGAATCTTTGGGCTCAGACAAACAATTTCTCCTTGTAGGATTTAAATAAAAAGAAAAAAGTGAACTTAATAGAGTTTAATGAAGTTTGATCCGATGGGATCTAAAACCGTTATTTTTGCTTGCCTTAACTTTCTGCGAGGTGGGCGTTGTTGTCAATCGAAAACCTATTCGGGGCATTTCCAGGATGTGAATTTTCTTTGAGAAGTGGCATAAGATATAGAAATTCTTGAATTTTTTTGAGCACAAAAAAAGGGGTCTTCTCCTTCCGCACAGGCCACCTTGCCGGATTACAACTATCTAAAGTTTGGTCAATCCTGTGCTTTTTGCAACCCGCCCAGAGCTGTATTCTCCAAATCCGCTTCATATTCTATAACTATCGAATATGAAAAATTCCTTTACCGCCCTTCTATTATTAAGTGCTTTAGTTTTCGCCAACGTTCCGTCTGCCTCGATGGCGGCGCCGTCTTCGGCGATCGTAAAAAAGATCTTAGCGCAGGGGGTGCCCGCAGAGGCCCTAACTCGAATGATCACTTTCATGGACGACAATCGTGGACGAACCTTTAATCAAGACACTTACACTTGCGAGGGTCGCGATCCCGAAAATGTCCGACCGTGTGAAGAACACAAGCGCCGACGTAATTCAAAAACAGTGACTGTGAATGGTGCAACTTACGTGGCCATCGTAGATTTTGGGGTCCCCTCATCTCAGCGTCGTTTCTATTTTATCAACTTGAAAACAGGCGCCGTCCAAAAGTACTATGCGGCCCACGGCCAAGGCAGTGGCAAGGGCGAAATGGCGACCCGCTTTAGCAACGTGAAAGATTCGCGCCAAACGTCTTTAGGCATGTACCTGACCGGGGAAACTTACTCTGGCGGATACGGCATGACTTTGCGTATGTATGGCCTAGAGCGGTCCAACGATCAAGCTTACAACCGCGATATCGTCATGCACGGCGCGTGGTATGTCAGTGAAGACTTCATGAACTCGATCAATAGAAAAACCGGGCAGAAATACGGGCGCATGGGGTTAAGCTGGGGTTGTCCGGCAGTTTCTTTGGCGATTGCCGAAAGAACAATTCCCTATCTAAAAAAAGGCAGTTTGATTTTGCATTATCACCCTTCAATGAGTGGTGGCGACGTGAAACCAAGAATTTCAACTCCCGTGGAGCCAACCCCACCCCCTCAGGAAACAGCCGACTCTGAGTTTGACGGCCCAAGCCCCGAGTACATTCCCGACCCCTAAACAAACAATTTTATTCGCATTCTTGTCTCGGCTTGAGACACGCTAAGAAAATGGACGCATTCTTGCGCTCCCATTGATATACTGTTTTGAAAAAGCGAACTTCTTTCAAGTGTTTAATTGTGAGTCAAAGCGGTCCAGTTTTGCCGCCGAAAGAAGCAATATTTTGAAAATGACCACGGTTTACTATTAATTTTTCCTGAGTAATTCCGAAACGACAGTATAAGCAATTAAGCTAATAAGGAGTCAAACGTGGAGGATACAGTTAATGTTCCGGCACCAAGAACCCCTCTTAACCTAGAGGTTTCGTTCAAGCGTAACTATGCGCGTGAGCAAACCAAAGGCACGCTTAAAAATATCAGCATCACTGGAGCCTTTCTAGAATTTTCAGGTGGGGACGTAAGAGCCAACGAAAAGTTGAATCTTGTGTTTAACGTCGCCGGACGCGAGCGCAAAGTGGCTGCTCATGTTATTTGGATTAACTCTATGGGCGTGGGAGTTAAATTCATGCCGATCAATAATCGCGACGTGCAAATTGTCGATGACCTTATCTACTTCGTAGAAAACAGTCGTTCAGAAACACGTTCGGTGCTTGATAATATCTTTAAAAAAGTCGGCTAAAAAATTTCTGATTTTAGAATAAACAAAAAAAAGAGCGAGTACTTTCTCGCTCTTTTTCTTTTTCACTTTTGAATAGGAGTTTTTATGTTCCTACGTGAGTGTGATCAATACCTTGCTGTTCAAGTTCTTTCTGTTTTCTTTTCTTTCTAGCCACGATCAGGGCTGCAAGACCTGCGGCCGCTAAACCCACGACAGCCAAAGCCATAGTCGTGTCATTATCCATTCCTGTAGGAGCCTCTTCCACTTGCGCCACTGGTGCTGGTGGATTGATTGCTTCCATCGGAGGCGGTGGTGGCGGAGCCATCTCTTGCGCAAACTCTTGTGGAGGAGGCGGCGGAGGAGGCATATCCATCGGCGGAGCTTCTGGCATCGGCGGAGGAGGAATTTCTCCTGAAGCTTGCTGCGCAGCCATCATCTCTTCAGGAGATGGCATCGCAGGAGGAGGCGGCGTGCCCGCAATCTCTTGAGAGATTTGAGGTGGCGGAGGAGTGCCCGCGCCGCCCTTCCAATAGCGAAGCTCGGTGCCTGCTGCGATATTCCCTTTAGAGTCTACGGAGTTGCTAGACCAAATTTCTTTCCAGGCGTTATCGTATCCTAAAATTTCTTTAGAAACAGTTCTGATGTTATCGCCTTCTTTGGCAATATATGTTTCCGCCGGCTGTCCACTTTCCTCATAGTAGTTGGCAATACGAGAAGAATCATCAGGACGATTTGGCGAGTTGTAATAAACCTTGTCGCCAGGGCGAACATCACGAGAAGCGAATGCCGCATTTCCTTTTTTCAATTCTTTCACTCTGTCGGCGCCATAAATCATTTGGCTAATGCTCTCCAGGGAATCACCAGGACGCGCGAAATAAACCGCGTTGTACAAGGTCTTTCCAGACTTCCAAGGAGTTGTTGCTACTTTTTGCAATGAAACTACAGGTTTTTTTGGAGCTTCTTCGACATACGTTGTGGAAGTCGAGCTTTCAACCATTGATGTGCTGTCTGTACTTGCAGAATCTACAACTGTTGTCGAGCCATCAACTGGTGGCGCGGGCACATCAGCAACTTGTTCAGCAAAGGGATCGGCTGGTAAAGTTTCTGAACTTGTCGCAACTTCCGTTTGATCTGTCGTTGCCTGACTGTCGCCCATTGTGCTTTCAGTCGTCGTAGTTTCCGTCATGGTTTCTGTCGTAGTTTCAGTTGTCATCTCTGCAATGTCTGATGACGGGGTCGTTTCACCCAGAGCATCTTCAGGAAGTTGATCACTTGCTAAAGAGTCATCGCTCGCAACTTCAAGCGCTTCGTCGCCCTCTAATTTTTCAAGATCTCCGGATTCCATGTCTGAAGCGACTTCAGAATCAGACTGACTGTTGTTAGACGTACAGCTTGTTAGCTGGAAGACCAGGCCTAAGCATGCTAGTAAGACTACGAGTTTTTTCATCATGTGTTCATCCTTGAGTGATGCTACGAAACATACTGTTTCAGTTACGCGTTATTAATAACTTAAATCACAAGCTAGAAGTGAAGCAAACACTAATAGCAGCCCTGGACTTTGGATCTACTTAATCTTTAGCTTTGCGCCAATCTTAATTTTGTTTTTGTCGAACCAGCCCTTACTCATTTCAAGAGCATACTTTGCTGGCTTAACACTGGCATAAGAGGGAAGCTGGTCGTCAGGTACCCCTTTGCCAGACGTCATTTCGTGAATGTCTATTAAGGTACGGTTCTTATCAAAGTAGGCAATCGACAGATCGATCAGTGTGTTCTTCATCCAAAAAAATCTTGTCTCTTCATTTTTAAAAACAAATAACATTCCTTCGTCTGGTCCCAATTTGTCCCTGAACATAAGTCCTTGTTCATGTTGCTGAGGGGACTCCGCAACCTCCACGACTAAGGTCTTGGACCCGAGTGTGATTTTTTTCTTTTTAAAGCCTGCTGCAGTGGCCGCTGACGGAAGTATCAATTGTGCCGCCACAAAAGCTGTCAAAAAAATTTTAAGCAGCACATTAGCCTTGGCGAAGGATTTCAAGCGCAACACCATAACGAACCCCTTTAGTTGAAACAATCATTCCTGGTAAATTTAAAGCCTCTAATGTCGCAAGTAAAATAGAAGCTCCGACAAAAATGATATCGGCTCTTCCGCCGAGTTGATACTTTTCTTTTTTCTGTTCTACCGTTGTGTTTGCAAATTCTTTAACCCAATGGATAAGTCTTTCGCGCGACAAAAAGTATCCGTCGACTTTTTGCTCATCAAAGCCGCCAACCTCAATGGCCACGATCGAAGTCGGAGTTCCGGCCACCGCGATGATTTGTTCGACTTGGTGTTTTTGAATTTCCGGCAGAATCGTTTGGATTTCTTTTTTTATGTGCTCGTTCAAAGACAGGACTTGTTCGCTAGATACCGGCTGCGTGTGAATATGCTTTTCTGTTAAGCGAACTGCACCTATGTTCAGGCTTTCACCGAAAAGAATTTTGCTGTCCTGGCCGACGATATATTCCGTCGATCCACCGCCCACATCTAGGACCAAAGAAATTTTATTGGTGTCAATCCCAGCAGCGGTTGCGCCCTGATACGTGATACGCGCTTCATCTTCGCCGGGAATGATTTCTATGGGAATGCCTAGGTCTTTGCCGATCTTAAATAGCTCTGCGCCATTTTTGGCATCCCTTGCAGCTGACGTCGCCATCGCAAAGATCTTGTCCACTTTTTGCGCGTCGATTTCTTTTTTAAATTCGGTCAGGCATTTTCTTGCGCGCACAAGGGCGTCTGGATGAAATTCTCCAGTCTGTCCCACACCTTGCCCAAGGCGCACGACTTGGACTAAGTCTTTATGGACCTTTGTGATGCCTTTTTCTGTGCCCTCAGCAATTAAGCACAGAAAAGTATTTGTTCCTAAATCAAGAGCTGCCACTTTCATATTATTTCAACTTTTCTAATAAAATTTTATTCACTAGGTCGGGATTTGCCTGACCCTTTGAAGCTTTCATCACAGCGCCTACGAAAAAGCCAAGCAGATTCTTTTTCTTACCTGATTTGTGATCTTCTACGTTCTGGGCGTTGGCTGCTAAAACTTCGTCGACGATTTTTTCAATCGCGGCCGGGTCTGAAACCTGCACTAAGCCTTTTTCTTTAATGATAGTCTCTGGCTCTTTACCTGATTGCCACATTTCTTGAAACACTGTTTTTGCGATTTTTCCAGAGATAGTTCCTTTGTCGATCAAAGCAATCATCTTCCCCAATTGTTCTGGCCTAATGGGTGAGTCTTTAATTTTTTTATTTGTCGTGTTTAGTTCGCGCAACAACTCTGTCATTATCCAGTTCGCAGAGGATTTATAATTCTTTGATTCTTGAGCTGTAGCTTCGTAAAAGTCTGCCAAAGGTTTTTCAGTCGTTAATACTAAAGCGTCTGATTCTGGCAATCCGTGTTCTGTTTGAAAGCGTTTGGCCCGAGCAATGGGTAGCTCTGGCAAATCTTTACGAATTTTTTCCACCAACTCGTCAGAAACGATAACCGGCAGCAAATCAGGATCTGGGAAATAGCGATAGTCTTGCGCATCTTCTTTGGTGCGCATCGAAAAAGTTCTGTTCTTATCTGGATCCCAAAGTCTGGTTTCTTGAATAATTTTTTCGCCGCGTTCGATGGCATCAATTTGTCGTTCGATTTCGTATTCGATGGCTTTTTCTACGAAGCGGAAAGAATTGATATTTTTTAACTCAACCTTCGTGCCAAATTGCGCGGCTCCAACCTTGCGAACCGACACGTTGCAATCACAGCGCAAAGATCCTTCTTCAAGATTGCCATCACAGACATCCAGATAACGCACGATCTGATGAATTGTTCGACCATATTCTGCCGCTTCAGCCGGTGTTCTGATGTCAGGTTCAGAAACGATTTCTAAGAGCGGAATGCCAGCACGGTTGTAGTTGATTAAAGTGTAATCGCCCAAATGGTTTGATTTTCCCGCGTCTTCTTCCATGTGCGCGCGCGTGATGCCGATGACTTTTTCTACTCCGTCGACCTTAAAAACGATCTGACCTTTTTCGCAGATCGGTTGGTCGTACTGGGAAATTTGATACCCTTTCGGCGAATCAGGATAGAAATAGTTTTTTCTGGCAAAAACGGATTTGCGACGAATTTCGCAGCCTAATGCCAAGCCCGTTTTAATGGAATACTCGATCGCTTTCCTATTTACGACCGGCAGGGAGCCGGGCATGCCCACGCTGATGGGCGAAGTATTTTCATTGTCGGCGGCATCAAATGTTGTGGCATCGGCGCTAAAAATTTTAGTTTTCGTGCTGAGCTGCACGTGAATTTCGATACCGATGACTGGTTCAAAGCCTCTATATGACATGGGGTTTGGCTCCTTTCACAGAAGAAGCACTTTCTAGTGCGTAACCAACATCAAGCATTTTTTGTTCTTCAAAATGACTGGCTGTCAGTTGAATGCCGATCGGTAAACCGTCTTGTGACATACCAAAGGGCACGCTCATTCCGGGAAGTCCCGCCAAGTTCGTGGACGTTGTGAAGATGTCATTTAGATACATCGTCAACGGATCAGAAATGCGTTCGTGGACTTTAAATGCCGGTGCTGTCGTTACGGGACTTAAGATCACATCACACTTTTTGAAAGCTTCTAGATATTGGTTCATGATAAGTCGGCGAACTTGGCCGGCTTTGTTATAGTACGCATCATAGTAACCACTTGAAAGACAGTAAGTGCCCAGCATGATTCTGCGCTTTACTTCTTTGCCAAAACCCTCACCACGTGTTTTCCCATAGAACTCTTCTAAATCAACTGCTGATAGATTTTTGAAGTCCGCGCGATAGCCGTACTTTACTCCATCGTATCTTGCAAGGTTTGACGAGGCTTCGCTTGCTGCAATTAAATAATAAACAGGCACTGCGTACTCGGTCATTGGAACGGAAACTTCGACGATCTCTGCACCCATCTTTTTAAGGCTATCAACAGAGTTTTCCACAGTCTTTTGCACGTCAGGGTGAAGTCCCCCGGACATGTATTCTTTCATCAAACCAATCTTCATTCCCTTAACATCTGCTTTAAGATTTTTGCTCCAAGCGGGGACTGGTTTTTTTGTTGTCGTACCGTCAAATTCGTCAAAGCCCGACATGACTTCCATCGTAAGGGCCGCGTCTTTCACGTTGCTTACCATGGGGCCCGCTTGATCTAGAGATGAAGCGTAAGCGATGATGCCGTAGCGACTGACACGGCCGTATGTGGGTTTGACTCCGACAATACCGCAAAAACTTGCGGGCTGGCGAATAGAGCCGCCGGTGTCTGTTCCCAAAGTTCCCGCAACAAGTCTTGCTGCTTGCGCTGCCGCGGATCCTCCAGAGGATCCACCCGGTACACAGTCTAAGTTCCAGGGATTTTTTACGGCGCCATAAAATGACGTTTCATTTGAGGAGCCCATCGCAAACTCGTCTTGGTTCAGCTTTCCCATAACAACGATGCCCGCTTTTTTAAGACGCGCGACAACTGTGGCATCATAGGGCGGGATAAAGTTTTCTAAGATCTTTGATCCTGCGGTTGTTGCTAAGCCTTTTGTACAAAACATTTCTTTAATACCAAATGGCACACCAGCAAGAAGGCCCACCTCTTCGCCTTTAGAAATTCTCGCGTCCAGGTTTTCGGCCTCTTTAATCGCCTGTTCGTTTTTCGAGGTGAACGAATTGAGTTTTCCATCCAGGGACGCAATGCGCTTTTGAAAATGCTCAGCCACTTCTTTAGCGCTTACTTTTTTTGATTTTACGGCATCAGCAATGTCGGTAATTGAAGCAAAAGTTAAATCCATATCAATCCTTAAACAACCGGAGGAACTTTAAACAGGTTGCCAGCTTTTGCGGGAGCATTCGCGGTCATCTCTTCGGCGGTAAATTCTTGTTTAACGACATCTTCGCGCCAAAAAGATTCAATTTCTGTCGGCGTGACTAGGGGTTCAATGCCATCGGTGTTGATTTTTGCAATTAGCTCAAAGTGACTGAGGGCTTTTCCTAATTGGGCACTGTATTCATGAGCTTCTTCTTCGGTAATGCTTAAACGTGCAAGTTTTGCGATGTGTTCGATAGCTTTTTTATCAATCACCGGGTTCTCCTTTGGCAGGACATCGATACTTAAAGCTACACAAAGTCGGCAGTCCTAGTCACCTTTATCTTTGTCCCAGTGCAGGATCTTATACGGTGCTGGACCTTTTTCTTAAGACTCGCTAGATTCTTGCCATGTCTAAAAAGCGCCACGAAGAGCTTAAAAAAATTATTTCTCAACACGATTACAGCTATCACGTCTTAGATCGCCCCACGATCACGGACTATGAATACGATCAACTGTATTCAGAGCTTTTGTCCCTTGAAGCCAAAGAAGCGGGTCTAGATTTGTCCGACTCGCCATCGCAACGTGTGGGGGCGGCGCCTCTTGCTGCTTTTGAAAAGGCAGCCCACCGCGTGCCCATGCTATCTTTGTCGAACAGCTATTCGCCAGAAGACATCGCGGACTTTGACGAGCGCGTAAAAAAGTTTTTAAAGTCAGAAGACGATCTTGAATATTTGTGCGAGCCCAAGTTCGATGGCCTGTCGATGGAACTCATATACGAAAACGGCCACTTCGTGCGCGCACTGACTCGTGGTGATGGCACAGTTGGCGAAGACGTCACTCAAGGCATTCGCACGATTAAAAGTATTCCGTTGAAATTGAAAGCAAAGAATCCGCCGGCATTACTTGAGGTTCGCGGCGAAGTTTTGATGTTTAAGCAAGACTTTGCCAAACTTAATGAAACTCAACAAGAAAACGGGCAGCAGACTTTTGCCAATCCTCGCAATGCAGCCGCGGGTTCTGTTCGTCAGTTGGATTCACGCATCACGGCGTCTCGCCCTTTGCGTTTTTTTGCTTATGCCTTAGGTGCTGTGGACGGGGTTGAGTTTAAAACACAAAAAGAGATTGAAGATTATTTTACCGAAGTAGGGATTCCTTCCTTACAAAACAGCGACGAGGTAAACCTTGTGCGAGTGGCGCAAGGACCTTTGGCTGTGATTGATTATTATCATGAAGTTGAAAGCCTTCGGCCCTCATTACCCTTTGATATTGATGGTATAGTGATTAAGGTGAACTCTTTGCGCGTGCAAGACGATTTAGGTCTTGTGGCAAGAAGCCCGCGCTGGGCGACAGCTGCGAAGTTTAAACCTGAACAAGCAACAACAGTGATTGAAGATATCGTGATTCAAGTCGGGCGCACGGGGGCTTTGACTCCGGTTGCGATTATGACTCCAGTAAAAGTCGGCGGCGTTACGGTTACGAATGCAACTTTGCACAATCAAGATGAGATTGACCGCAAAGGTGTGCGCATTGGCGACACGGTTATTATCCAACGTGCTGGCGACGTGATCCCTGAGGTCGTGTCTTTTGTTGAAGATAAGCGTCCTAAGAACAGCAAACCTTTTGTGATGCCTACTCACTGTCCGGTATGTGATCATCCCGTACAAAAAATGGAAGAAGAGGTTGTCACGCGTTGTGTGAATCCTCTTTGCATTGCGGTTGTTAAAGAGTCTTTGAAGCACTTTGTGGCTCGTCGTGCGATGAACATCGACAAGGTCGGTGATCGTTTGATTGAAACTTTGGTTGATCACAAGTTACTGGCAAAATTTTCTGATTTCTATCGCTTAAAGAAAGAAGACATCTTAAGTCTTGATCGACAGGGCGAAAAGTCTGCAGAAAATGTTATTAACAGTATTGAAAATAGCAAAAAGCCAACACTTGCGCGCTTCATCTTTGCTTTGGGCATTCGTTTTGTGGGCGAGCAGACCGCAAAACATCTGGCAGATCATTTCTTAACGATCGAAAATTTTGTGAAGTCGACGGAAGAAGAATTGTTACTAGTTCCAGAAATCGGCGCAAAAGTCGCAAAGACCATCGGTGCATGGACTGCCAATCCTGATCTGGTGAAAGAGATCCACGACATGCAAAAACTTGGCGTGCAGATCGCAAATCCGATCCGCTCGCAAGAAGGGGCTTTATCGGGAAAGAGCTTCTTAATCACAGGAACTTTACCGGTGAAGCGTGACGATGCAAAAGATTTCATCGAAAAAAACGGCGGCAAAATTATGGGATCGGTTTCAGCGAAGTTAAATTACTTAGTTGTCGGCGACGACCCTGGTTCAAAGCTTGAAAAAGCACAGGGCCTTGGTGTCACCGTAATTTCTTGGGATGAGTTGCAGGGGATGGTTTAGATCCGCCAACGTATTTTTAGAGGGTTAATGAAGTGGAAGAAGACATAATGACTTCACCCGAAGAAACTATTCTTCCGTCGCCTACATAAATAGAATCTACACTGACTGTAATAGATGTCTGCAGGCTTAAATATATCCGTCTGCACCTACGTACTGCGTAGGCGAATCTCGCCTTTCGAAGCCGACGCGCGCAGGCAAATCACAGGATACGACCGAAAAACAGCCCATTGCCACAAAGGTCTTGAACAAGTTAAAATTAATTTTCATTATACCTTTGATGCATCTCGTTTTTAGTAGGTTAAGCCTCTTATTACTTATCTCTGCAAGCTCTTGGCTCACGCAAAGCCTTCTAGAAAAATACTGGCGCTTTAGCCTCAGCCTGGGGGTGGGACATTCTTATCAAGATTCTCTTTTTATACTACCTTTGCTGCTAACTCCTATTACATTTGCCCAGTATTTCTTAGATCAAAATAAATTTAAGCAAACTATTGTGAATGTTTTGTTTCTCAGCATTTTTTTCTATTTAAGTCCTGCGGTTTATATTTCCGGCTTACTTGTCTGTTTTTTTCTATCTTTTTATTTTCTTGAAAGACTTTTGCCCAAAAGTTCTTTTTTTGATTGGATTATTCTTATTATAACGTTTGCTTCAGCGTTTTTGCCCATTTACATCTATAGCACGGGCAGCGTTAGACTAAAACCAATCGAATTTTACTTTATTGTTTTGTTTAAATCCTGCTTTGCAATGCGATTTATCAGCTGGGCCATAACCAGGCGAATTTATCATTCTAAAGAACACCAAGGCTTTTCAGCCTATCTAGAGTTCTTATTTTGTCCCATATTTTTTATTTATCCAGGTCATATCCAATTTTTTATTTTTAATTATTTTCATAACAATAAATCCTCAAAATTTGAAAATATATCTGTCTTAAAAATATTAACTCTCGCCCTGTGGGGAATTTTCCTTATGGGGGCATTTTCATATACTGATTATATATTCTGGAAAAATATATCTCTTTTAAATCCCCTTCTAAAGAATTATTACTGGGCAACTCAATTACTTATTGGATTTTATTGGGTTATAGTAATTTATTTTTTACAAACTGCTGGAATGTCGTACCAAATTGCACTCGCACGAATACTTGGTTACAATTTTAAGTACGATATGCATTGGCCACTTCTGGCGCGATCGCCGCTCAATTTCTTACGTACCCATAGCTCTTATATTAAAGATTATGTTGTTGAAATGGGCTTGAAGCCACTTTCTATTTATTTTATGCGTAAAGGGATAAGCCCTAGAAAAACCGCTTTTATTTCTGCGCTTATGAGTTACGTTTTGTTCATTTCAATGCAAACTGGCTTTAGGCCAGACTACAATCGCCCTTGGTCAATGACACTTATCCTGATTGGATTTTTTGTAATAGCTCTTGGAATTGAAGCTTTAGGATTTAAGCCAAAACAGGGAAAAAATATTTTGTCTTGGAAAATGACAGATTATTTTTTTTGGCTGCTCACGCTGCTTTTATTGAGCGCTGATAAGGCAGCATTTGGAATTGTTAAGTATATAATGTTAAAATAGCCTAGAAGATGGGAATAAGATGTTCAAATATGTCTCGACATCTCTGTACATTATACTTTTTTTATTCGGTTCTTTGGCTGCCATTGAATCTGGCCTGCGAACACGGTTGATCTTAAATCATTCTTTCAAGTCATCCATAACGCCAAACTCTGCACAAAAAAAAATTCTTATAGTTGGTGATTCTGTAATGGGTCCTCTGTCTATAAGCGGCACACTCTCGCACGGAATTAAATCTTCATTTAGAAAATATGACCAAAAAATGTATAGCTTCATAGAATTGACCAAGGGGGCTCTTTCCTCTGGCGAAGCCTACAGCAAAATACAAAGCACTATTGATAAGAACAAAAATATAGAGGTTGCAATTATTCTTCTTGGTAATAGTGACTACACAATTCCTAATCAATCTGACAGAACGTTAACGCCTCAACAATCCACGCTAAAGTTCGCGACAGATAAGATTTTTTACGAAAAAATTGTTCCTTTACTAAATCGGTTCTACATCTTTAGATTTTTTCTTAATACAAAGTCCGCCAGAGCTCGACTTTATGGCCTTAGTGACGACGACAAACGTTTTATAGATCGAATTCCTGAGAAGTTTTCGAAAGATTTTACGCAGCTTGATGATCAGGGCGAATCTTGCCACAAACTCATCCCTTTGTTTCGTTATATGCGTGTATTAAAAGAAAGTGATAAAATAAAATTAATTAATTTGTCAAAAAATTGCTTAAATAAGGATCTAAGTCATGTGGTCAAAAGCGACCTTATTGTCTCATTGGCACAGACTGTTCGTGACAGACAGAGAAAAGAAGAAATGCTTTTAAGTGCGCGCAAAATGGACAGTTCCAATATTAAAGTCGACTTAGCTCTGGCTTGGCATTACGTTTCTGCTTCAACTGACGAGTGCGCTAAGGCCATACCCCATTTCGAAGCAGCATTTTCAAAAGTTACTCCGCGTCGTCGGGCAGCTTTCTACCTACATAGATGTTATATAAATTCCGGCGAGTCAGAAAGAGCGCTTTCGTTCTATAATTCTATGATCGCAAAGCATAAAGGAATGTCCGATTTTTTTACCTATTTGCATGACAGCATAGCCTTATCTAAAAATAACGGGCATTTGGATTTTGAATTTCAAATTAAAACGAGAGATGACTATATAAAAGCATTGTATTCATACAAACTAAAAAATATGCGAAAAAAAGCTAATGAACTTTTTAGGATTAGAAACAGATTTGATGATGACATAGACTCTGTAATAGACATTGATAGTCTGTGGAAACTTACTCAGATCCTTCGCCATAACAAAACCAAGGTAATTTTACTTTCTTACCCGAATCAATCCACAGATCAACTCAAAGAAGCTATTCCTCTTTTTGATACAGCAGTCACAGTTATAGATACCTCGTCCTATATTGAATCCAAATTGGACCAGGTCGAAATTTTGGAACTATTTCAAGATGATTTTCTTCATTTAACTTCATTTGGAGCTCAGGTTGTCGGCGAAGGAATCGCAGACCATGTCTTGAGCGTTATTCAACAGTAGCAAAATTACAATCTCATATAAATAAATTCATAGCCATTAAAGCGGCCTAACACAGAAATTAGAAACAAGAATATCAATGAAAAAACAAGCGCCTTAATAGTTGAATAGACGCGAACTTCCACTTCAAAAAATAAAACGATACAAATCGACAAATAGAGAAAAATTAATTCCGCTTGAGTTAATAAATCATCTCTCCAAAAATAAGTGAAATTATAATCGTTTAATCGAACTGTCCGAGACAAAGTCGATCCAAGTCCCTGAACTTCAGCCATAAATGAAATGTTACTTAAACTCATTGCAATTATTGTTGCAAATATTCCCAGCCCTTTTATTTTCATAATTTGGCCTAGTAATTTATATTTAGAAAGTCTAAGGGCTAAAATATAAACTCCAACCAAAAAAGACCAGTATAATGACCAATATAAATAGCCGAAACTTAAACCATGCCAACTTCCAACAAAAAATATGACACAAAATAATGTAAAAATTTGATTTCTGGTTTTCATCAAAATTGGAAAATATATGTAATCCCGGACCCAATTTACAAAACTTATGTGCCACCTTTTCCAAAGATCTCTAATATTCCGAGCTAAATACGGATTGTTAAAGTTGGCGGTAATCTTTATACCCAGAACGCCAGAAAGCCCCGTTACAATAGCTATATAACCGGAAAACTCACAGTACAGCTGCACGAAAGAAAAGAAACAATAAAGCAGCAGTGGAACCCCGGCTAGACTGTATGTTAACGGATTAGAGTGATTAATAAAAAGTTTAAGGGGGGCGGCAACGCAAAATATTTTAAAAAATCCGAATAGAATATTTACGCATGCCAAGGATAGATCATTTACCGAAACTATTCTTCTTTTTTTAAACTGATTCTGAAATGCGTTTAACTTTTCTATTGGTCCCATAGAAATTATCGGAAAAAATGAACTTGCGACAAGAAGTGGGAAGGTCTCAAGCTGACTTGAAGGTCTCTTCCAATACGACTCAAGAATGAGGCCAATCATTGCCAAGCTAAAATAGGAAAGACCAACAACACGTTCTGGGTTTTCAATAAAGTTCTTCAAATACAATCTTTGAACCGTTAACAACGCCACAATCAGAATACAGATAAGTAAGCGCGCCTTGCCATCTGACTTATCCTGTAAAAAGAATCTTACCCCAGTGAGAGTCAATACAATTGAAAATAACCATGTCCAGAACGAGAGCGTGTCGTAAAAATATAAAAAAAATAGCCCCGAAAGTAAAAGTAGAATGTTTTGAACTCTAACAGAGGCGAAAGCATAAATAATAACAAATACGCCAAGCCCTAACCAGAATTCAAAAGAAAAAAACATCCCTTTACTCCTGATCCAGCGAACCCATATTGTCTATAAAATCGCTTCGCCCCAGTAAAGCTTTTATTGTATTGCTAACTCCCAGGCCCAGCGCTTGCAAATCGTACCCACCCTCGAGAGAGAAAACAATTTTTCCCTGAGTCTTCTCAGATGCAAATTGGATGAGCGTTTTGGAAATCTCAGTATAACCTTCATTCGACAGATTCAAGACAGACATATAATCTCTCCAGTGCGCATCATAACCGGCTGAGACTAACACGAAGTCTGGATGAAAATTAGACTGTCCCATAGCCTCTAATGCGCTATTCAAATGTTTCAGGTAATCTTTTTCATTACTTTGGAAATTCAAATCAATTCCTATACTGTTGCCTGAATCTTTCATTGACTTAAATTTTAAATATTTTTGATGCAATGATATATAAAAAATATTTGATTCTTCCAGCGCTGCATCGGCTGTTCCATTTCCAAAATGAGCATCTATATCGACAATAAGAACTCTTTGAGCTAAACCTTTATGTATTAAATTTTTTGCTGCAATTGCAACATTATTAAAAATACAAAAGCCAATGGCCTTCTCGCGCGTGGCATGATGCCCCGGAGGTCTAACAATAGCAAAGCCATTTTTGTATTTACCCAAGGCCACTTTTTCCGTTAGCTCTATAAGAGAACCAACCGCCGTAGAAGCTGCAAGATAACTCGCCTCCTTAAAATAAGGACTCCATTTTGAGATTCGTAACTCGCTTGATTTTTTACTCCACGCTTCAACCCTTTGAATATACTCAAAGTCATGAAAAAGCTTAAGCTCGGTGTTCGTCGCCTTTCGTCCATTTATGCGCTCAACTGAATTCCAGAGGTTTTGCTTTTTTAATTCATCGACTATTGCCCGAATGCGGAGTGAGCTTTCCGGGTGACCAAGGCTATCGTGATTTCTGGATTCTAAATTGACAACAATTGCCGTATCCTTCGAAACTGGCGTTGTTAAAAATATTAATTTATATGTTAACCCGAAAGCCAATATAAAACCAACTATGGCGATTATTCGTGTTCTTTTACTTTCGCGCCCTAAAAACATAAAACAATGATGACTTTAATTTGAAAGTTGCGCAAACAATAGCCTCGGAAATGCGCTCCATAGACTTCCTGAATCAAAAAGTTCTCCAACCAGTGGGTGTATGCGTGTCCGCGTTCTGATCTTACTGCGGCCTTGAACTAGGCCCATTATCAATATAAAACTTTGTGGAAAACCTCTTTTAAGCGCAGGGAAATTAGGATGTTCAAAGAATCTTCTTTTCACAGTCTGGATGGGAACAATAAAGATCACTACTTGCTGTTCGAACACGATATTGATGATCCAATAACTGCTTTAAAATATCTAGAAAGCGAATTTTACAAGCATACTACAGGGAATCATCAGACAGTATGGCTTCGGTTATTTTTGCATCCAAATATCGACCAAGGAATTATAAACCAAACTTTTTTAAAAAAATTGCAGGAAACGATGTCTTGCTCTTTTGTCTATCAAAGACCAAGACGCGGGTGCTGCGCAATGCTTGTCTATTCAATTATAAATAGTTCGTTCGCAAAAAAAACGGATCTCGATGGAAATATTTCTATCACCGAATTGCAAGGCAAAAACTTAAAGCAGTGTTGGATTTCTAATATTTCATCCCCCCCAACAAAAGCTAATGATTTCAAGGAAGCACTTTCTCTTCTCAAATTTTTTGCAGAGAAACATCATTATCGCTTGCGGCATGGGCTCGTTCGAACCTGGATCTTTTTAAAAGATTTACTAAATGATTACGCGGCCATGGTTGATGCCCGAAAGAACTTTTTTAAAGATGAAAACATTTCCGAAGAGTTCATGTTCCCTGCCAGCACTGGAGTGCAAGGGGGAAACGTGTTTAATTGTTCGAAAATCACTATTGATGCATTACTCCTGCAACTCAAGAGAGCAGAGCAATTAAAGGAAATTCATTCATCAAAATCAATGCCTGCTGCTTATACCTATGGAGTTGCTTTTTCTCGTGCCATCGAAGTCATTTTTTCGCAAAAGAAATATGTCTATGTTTCAGGAACCGCGAGCATTAATGCTTCAGGAAATATTGTTTTTGACACACTAGAAAATCAATGCCGACAAGCTCTGATGAATTTTATGGATATCCTTGAGAAAGGTTCGGCAAATCAAGACCATATAAAATACCTTATTATATATGTCAAAAATGACATGAGTTTACAGGATGCACATGATTTTATTTCAGCAAAATTTTCAAAAAAGCTTCCGATTATCACTGTCGAGGCCGACATCTGCCGCGATGGCTGGTTCGTTGAACTCGAGGGCGTGGCGATTAAAGAAGTCCAAACAGACATGCCGGATTTTAGCTAATTTAAATTGTTGCCATCAATCTCGCTAGCTCTAAACTTTGCGTGCCAAGCTTACGCAAAAGATATCTTTTAAATCGCAATTTCCAAAGGAAGTCGCCGTGAATCATGAAAGCTATTCGTTTGCCGAAATCCCTTTTCCTAAAGAATGGAGTATCCCTGAAGACTGCACGGGGCGAATTTTGATTTCTGGGCAAGGCAAATCCACCTATGAAACACATTACTTACTTGATTTTTCTAAGCGCCAAATTTTATGTTGCCAAATTAATGTCGATAATTACATTAATGAATTAATTTCGTACTTAAAAGACAGACTGCCTCTGCAAAACTTGCCCTTCGGCGCTACTCATTTTGAAGTTTTTGCCGCCAGTTTTATGCAGCCCCACGAGGGTCTAGAAACTGAAGATGGAAGAATCCTCGTGGCCTTACACGATACAAATTTTCTCAGGGTTATTAACTTCGAAACTAGGCACGTCGGCAGATATCCCGAACACAACTTCTTTTCTCCAACTATTATGTCGCAAACAAACTCCTTAGATGCGAAGGGGGAAAATCTTTTTTATTCAGAGACAAGTTTGGATGCAAGAATTCAATCATTAATTGACGGATCTCCAATCCTGACCAAGGTATTTGAGGTAGGCATCGATTTTAAATCAAAACGTTTAATAGGTGAGCTTTATACAAATGAACCTATTCATGAAGTGAAGTATTGCCCTGATGAACAGCACCTCCTCTTAACGGAGTTTTGTCTTAGGGGAAAAGGCAAAGTCCCCGATTACTTTCCAGGAATTTTCGAGGCAACTAAAGCCTGGGAAAGTTATGAGCAAATAGGCCTTTTCAGCGGCCAATTGTACTCCATGAATCTTCAAAGCGGTTACCACGAAAAAACTTTTACCGAGTGCTTCACGCCAGCGCACGTGGAGTTCTCAGGAATTGAGCGGGATACATTTTTTCTTTCTTCTCATAATTTATCAAAAATTCATGGGAAAATTGCGCTTCACGGGAATGGAGAAATCAAAAGAGGTCGATTGCGCGGCGGAAAGGTTGAATGGAATGAAACGTACACAGACCCAGAGTTTTTCCGGGTCACCTCTCACAAAGTATATTCTTACCGCGGAAGAAGCAAGATTGCAGCAACCGTCTTTCCAAACAAGATCTATATCTTTGATGAGCCTAAACTACAGGTCACAGATATTATAACGTTGTTTGAACATGAAACAATTCCGCCAAATCAATTCTTCATTTGCAACCCGACAGCAAAAACTTCCACGTGGCTAGAAACATCCGACAATGGTCGATACCTAATCGCAGCTTCGAATGAATACATTTATTTATATGACCAAGACCAGCGAAACCTGAACTCATTAGAAGGATATAACTTTTGCGGACCCTTCACTGGAACGGCTCACATATGCAACCTGAACGGCGCTTAAAGTTGTTCGCAATTTCAAGCCTATGCAATCTTACCCATTTCATAAAAAAGCATTGGCCAGAAGAATGCCGTGAGTAAACTTCTAACTGAATTTATATTTTCAAATAGAAAGCTCTCCAGCCCGAGGAATGTTTTTAAAATATAAGTGTGGAGCAAACACCCACTCTTCTCCCTCAGGCACCTCACTAAGAGGCGAGGGAAGAATTTGATATAGGTCATTATCATTCCTAATCTTTTAGACATCCCAACCTCAATGACAATTGGGAACAAAATTCCTAGTAACCCTCCCTGATTATTTATTTTCTATTAAGAAAAATTAGCCGATCTTGAAACGCCAAGAATTAGAGCTCATGAGAAATATCAAAAACGTTTACTTTACCCATTGAGCACTCTTCATTAGATGATTCACTCACCGTTAAAGCCGACAATGTTTTGCCGCTTTTCTCAAAAAACTTAACGAGATGAACTTGTTTATATAAGTCCTTGCCGATCTTCTCAGAGTTAATTCTTGTAACTTTCGTTTTTTCAAAATCGAACTTGTCGTTATCAATTAAATTTGCGTTCTTAAGAGATGAATGAGCAGTTGCTGCGGTCCAATTTTCAGGGCCATCACACTTTGGCGTCTTTGCGTGAGCTTGAACAGCTAGCAACAAAAGAATTGTAAATCTAAACTTTATATACTTATCTCCCATTTAAATTATGTCTTAAAATGACCGGTTTATCACCGTAAATGGCGAACCATCACGAACGCTCCCTCTTGTTGCGAGATTTGAGAAAAACTGCTGGTACGCTTATGCAAACTCTAATCTGCCCAAATAGTATCCAACTAAAATTCTTAAAAATAACAGAACAAAATTTGTCGCCCACAAGGCTCTAAGAGTTTTCAGTTTTTTTACTCACCAGAAAAAATAGAAATTTCATCCTTTAATGGAATTAAAGTGGCCTGCACTCTTTCGAAAAACTTCAGTTTGCTCATGGCTTTATGGTCGCACCATAAATTCAGCGACTACAAAAAAATCGCCTTCACCGCCGAAAGTGTTGAAATAGCTGCCGTAAATTAACAAATCGGTTGCTGAAATAACTCCTCCTAGAATTTTGCCAAACCAAGACATATTGCCGCAATTGCGAAAGCTTATGAAGCGCTCAGATGCTGAACTCCCTCCAAATCCTTGGAAATCTTGAGTCCTTCCACACTTAATGAAGCAATTTTGTCACCGTGCTTGTGTAAAGACCCAATATCAATTTTTAGCAAATTGGCCAGATTTTTCCGAATTTCTCTGGCCGGCTTTGGGCACGCTCACTCTGCAATCTTATTTTGATTTCCAGCGCTTAAGTGCCTGTTGAGCTATTTCTTTACAATCATTTGCAGTTCTTACATTGCTGGATTTTATCGACTTTAAAGCTTTAATTTTTGCCTTAAGTTCTCGGGAAGCCGCATCCTTCGCAACTCTTTCTTTATCTTTGTTCCCTTCGGGCTCGCTAAAATCAGCAGTTGTCGCACCACAGGGCCAATTTAAATACTGAAGCAAGGTCTTACGCCCAACTTCGCTTTTGCGTACTTCGACCATTGCGTCGATTGCAGCAGTGGGATTATGAACAATGGCAAGCCCAATAGATTGGTCAAGACTCTCTGAAACGGAAGCATCCGAAGCAGGTCGTACTCTCTTATAGAGATCAAGCCATTTAGAATCGCCGCTCTCGATTCCTTTGTAGGCGGATGAAGCAAGCGCTTCATCCTTCGCTAATAGAGAGACCGCCTCCCTTGGGGCAAGTGAAAAAAGATCACCTACCTTATTCTCAATTTGCCCTTGCGAAGGTGCTTCGGTCTTCGACGCACAAGCACTTTGAATAAATAGTATTAGTAAAACTGAACTAAATACCCTCGACATATACGATGCTCCTTTTCAGAACGAAATGTTGTTAACGTCGAATGGCGACCCTGTGTAAGGCGCATTCCTAGTGCCTGGGCCAGAAATAGGGCACCCTTGAGATGCTCCTCCAGGATTGCTTCTGCTGTCACCATGCCAGTTAAATGTATCAGGATTCTATTTGGGGGAAAGCTCGCGCGCGTAGCTGGCGTAGGCGTTAGAAGACGAGCGTCAGGTCCCATATGACCGCCAGGTCTACTTGGACCAATAGTGTAACTACCTACTGGAATAGGCCCAGTATTTTCTACGTTTTGATATGAAGGATTATTCTTCCCCGCCCCGTTTCCGCTGTAACCATTTCTATCAACAGCACTTAAATTTCCGTTGTTATCTATGCAAACAACAGTTCCTGTGGCTTGATTCATTCCGCAAGCATCAAGGCCAGTAGGGTCAATAAAGTTAACGGGATCTGAGAAGGTATATCCATAGAGGTTCGTGTCGCCCCCACCAAACAAGATCGGATCTTTCGTCAACCATCTGCCCATCGATGGATCATAGACTCTGGCACCAAACTTCACAGTTTTGCTTGCTACTAAGTAAATTCCGCCCGCAAACCCATAAGGCTGAAACCCTGGCGATGTATCATTAAGAACATCACCCCATTCGTTATAATCCATACGCTGAACAACTGTTCCGTTTGCTGTGTTAACTACTAAACGGACAGAACCTAGATGATCCGTGATCACTCTGTGCTGTGCAGAGTTCTTATAAAAATACTCAGGAGTATTTCTTGCGCCATACACATAGCTTTCGCTTAATACGCCTGAGTTATTTACGCGAGCTACGATTCTATCATTCTCAGCGTAGATTCGACGATATTGCAAGGTGGAGCCTAAGAACAATGAAACCAAACGATATTGACCATCGTGTTGATAAAACTCAGTCTGGTTGTTTCGAAGTTTCACTGTCCTAAAATTTCCAAGCGTATCAAAAACATACTGCTGGGTTGTCGCATCTGGATAGGTGACAAGGTCTACATAGCCATCAGCGGTATGTGTATAGGTTATGCCAGCATAAGTGAGAACACGATCTTGATTGTCATACGTCGCTATGAATGGAACCCCGTTAATCACACCATTAATTCGGTTGCCATTGGCATCATAAAAATAACAGCTATATGGCAGACCATTTCTGTGGACCGTGGATAAGCGCCCCATTATATCGTAAGCATAATTGTAGGTCGTTGTCGTGCCCTGAATTGTTTCAACTTTAGTCGTAATGCGATTTAAATCATCACGAGTTAAAACGTATGAGTATAAAAGCTGAGGCGAACCCGAAGGAGGATTATAATAAGCTGCATATTCTGCCAAATTCCCATAACTGTCATAGATGCGGGTGTCAGATATGTTTTCAATCGTCGTATTTTGTAAACGACCTGAAGGATAGGTGTATGTATAGTGCAAGTTCCCAATTCTTGTGGGAATGTCATCGTCGCTATAATCAATTGTTACCGTAAGAGCATTCGTTAAAGAGTTCCCTTGCACAACTCGCTGACTTAATCTGTGCTCAGCATCGAACTGATGTGAAACTTTTCCGAACATAAAGTCCCGCACCCATTATATAGAATTAAGTTACGCGCACCATTTATCTGGGCGGAGATTATTCTTCCTCGCTGGCCGTTCGCAGGACCCAATTGAAAGACATAGTGCGGGCCGCTATAGGGATATATGCCCGGACGGATATCACCCCAGTTAACCTTGCTTGTATACACAGACTTATTTTGAGAACTCAGGGCCTCTGAATGTTTAAGTACTTTTCCTTGCAAAAACTTAGGGGAATATCGAAATATTGCGTCATCAAGCGAAGATATCGGCGCGCAAGTTGCAAAATTGTATTTCAAAAGAATTGCCAAAAAAAATAATCCGCCTCTAAACATAAACCACCTGCCTTCGAAACAATAAACTAAATTAAATTTTGTAAAAAACAACAGTTGGTGTGTAAACTAGACCTGATTTTATCGATTTTATCTTGAAACAGAGAAAGGCATACCTTGTGAATGTATTTCTGAAGACTACTTGCTCGTTGGTTAAGCAAAAATGAACTATTCAAGGCAATAGGTACCGACTTAATTGCAATTACGATTCCGAGAACAAATGCTTTTTTGCACTCTGAGGCATCGACAGTCTTGCTTGAAGGCTTCTTTAAAATGCTAGCGGCGATGACTCTGGTTCAAAGCTTGAAAAAGCACGGGGCCTTGGTGTCACCGTGATTTCTCGGAATGAATTGCAAGGAATGGGTTAGGGGCGACACGTCTTATGGCTTCCATTAAAAAGGCCCAAGCTGAAATTATAAGAGAGATCAGCACTGGTTTTGCTGGATCTAGAAAATTCGCTTTTACTTATTTTTAAATTTTCGAGTTCTCATTTCCTGACCTCGAAGTAACATATATATCTGAGTTCGATTTTTATCGATAGCAAGAAGCTGGTAGTCCTTCTCTAGAATAAATGGGGCATCCTCAAACAAAAAAACCCACAGCCATGCGACTGTGGGTTTAAAAATTTATTCGATCGGTGGGTTAGACCGCGATGAACTAATTAAAGGTGGTCGATTACGATATCGCGAGCCATTACAGTTTTGCGACCGTCAGCTTTCGCGCTCTCTACACCTTTCAAGCATAGTTGCTCGATAGCTTTGCTAAGAACGTCGATAGTCTCAGCTGAGGTGTTCATTTGACCTTTTTCTTTGATAAGTTTTTTTACTTTGCTAGTTACGACAAGTACTTCTGCCATGATTACCTCTCCATCCATGTGTTTACCTGTAAAAGGTTTGCATAGGGGCCTTTAATTGACAATGGGAAATCTTCTTGCGGCGCACTAAGTTGCCGAAGCTGACCCGCGCCCTGGATTCAATAAAGGGTCCGACTTGCCATCCACGAAACGGAAAAGTTCGGCCTGGCGAACCGCAGAGCCCTCCGTCGGTGCTATCCATACAAAGGTTTTTTGATCCAAAGGCTTCGTACACTCCACATCTAGGAACGCAGGCGACCAACAGCCGCTATTTAGATGCTCTACCGAACCGATCATTTCGTGACGCACATGATGAGTGTGGCCAAACACAATGCGCTGAACCTTTGTGATGGCGCTTGCCATGGCGAGGACGCGATCATCGGGTTCTTTGTATCCCGAAACCAAAGAAGTCACGGATTTACTATAAAATAAGAAAAAGGGGAGCAGTAAGAACAACGGCACAAAGGCCCAAAAAAACGAGACCTGATAAACCGAGCGGACAAAAACCATCAACTGAAAGATTAAAAAGAAGGCAATAAAAATTATAAATGCACGATCCAGCCAAAGTTCTCTGGCCAATAAATAGGGATTACTCGCAGCCGGGGCCACAAAAAGTTCTTTCAGCTCTCGCACCATGCGTGGCTCAGCATTCGCTTTTTCAGCAATAAAAGAAACACGGTCTTCTATTTTTAAGGGATTACGAATCGGCGAAGCCAGCCGATCAAAAAATGAATGCAGCAGAGTAATCACAGAGCCCCAAAACCAGGTAAAAACCAAACCCGGCTGCGCCTTTGCTACATATTTAAAAAAGAACTTAATGTACTGAGGCAATGTCATAATATAGTTCGTATCAACGTGCGGATTAAAAAAGCCCATCCCGTTCATAATGTAACGACATGCAAGATTTCCAAATGGCAGACGCAGCGATACAAAGTTATAGCCACGCACAAAAGGATTCACCGGGTCTTCACACATACAGTAGGGATCGTACTGGTTGCCATGCTCAATCAATGTGTCTTGATTGCTGATATAAAACCATTCGACAAAACGGACATGGTGTTTTTTGTCCTCTGGCAAGCCCAGATGACGATGAATCTCTGCTTGAACCTCAGGAAAGTGCAACTCTAAATCGTGATTTCCCAGAACGAAGATTACGCGATTGCCGCGCAGAACGAATTCACGCAAAGCTCGCACGAACTCTGCATGGTCTTTTAGAATGACTTCGATTTTAAAGCGCGAGCGTTCTTCGCGGGGAAAAAGTCCACGGCGTTTTTCTAAAAGAGCCACCTTAAAAACAGGCTCTTTCGGTAAACGCAGAACGCTGTCGAAATCAAAAATGTCGCCATTTAACACAAGCTCGACAGGCGCCCCTTGGGCTTTTTCCTCCGTGTGTTTTAGGAACGTTTCAAAAATATCATCAAAGAAGAACTCTTTGGTCTTAAACTTTTTCCATAACGGAAAACGCATATGAACCGGCTCTGCTTCGGTAAGATGCAGATCACTAATAATCGCCGTGTGTGAGGCGACCCTGAAATCGGGAACTGAGTGCGAAAAAGAAGTGGGCAAATGTTCCTCCCAAGAATATGATCGTGCAGATGAGCGAATATATCAAGAACCTGAAAACACCAATTGCAATTGTCGGAATGGGAAAAAGCGGAGAAGCCGCGCTGCGCTTGTTGCGGGTACATGGTGTTTCACCAGATGCGTTACTGACCTTTGACGGAAAATTGCCTTCGGCAAACTTTAATGACGCTGAAATTATGATGACGACGGCTCAACCAAAAACCTTAGTCGTTTCACCGGGTGTCCCTCTGGCATCTGAGTGGATACAAAAAGCTCGAAAAAACGGCGTGACTATTACTAGTGAACTTTCATTGGCTTGCTCTTGTTTAACCTCAGAGCGACTTATCGGTGTTACCGGTTCCGTGGGAAAAAGCACTACGGTTTCACTACTTGGAGCGGGCCTTGCGACGTTTTCGAAATCAGCTTTCGTAGGCGGCAACTTAGGGTTTCCTTTCGCAGGATATGCGGCCGATATACACGAAAAACTTTGCGCCCCTGCGGATTGGGTGGTTTTAGAGCTTTCCAGCTATCAATTAGAAAACTGTGAAAATCTCAACTTAGATTTTTCGGCCATTACCTATTTAACTTCAAACCATCTTGAACGCTATGACAACCTAGAGCACTACTATGAAACAAAGTGGAAAATTCTAGAGAAAACCAAACACAAGATTTTTTTAAACTCTGAAGGTGGCGATTTAATTGAATATTCTAAAAACAAGGGACACCAGGAACAGGTGCAGGTCGTTGCAAAAACAGACCCGCAACTGCAAAAGCTACAGCTTGAAAATGCCCTTCTAATTGGGCAACACAATCAAGACAACTTGGCCTTGACTTCCTGGCTTGCAATCGCTGCCGGTTGGCCACAAAGTGCCATCGAAGGCATGAAAAACTTTAAGGGCTTGGCGCATCGCCTTGAAAATATGGGCGAGCAAAACGGCGTTCGCTTCATCAACGACAGCAAAGCCACAGCCATGGACAGCGTTTTGATTGCAGCGACAGCGGCCCACGATACATTGGCTGCTAACGGAAAATTGCTTCTGCTTTTAGGCGGCAAAGATAAAAACTTGCCCTGGCAGGAGCTTCACATTTTAAATAAGTTTCAAAATATCGAGTTCATATTTTTTGGTGAATGCCGCGCGATTGCACAGCAAAAGTCTGCTCTTTCAGGAAAGTCATTTGCGAACCTTAAAGACGCCTTAAATTATTCTTTTAATGAAGCAAAGAAAGGTGACACCGTTCTTTTAAGTCCGGGTGGAACAAGTCTTGATGAGTTTAAGTCATTTGAAGACCGCGGGAATTTCTTTAAAAAATCCGTGGAAGAATTTATTCAGTCTTAGAGTTATTCGCGGAATTGCAACACAGAGAGTGAATTTGGATCTACAGGAATTACTCGCGAATACATTTTTTGTGTTCGCGCCCCTAAGACCACAACTTCGTGGGTGTCTTCTGGAACATTATATAAAATAAATCCGCCGCCAGCGATACCCTTGCGGTTTTGTAAAATCTTACCCTGCATATCAAAATACACAATATGCCGAGGCTCAAAGTTATCATACGCTGCTAGATACACTTCAAAGTCTTCATCGGGAACAAAGCCCACGACGATGCCAGCACTGGCTGGATCATCAATACGCAAATAAGATTTAATTGCGTTTAACCACGACCACTGCACCAAAGGCACATGAATATACGCATCACTATCATTGTATAAATATCTTGCTGAAACAAAATCAACTTTTTCGGGCTGCACCCGCATCATACCCAAGCGATTTACGCTGGGAAGAGTAACCGTTGCCACGCCACTTTTAACTTCAAGATCAGAACTTAAACTTTGCATCGTCACGTTCGCGGCTTGAGCTTCACCGGAAAAGGCATCATAAACTCGCAACGGAACTGATTCCTTTTTTATCGTAGATTCAATATCACCTTGCGCGACGGAACCTTCTTCAACCACTACATTTTGATAGGCGACGATAGAGTCGGCGCGCGTTGCCAGCAGAGAATGAAATCCAGGTTCGACATCAATGAACGCAAAAAGACCATTGTCACTGGTTGTTTTCAAATTCGCATCAGGAAGCATGAACTGATTAAAGTAAATCGCTTGTAAGCTGGGATCTGATTCAACGCCGACTTCAATTCCAGAAAGTTCTTTGCCGTCTTGGCTCACGCGACCCCAGATGACAGTCGGTGCGCCCTCAAAAGACATGTTTCGTTGTTGCGATACAATATCCTGCAACGCATTGATCATGCCCTCTGGATAAAGCTGCGATCTAAATTCTTTTCCCGAAATTACGATCGAAGCTGTTTGTAAGTGTTTCGGAGCGGCAGCGCGCATGATCGTACTAGATCCTTTGGTCACATTGTCCATCGCCACCAAGCCATCTTTTTTAACTGGCACTTCGCTGGCTCCTTTTACAAAGGTTACCCGCGCCTGCGCCGGAGCTGCGTCATTAGCCTTCGCATTGTAAGCTCCCGCAATGGTGCCGGCGAAAGCAGGGTGGGGTTCGATGCGAATTTTTGGCCCCTGCAAGGATTTCGTGGTTGTTGCCGCAATACGATTAAGACGAATGGAACCTTCACCTAAAGTTTTACCTTCTTTATTCACAAGGCGGGCAATCACAGTTCCTGATGTGTCTTGAATATCTATATTATATAAACCTTGCTGCAAATCCACACGACCTAATTCTTTTAGAATACCTTCGTCACTGCGCCGAACCTCGATGTGATGTTCATTGGTAACGGCCAGGCCACCTGTGATCTCTAAGGGCCCCACCAAGGAAAAAGACCCTGCCGCTCGCTCATCTACCGAAGCCATCGCGGGCATAAATCCTGGCACTTCAGCGCCACCTAGGCCATTGCTGTTTTCGCTGATATCTTGGTGTGGGGGTGCGGCTGAAGGTTCCTTCGCAGAAGTTGGCTTTCTTAAAATTTGCGCCTGTGGAACTTGGCGAACAGTGCGACCCGAAGCATCTGTTGATGAAACATAGACGCGCGAAGCTGGAGCAGAAGACGGAGTTAGGGCTCCTGATTTTTCTAATACTTCCTGGGCAAGTTCAGACCACGTTTGGCCCTGCCAATTTTCACTTAAGACTTCACTGCGTCTTTGGGCTTCTTGCAAACGCATTGCCTGTGCCTTTGGTAATTGTTCCACCCAAGAATTATCGTCTGCTTCTTCAGGTGAATTTTGCGAAGCCATCTCATTATAAGCTGGGTTGGCAAAAGCAGAAGATGGCATCGAGATAGTTTCAACATTTTTCTGTAAAACCATTTCAGGCAATTCATATTTCGTAACGTACAAAGGAAAAGAATTTTTCTGAACCGCTAAATCCAGTGGTTTGATTTTTTCAAAGTGTACCCACTCATCAGAGTTTTTTTCTGACTCCAGCAACTCTTCAAAGGCAATATGGGGAGGAGAATTTTTTTGTGCTTTGATTGTAAGGGCTTCGTAAATAGGAATGAACTTCAAGCCCCCAAGTTGGCTTGACCAGGAAAAGCATACTGCTAATACTGCCACCGGTAAAAACCGATGAAGTCGCATTCCTTGCAACAGTCACCTCATAACGAATAGTCATCTTTGACTAATCTTATAGTATTTAGAACGATCTGAAGTCGTCAATCACGTTACGATTGTCGCGACTTTGGTTAAGCGTCACGCGGATCTTTTCCGCAAGCACGGCGGCTCTGTCATCATCGCGCTCAACCTGCTCCCAGCCACCCTCTGGGGTGCGACGTTCGACCAGTACCTGGACCTGGACGTCATAGGGGCGGCGATCGCCAAGAACCGTAACTAGCGTATAATAGCGCTCGCGGACCATATCCATTTTTTCAAGCCTATTATTCCTGCGGTCATAATATTTCGAATAGATTTCACGACCGTTTTGACTTAGGTCGCGGGGCTCGCCGATGACAATCGTGATCACACGGCGAGTTTCGCTCAAACTAAGGGGCGTTTCGCGCAAAAGAACGCCTCCGGTCTGACACCCAGACAAAAGAACGAGCGCGCAAAGAAAAAGCCCAACAAAGGTCCTAGTCATTATTTTTTATTCGCCTTATTCCAGTCGTCCATAAACTGCTTAATACCTTTTTCAGTTAATGGATGATGGGTCATTTGTTGCATCACTTTAAATGGAATAGTTGCAATGTCAGCACCCATTTCCGCAGCGATTTGGATATGCATCGGACTGCGTACGCTTGCGACCAAGACTTCAGTGTCGAAGTCATAGTTTTGGTACATTTGGATAACCTGATCAACCATGGTCATCCCTTCAACACCAATGTCGTCTAGACGACCGACAAAAGGAGAGACCATCGTTGCGCCCGCTTTTGCCGCCAACAAAGCCTGCATTGGTGAAAATACCAACGTGACGTTGGTCTTAATACCTTCGGCCTTGAATTTTTTTACGGCGATCATACCGTCTTCACACATCGGCACTTTCACTACGACGTTGCTGGCAAGCTTTGCAAGCTCTTTGCCTTCGCGAAACATTTCTTCTGCTTGCAAGCTGATAACTTCTGCTGATACGGGTCCAGCAACTTCCTTACAAATTTCTTTGATCACGTCATGAAATGGTTTCCCTGATTTCGCAATCAATGACGGGTTTGTTGTTACACCGTCAACCCAGCCGCGCAAGTTAGCCTGTCTGATTTCTTCAATTTCTGCTGTATCAATGAAAAACTTCATGGGAACTCCTGAAATGGATTTGAATATATTTGCCGTACCTGAAATTTGTACGTTGGCGGCCCTTAAAAATCAACCAAGCTTTTACCCTGCATATAAAACTCTGCCTGCTGAGCCGGGGCAGCCGTTTTTGAAATCTCTGAAAGATTCTTGTGATAAATCGGGTGTTCATAATGCCCCCACGCCTCTGCAGAACAACGAATAATCAGAGGATCTTGATGCATCTGCGGATAGGGCAGGGTTAAACGGGGAGACATAAGTATTAAATTATCAAACGCCAGCAAGGTTAACTCCGCCGTGCCGCTTTCACACAAAGAAAGCGCCAGATGCAAAACCTGATCGACCCCCCACAGAGTTTCCAGACGAATCACGAACTCCAAACGAGCGCTGGAATCTAAACGCTCGCGCGTTAAATATCTTTTGTAAACCGACGAAATAGAAACCAGGTCTCCCCGGGCAGCTAACGACTCAAGAATGTCTTTGCCTTTTTCTACTCCACCCACCAGCTCTAAAGCCACGTGAATTAAGGCTGTGTGCCGAGCCGAACTCATGCTTTTTTTCCAAACAAAACATCGCGAATTTGGTAAAGACCCGGCTTTTGTTTAATCAGCCATTCTGCTGCTTGGACCGCACCTTTCGCAAAAACCGTGCGATTCAGGGCGCTGTGTTCAAAGGTCAAAACCTCTTCATCACTCATCGCAAAAACTTTGTGCACGCCAAAAACGCCGCCCCCCCGGACAGCTAAGGTCTCCGGAAGTTTTTTGCCCACTGCTTTTTCTAAATTTTCTTGTAAAGTGATTGCTGTTCCTGAAGGTTTGTCTTTTTTGCGGTTGTGATGAATTTCTTCGATTTGAAAATCAAAGTGTGAAATCGCCGCCAAAGATTTTAAGGCTTCGTTAAGAACTGCCACACCTAAGCTCATATTTGACGACCACAACACAGGAATTTTCTTAGAATACTGCTGTAAAAGATCTTTTTCCTTTTTTGTGAAGCCTGTTGTGCCGCAAACAACGGGCGTCTTATTTTCAGCCGCACGCTTAAGAACGTCTTTCAAGGCTTGCGGCGAAGAAAAGTCAATCCACACGTCCACGGCCGCAGCCTTTTTTGCATCCCACTTGTCCTTGCGAGAATAAGCATAGAAAAGATCAAACCGTGGATGCTCCGCAACCACCTGTGAAATTTCCTTACCCATGCGCCCAGCGGCGCCGACCAGGCCGACTTTAATTTTTTTCACAGAATACCCACGCGTTTCATTTCGTCTTTAAGAACTTCCGTGTGTTCTGGTGAAAGCTCTGCCAATGGTAAGCGCAATGCCGCAGATTCAATAATACCCATCACCTGCAATGCTTTTTTTACAGGTATCGGGTTGGCTTCGACAAAAAGTAAATTAATTAAATCCATGTATTTATTAATGTCTTCACGTGCTTGTGCGATTTTTCCTTCCAAGGCCCATTGGCGCCACTGCACCATTTGGCCGGGAATGACGTGGCTTGCGACGGAAATGACGCCGTGGCCGCCAACGCCTAAAAACTCAACGTAAGAACCATCATCACCGGACAACATGACAAATTCCTTACCGCAAGCTTTGATAATTTCTTCTGCGACATTGATTTTTCCTGAAGCCTCTTTAATGCCAATAACACCCGGCACCTTGGCTAAGGAGGCAATCGTTGCAGTTTCTAACGAAGTAATAGTTCTGCCCGGAACATTATAAAGAATGGTAGGAATTTTGACCGACGAAGCGACGGCTTTAAAGTGCTCATACAGGCCTCGCTGTGGAGGTTTGTTATAGTATGGCACAACCACTAAGATCGCATCCGCGCCCATTGCTTCGGCTTTTTTAGAATCCTCAATGGTTTTGCTCGTACTATTTGAACCCGTTCCAACAATCAGAGGAACGTCGTTGCCACAAAAATTTCTTATGTGTTTATACAACTCTGCCACTTCGTTAGCTTCCAGGGTCGGACTCTCCGCCGTTGTCCCGTTAACCACAAAGCCGGTCACGCCGCCCTCAAGCTGTTGTTTCAGCAGCCGATCTAATGAAGCATAATCAATTTTATCATTTTTAAATGGCGTGATAAGGGCCGTGAACGTGCCTTTGAAATTTTTCATCTAATCACCTCTAAATTGTATTTAAAATCACCAACAAAAACGGCGTCGCCGATCATTAAAGGGTGTGCATCATCTTTTAAGAAAACTATCTGCATGTTGCCCCCGGGCATTTGCACTTGCACTTGCACTTGCTCTTCATGCGTTTCTTTCGCATAAACCAAGGCCGCCGCAACAGCCCCGGTGCCACACGCCAAAGTGTAATCCTCAACACCACGCTCAAAAGTCACGGCCCGAATTTTCCCCGCGGCCTCAGGCGCGTAAAAGGTCACGTTCGCACCGGCGGGTTGCAAGTCGTGGTGAGCACGGACTTCGCGAGCCATTTCCTTTAAAGCCACGGCATCCGAGATATTGTGAATTCTTTGCACCAAGTGCGGAACGCCTGTGTTTACCAGAGCAAACACTTCTGTAGAGCTTGATTTTGTTTTTAATTCCATGTGCTCTTGCACGAAATAAGCTTCTGGCATACGCACGCGAATTTTCCCATCACCGAAAACCTGCGCCACCACAAGGCCCGCACCCGTCTTAAAGTTGAAAGTACTTTTTTCGCCATCACAATCGTCTAAATTTTCAAAACAAAAACGCGCAGCACATCTTGCGGCATTGCCGCACATTTCTGCCGTTGAGCCATCTGAGTTGTAAAAGTCCCAGCCATAATCAAAATTTTCTGATCCAGATTCAATCAACAACAGTCCATCAACACTAACGCCCAAAACTTTATCGCAGATCATTTTCGCAAATTGGGGTCGCGACATACCCAGAGCTTTTTCCACATCTTCCCATGCGGAATTTTTTCTGGCGTCAATTAGCGCAAATGTATTTCCTGCGCCGGACATTTTCGTTATTGATACTGGCAAAAAGTTCTTCATCAGTCGCCAGCCTCAGCCGGATCTTCAGCTTGTTTATCCAGATTCTTTTTCCCCGTTTTTTTTAGGGGCTTTTTTTGCGCATCTTGAAACGTAGGCTCACCACGTCCGATAGGTGCTGGATTGAGTGGTGGCAAAGGACGGCCTTTGACGCCACAACCGACGACACAAAATAACAAACCTATTGCGAGGGTTTTATTCAGAAGCTCCATTGATCCCCTTAAGCTCGCTTTCCACCTCTGAAAGGTGCCGGCAAAGCATGGGGTCTATCATATACTGTCTATACTGATTCGCAGAAATGTTTTTGCAGGCCATCACATATTTCTGTCCCGCGCTGAAGTTGGCCTTTTTCTGCTCTAGATCTATCTTCCACGCCCAATAGGAAACCTCGGGATACTTGTCATCAAGCTTCTTAAGGATCGCCAAAGCTTCCTGAGCCTTGCTGAAGCTTTTTCCAGCCAAATGTTTGTCAATTTCCAGGGGCAGCCAAAACTTTTGCTGAGCCGACTTCTTAATCGCCACCGAGTCTGCGGTCTTTTGAAAGTCCACCCAACGCTTCTGACAAACCTGAGCCTGGGCTAAGCTGAGCTTTAACTCTTCATCAAAGCGCACCAAAGAAAGCTGTCGCTGCACAATGTCTTGCGCCCCTTTGCAGTCGCCCTTGGCAATCATCAATCTTGCCATCTCATTGGCAATGGCAAAGTTGTCAGCTTCGATACGCGAGGCTTCGGTGAGTTTGTCCAAAGACTGATTCAAATCGGTCTTACGCAAAGAAACACCGATTTCAAACTGTTGTTGGGCTTTATCGCTAAAAAAGACGTTAGAAACTTCCGAGGCTGTCTTCTTTAACTCAGCGATGGCCTGGGGGCGCGTTTCTTTTTGAACAGCATTAGAAAGAATATTGAGCGCCTGTTGGCGATCGCGCTGCAAACTTAAGTTATAGGCTTTTTCGATAATATCTTTGTAGGTCTCTGACTTACTAGTTTTAGTCTGAGCCCAAGATAAAGAGACGGGTAGAGCTGTAAAGCAAAGAGCCACCCCAAGGGTGGCTCTGCACAAGACCAATTTCATCAATTAGTTCTTTTTGAAAGACTTCAATACAACAGTTACGTTGCCGAATTGGCTTGGCGCAACTTGTTTCAACATTCCAGAAAGTGGAATAAGTTGTGGGTTGATCCATGCATTGATTTCTTTACCGTCAGCTTTGTCTTTCAAAGTTGCGTGGATGCACTCGAAAGTTCCAGCAGGTACTGTGATTTTGTCTTCTTTTACGTCAACAACTTCAACGTCTTGCTTAGGAACAGCTTCTTCTTTGCCATTCACGATCATTTTTTTGATTTCGCCCGTGTTTGGATCAAGCAGAGTTTCTACTTTTTGTTTTCCAGCGAAGCCAAGATCCATGTTTTGATCCATCCAGATGCCATCAGCCGCAACTGAACGAACAGACATTGTCATCGATCCTTTGATGAAGCCCATGTCTAGGTTGTAGTTTGCGCTGTCGCCAACTTTCCAATCCAAACCCATTGTTTGAGCTTGATCCATAATTGCTGCATTTTGAATGTTTGCAACAACTTCAGCTACAGACGGAGCTGCAGACGCATTGATAGAGAACGCTAGACCTAGAACGGCGATAAGAGCCTTAACCATAAATTCCTCCTTGAATGGTTTTTACAAGCAAGCTTGTGTGTGACATTTATCACACCACGACTTAGGGAGGTAGAGTCAAGGCTCAATTATTGTTCTCTGTAACTACTCACTAAAACTTGACGCGGCTTGCTGCCATTTGCGGGGCCGACGACACCTTCTTTTTCGAAGATTTCAATCATGCGCGCAGCTCGTGGATAGCCGAGTCTAAATTTTCTTTGAATTAAAGACGCGGAAATTTCTTTTTGTTCCGAAGCCCACGATAAGATTTCATCATAACGCTCATCATATTCTTCTTCACCAAACGAACCGCCGGAGTCCCCAGCCTCGGCGCCATCGCCACCACTAAATCCTTCCAGGGCACGCATCGCTAATGGATCATATTCAGGTTCCGCTTGAATCGACCAATGTTTTACAACATTAGAAATTTCTTTGTCTGACAAATACGGACCGTGATGGCGCGTTGGTTTTCCAACCCCTGGAGCTTGGAATAACATGTCCCCATTCGGCAGAAGACGTTCTGCACCCGAGTCATCAATGATAATCCGAGAATCCATTTTTGAAGACACCTTCAAAGCCACACGACCTGGAATATTTGTTTTGATTAAACCCGTGACCACGTCTTTACGCGGTGACTGAGTTGCGATGATCAAGTGAATTCCACAGGCCCGTGCTTTTTGTGTTAAGCGCTGAATTGGTTCTTCAATGTTTTGCTTTTCAACAATCATAAGATCAGCCAGCTCATCCACCACAATCACGATAAATGGTAATGGCTGGTAATAATATTGCTCAAGCTTGGCTTTGCCTTCCTCGAGTTCCAAATTAATTTTTTCATGCTCTTCGATGTCCGTCTTTGACAGTCCTGCGGTTTTTTCATTGAAGGCTTCAATTTTACCAACACCAAATTTCGACAATGACTTATACCGTTTTTCCATCTCTCGCACAGCCCACTTCAGGGCCGTGGCAGCCTTCTTCGGCTCTGTCACGTGTGGTAAAACCAGGTGAGGCACGCTAGCAAAAGGTGCTAAGTCGACCATCTTTGGATCGATCAAAACCAGACGCAAAGTTTTCGGTGAGTGTCTAAATAACAATCCCGTGATAATTGAGCCCACAAAAACGGACTTACCAGAACCCGTCGTACCAGCGATAAGTAAATGCGGCATCTTGCGCAGATCAACGACTTTGGGCTCTCCATCCACCGCGCGACCCACGGCCATCGGTAACGCCAAGTCTTCACTCCAGAAGGTGTCTTCGGCGATAAGATCCTTATAGTACACGGTTTCGCGTTTTAAGTTTGCAGTCTCAATCCCCACGACATCGGTCCCTGGAATATGACCCACGACACGCACTGATTCCGACGACAGTGCCAGTGACAAATCGTCTTCAAGTTCTGAAATTTTACTGATCTTTACATCCGCGTTTGGTTTAAATTCATACATTGTCACCAGCGGACCTGGTTTGGCGTCTTGAATAGAGCCTTCAATAGAAAAGTTTTTAAGTTTTTCTACCAACGAGTCGGCCTTGCGTTGAATCTCTGCCTTATCAATTTTAATTCGCGAAGCCGGTGGATCTTCTAAAAGGGCCAGCTTCGGCATATCCCAATTTTCAATACGACGTGGCGGTTTGGCCTTCATCACGACTTTGCGTTTTTGTGCAAGCTTCACGGCCGGGGTTTCTTCTTCTTCGTCGTCTTCTGAATCTGCCGCTAAGATTGCTTCAAGATCCTCATCTTCCTCTTCGACTTCTTCATCTTTGCCGACAAATTTCTTGTCAGACAAGGGAAAGACGGTCGTCGGCTTTTCGTTTTTTTCGACTTTTTTTGCTTTGGTCTTTTTGCCGTCTTTAGCAAACATTCCAGCAAAAAACGCAGCCACTTTGTCGCCGATTTTTTTCTTTCTTAAAGAAGCAAAAATGCCGCGTGGCAATTCCGTAAGTTCTGCCACGCTTTTTTCAAAATAGAAAACCACAAGCACAGCCATGATCGACCACAAGATGACTTGCACACCGACAGAGTTAAAGGCGCGCATCAGAGCCTGTGCCACGCCTAGGCCCAAAAGACCTCCAATATAGATTTGCCCATGGAAAACCTTGGTGCTGGGCAGATACAGCGATAACAGGGACGAGATGTTCAGTATCAAAAGCAACGCCCACACAAAGCGCACGTCTTTTAAGTTCAACGAGTCCCCGCGAAAGCTCGCATAGGCCATCTTTAAGCAGCTGCCAATCACCACCCAGGCGGCAAGCCCCAGAAACTGGTACATGATATCTGCCAAAAAGCTGCCAACGATACCGCAATAGTTTGTCGCCTTAAGGCCTTGCCCAATGGAATTTAAAGAAGGATCAAATGGATTGTAGCTAATCAAAGCTAGGGCGAGGAAAAGCCCCAAACCGAGAAAACCTATTGCAATGACGTCCTGACGAAACTTTTTTAGGAAATGGTTCATTTAAAAAATTTACGAAATTCCGAGGTGTTAGTCATGCTCCGGCAGCAATCCTTGACTTAAGACTGGCGCTAGAGCACAAAAAACCCCACGCGGAAACAATATGTTAAAAATAAACGAGATTTTCTACAGTATCCAGGGCGAAACCAGCTATGTCGGCAACCCGACGGTGTTTATACGCCTTACGGCATGCAATCTGCGTTGCACTTATTGCGACACAAAATATTCGTATTATGAAGGCGAAAACCAAAGTCTTGAAACAATCTTAAGTGAAGTTGCCTCACACAAAACACCGTATGTTTGTGTTACCGGCGGCGAGCCGTTGCTGCAAAAAGAAGTACACACGTTAATGCGCACATTATGTGACCAAGGCTACAAAGTTTCTTTAGAAACCAGTGGCTCTAAAAGCATTGAACAAGTTGATCCACGCGTTAAAATTATTTTGGATGTGAAAACTCCTGACAGTGGTGCAGCAGATTCGTTCCTCATGAACAACATCGGCTTTTCCACGCCCAGTACGGAATATAAGTTTGTAATCTGTTCCGAAAAAGATTTCGAATGGTCTGAAGAATTCTGTCGTCAACACAATTTGTTCGAAAAATTTGTGGTTTTATACAGCCCATCATACGGCCAAGTATCTGAACGCTGGTTGGCAGAAACTATTTTGCAAAAAAATTCATCTGCAAGGTTGCAATTACAACTGCATAAGTATATTTGGTCATCCGAAACACGCGGAGTATAGGACTGCACTTTAGAAATCTAAAGACGTCCATCCAAACACTAAGCTGAAATTTTAGGGAGTTCCATGACGCCGAACCTAAACAGTTCTGATAATCTTTTTGTCGCCAATCTTCAGTCCGTAAGCTTGGAAAAGCTTGTGAAGAGCAAACTTGAAGTTCTTTTTGCACAACAGAAGGAAGCTCAAGTTGAGCTAAATGGTTTGTACAATGTCGTTATCGAACAAGTTGAAAAGCCTCTTCTTGAGCTAGCTTTGCGCGCCTATAATGGAAACCAAGTCAAAACTGCGCAGATGCTTGGCATCAATCGCAACACTTTGAAGAAGAAAATTGACAACTATAAGATTCGTGTAAAGAAAATGAACTAGAGCCTTCATTAAGAAGTTGCTTCAGCGGGCCACCTTTGAACCACCATCTTTGTCCGAGGCCCGCAATTTTATATTACTAATTTCGTAGACTCTAGAGGGGTTCAATGAGTACGCGAATTCCACCTCAAAATCTTGAGGCCGAACAGTCCATACTGGGCGGTCTAATGTTAGACAGAGAAGCTTTAGACCAAGTCGGCGATATGCTATTGGCAGAAGACTTCTATAAGCCTGGCCACCAAAAGATTTACAATGCGATCAAAGAGCTGCACAGCAAAAGCCAACCCATTGATATCATCACTGTTACCAATGTTCTGCAGGGCGAAGGCTCGATGGAAATGGTCGGTGGACCTGAATATCTTATTAGTCTTTTAGACAAAACTATCTCTGCTGCAAACATTACTTCCCATGCGAAAATCGTCAAAGACAAGGCCACCTTGCGTCGTCTAATTCAAATCAACAGCCAGTTGATTGAACGCGCTTACGGCCAAGAATTCGTCGATGTCGAGTCTTTCGTAGACCAAGCGGAAAGCGAAATTTTTAAAATCGGCGAAAACAAAACCGCCTCGGGCCTTGTTGGCTCGATGGAAATTGTCAAAGCCTCGATTCAAAAGATCGAAGAGCTTTACAAAAATAAGGCCGAGATCACTGGCATTGGCACAGGCTTTAAAAAGCTTGATGAAATGACCGCGGGTCTGCATCCAGGAGAAATGACGATCATCGCGGCTCGGCCGTCGATGGGTAAAACGGCGTTCTCTTTAAATATCGCACAACACGTAGCACTTCGACTAAAGAAAACAGTCGCTTACTTCTCTCTTGAAATGGGTAAAGAGTCGATGATGATGCGTATGTTGTCAGCTGAATCCAAAGTCAGCATGAGCGAAATTCGTAACGGTCGCATTCAAGACTCTGCTTGGCCCAAGTTGATCAACGCCGCCAGTGCACTAAGTGAGGCGTCGATTTTCATCGATGACACGCCTGGCGTTTCACCCTTTGAGATTCGCTCCCGTGCGCGCCGCTTAAAAGCCGAACACGGCCTTGATGTTATCATGATCGACTACTTGCAGCTGATGAGCATGAAACAAAAGTATTCTTCGCGCGAACAAGAGGTTGCTGAAATCTCTAAATCCCTTAAGGCCATCGCCAAAGAACTTCAAGTTCCCGTGATCGCACTTGCTCAGCTGAATCGTGGGGTTGAGGGACGTACCGAGAAGAAACCTATGCTTTCTGACCTGCGTGAGTCCGGATCGATCGAACAAGATGCCGACGTTATCATGATGCTTTATCGTGATGACTACTATGACAAAGAAAATCCAGATAAACAAGGTCACGCCGAAGTGATCGTCGGTAAACAGCGTAATGGTGCCACAGGCCCCGTTAAAATGCGTTTCGATGCTCAATACAATAGATTCCGTGACGCTGATCCAGAGCCGGGGCCAAATCAAATGATGCCACCGCCGCAAGCGCCACCACAAATGCCGGGCGGCAGACCTAAAAACTTTGCACCTGGGGCTCCAGTTTAAGATAATGGGCTTCTATGAAGCCCATTATTATTTCTTCCGACAAAAAATCCGTACAATCTTATAAACCTGTGGTCTTAGTTACGGGATGTTCCTCGGGCATTGGTTTGGCTATCGCTAAGACGTTACACGCCTGCGATGAATACCGCGTGGTCGTTACCGCTCGCGAAAAGAGTATCGAAAAAGTGCGTGAGCTTTTTATGGATACCGATCGTTTTATCATACACTCGTTGGATGTAACTTCGGATGAAGACCGAATTCGCCTATACGCCGAAGTTCAAAGGCATTGGGGCGGTGTGGACATCTTAATTAACAATGCGGGTATTTCTTATCGATCCGTGGTTGAACACATGACAGAAAAAGATGAGGCGCTACAGATGGCGACGAATTATTTCGGACCTATGGGTTTGATTCGTTTATGCTTACCTCACATGCGTGACACCGGACGAGGCAAGATCATTAATATTTCGTCAGTCAGCGGAATGTTGGCTATGCCCACGATGGCTTCCTATTCGGCATCTAAGTATGCCCTTGAGGGAGCCAGCGAAGCCTTGTGGTATGAAACACGCCCGTTCGGAATTGAAATCACCCTGGTGCAACCAGGGTTTATTCACAGTAATTCTTTCCGCAACGTTTATCACACAGACCTGTCCGATCCGACCCGCAATTGGAATGGACCTTACTGTGACTTCTATCAGAATATGACTCCGTTTGTAGAGCGCATGATGAACTGGTCCCTGACCACGCCAGAAAAAATCGCCAAACAAGTTTTAACAGTGATGAAAACCCAAAACCCACCACTTTGGTGGCCGGCGACTTTAGACGCAAAAGTATTCTATTATATCCGACGTATTTTACCCCGACGTATATTACTGCCAATTCTGTATTGGTTTCTGCCGAACGCAAAAAATTGGTCCAAAGACTTCTCGCATCGTCGCAAATAGTGTCTCAAGATGAGAACTCTGCACCGGTTAAGGAATAGGCAATGTCTAGGGGATCTACGAATCAAACTTAGAATTTTCAGCTTAGAAGGCATTATCTTGAGCTGTAAGGGAGCCGATAAGTGAGTACGTATTTTGCTTACTTAAGTTCATCTGGACTATTTTTTGGGGGGAACATGAATCAAAAATTCATTAAAGGCGCGGTTATCGTAAGTGCGGTGGCCATCATCAGTGTGTTCTTCCAAAACTGCGGGGTCGGAAGTTTTACTGCGAGCTCTGTTGAAGGAGTCGGCAGCAAATCGTCTGTGGTTGACACAACAACCGATGACGATTCCACGCCATCTGAAAAATCTGATTTTTCTTCGTTTCAGTTCTTTTACGGGGGATGGTATCCCGCTCCCAACCAACCTAACTGGTCTGACGACATCAATTTTACTTTAAAGGATGGCGTATTAACAGCGGACTCAAAAACCTCAGATGAGCTTTGTACAAAGCCCACCTACACAGTTTCTGATGCCGACCGCAAAGCCATTTTAGAACTTATCGCAGGGTTGACCCTCGTTGTTGCTAAAGACATTCCACCAATTGCTGACGTGGGCGCCAAAACTATTAGACTAAAGTTAAATAACGGATCCGAAAAACTAATTCATCTGCAAGCGACGGGTGCGCAAAATGGCGACAATGTTGCCACTAACGGTGCCGAGCTGGGCAACTTTCTGCAAGAGCTAAACAAAAAAATCCCGCTGGCTTGTAAAAACGTCGAATCAGAGGACTTGATTTCATTTACATATTTCTATGGCGGCGGCTATCTGGCGCCGGGCATGCCTTCTTGGTTTAATGACATTGAGTTTCGAGTGACTTCAAGTGGGGTCATCGTTAAATCAAAAGTTCATGATTCACCTTGCCTTAAGCCGGACTTCAAACTTAGCGGGGCCGATGCAAACCTGATCTTGATGGCAGCAATCGGTTTAGATATTAAAACAAAACCAGCGGGGCCGATCATCGCTGATGCCCCCACAAACAAAGTGACGCTAACTTACAGTTCAGGTGAAACAAAAGTGGTGCATCTAAGCGATAGCAGCGCAGCCGTCGGTGACCTTCTGGCCACAAACGGTGCTGATTTTGCTCGCCTTCTGCAAGAGCTAGACAAAACAATTCCGATGGCCTGCCACTAGACCTTGGACCTAATTCGCCCTTAGATATTGAGTTCCCTTTAACCTCTTGATGGACTGAGTCTGTCTTTTAAATGGAACCCTTGGAAGCACGGAGGCGATCATGGGAGTAACTTTAGCAAAGACGGTTATTGAGGCCACCGGGTTGCCACAGCAGCCTGTTGAAAAAGAGTTTAATGCCTTATTGGCAAAATACGGAAAAAGCCCAGAAACGCTTACCATTGAAGAGCTGCGCGAAGTGATGGCCGAGTATCTGCAGATCGTTTTTCTTGAAATGCAGACCGAGCAGAGCGCTTAAACGAGCACGGCTGCTGACCAGGGCCTGAAAAGATTCATAAAGATCAAAATTAAAAAACCCAAGGTGTAAATCTTGGGTTTTTTTATGCAAGCACCGAAAGCGCTTGGGCCGAAGCCGGAGATAAAATTTTAACTGACGCCTATTTCTTGCCGTTTAGTTTTTCCAAAGCTTTTGTGACGAAGGCTGATTCGCTCATCACTTTTGTGTAAACTGCCACAAGGGAGCAATCGTCTTTACCATCTTTGCCCGCACCACGACTGGTGATGCCCCAAACAAGTTGTTCGCCATTCACATCAAGGAATGCCGGGCCACCAGAGTCGCCGTGACAAGCGCCTTTACCTTGAGTTTGATCCAATAGAACTTCGTGTTTCCCAAAGTTGCCCGCGATTTCAACTTGAACTTTGCGCAGACGATCATCGCTTTCAGTGGTCACGCCATCAGTTTTGATCAACCCGTAACCCGCCAAAGTGACTTTCGTGCCTTCAGTTAAAAGAGCTTCGTCTTTTAAGAACTTGGCTAAGTGATAACCCGAAGCCACAGGGCCCGCGAAGCGTACAACCGCGATGTCGTGGTCGTCTTCGCCATTAGTTGATGTGCCGTAACCTTCGTGAATCTCAGCATCAACAACCAAGCGGATGTCTTCTTTTTTCATTGCTCTGATTTCTGAATTAAAAATCACGTACAAAGCAACTTGTTTAAAGTCTTTGCCAACTTGTGGAATACAATGAGCTGCTGTCAAAACAGTATCTTCAGTTAACAGCGAACCCGTGCAGATAAATTGACCATCTTTACCATCTGTTGTTTTAACAGTCGCGACAAGAGCTATGGTTGATTTGGCAATTGTGTCTGGCATTTCTACAGGCACACCGCCGATAATTGAAGAGCCGTCTTTCAACTGATCAATTAGCTGTTGTTCTTTAGAAGCCGGAGAGCAAGCCACCAAGGCCATCAAACCTGTTACAGTCGCCATTTTGATAAACTTATTGAATGCCATTCATACCCCCCCAAGTTGGGGCTTTTAAACACCCATTTTGGAACCAGGGCAATACAAATTTTCAAATATTTAACATTAGAAATTCTTATGGAAGAAAAACAAAACATCCGTGCGCCGAAGCTTTAGAAGCCACCCCCTTTAGGTCCGACCTAAAACAAGAGCTTCCAAGCTTAAAAGTCGCGAGCACAACCTTGTTAGATTTGGGGGACGCAAAATAAAAAATGGGGCCTGTTTCCAGATCCCATTCTCGAGAAATTCTCTATTTGCCTCACAACCATATCAGCTGTGATGCTTCGCGAAACTACGCGCGCTCAACTGCGATTTGGATTTTTGCTTCCAAACCTTCAGAGTAACGTACGATCGCCTTGTGTTGACCCAAAATTTTGATGGGCTCTTCAAGGTGGATATCGCGACGGTCTACAGAGTGACCCATTTTTTGAAGCTCTTTAGAGATGTCAGTTGTCGTTACAGTACCGAACAACTTGTCAGTCTCTCCAGCAGCCAATTTAAATGTCACAGTTGTGCCGTTGATTTTGCTTAAAAGCTCTTGGCGTTCAGCCAATGCTTTTTTCTTTTTAGCTTCAGCAACACGTTTCAAGTGTTCGTATTCTTTAACACGTTTTTCAGTTGCTTCAGCTGCAAGTTTACGAGGGAACAAGAAGTTTCTTGCGAAACCTTCAGAAACGTTCACCAACTCACCAACACGACCTACATCTTTAACATCTTTTTGAAGAATAACTTTCATGTGATCTCCATTTTTTAGGCTTTTTCAGTCGGAGTATTCAATTTTTGAATGCGCGACCTGAAATCAACCCAGTAATCAATCAAGCCAACGACGCTTAAAACAAGCAGCATTTGGCCGACCAGAATTATGTACGTCAGAACTCGTGTGAACACACCTGCTCGCATCGAATTCAGAAATACCTCCAACACTGCCAACCCTTGGAAGAAATAAAGAACGATACAAACGTTCAAAATATTAACTGCTAGGATAGCCGTGGCCTTACCGCCAAAACTCACCATCGTTAGAAGGAAGGCTGTCATCGCAATCCAAATTACATAATCCGGAACACGATATTCTAACAACTTGAGCTGAGAGGCCGTCTTTTCACGGGGCAAATTGAGCCATGAAAAAACCCTTCTCTCAAAAATTAATCCCACACCCAGCGCCAGTATTAATACAATGACGACAGCTGAAGGAATCTGCTGCACCAAAACTGAAGGATCTAGTTTCACCGCAGGATTCATTGTTTGAACCTGTTGAGAAAACTGTTCTGCCAGCTTCTGAATCTCAGCATACGTGTTGATGCCGTTTTTCTTAAATGCCCCAAACAGTCCCAAGCCCGAAGCTACAGAACCGATCGCGATACTTAAAAGTCCCGAGATCCACCACCCAAATCCTTTATGCTCTAGTTCGATATAAGCTCCTAAAGTCATCCAAATCGAGCCTATGAACAGCGCTAAAGGTTGCGCGTTAAGGAGCCACGCAGCTCCTGTCACTACAGCTCCCAAAGCCCAAAAGGCCGTGGGACCGTAGGTTTTGCGTAACACACGAAGAAGGGGAGCGCCAAAGATCACAGTCAACATCGACAACAATATCGAGAGAGATGAAATTGTGATGAACTTCTGTGGAGTGGCGTTCTTCTTCATGGATTACACTCTATCTAAAAGCTATTCGCCTTTATCGTAACGTTCTGCTTTCGCAGCAGCAAAGGCAGCTTTACGAGCAGCCATTTTTGCTTCACGTTCTTTTTCGCGAGCAGCTGATTCAGAAAGACCTTTTTTGAAGCCTTCCATGAATTTAGTCAAAGACACACGCTCGTCTAAGCGAGAGTGCATAAAGCGAAGAACTTTATCGTTGATACGCATAGTTCTTTCAAGCTCAGTAATAACTTGAGTGTCTGCTTCAAACGTAGAGTGGAAGTAGATCGCTTTTTTAAGCTTACCAATTGGCGTCGCTAGGTTTCTTTTGCCCCAAGTTTCCAAAGAGTTGATTGAACCTTTGAAGGCTTCGATCGTCGCTTTGTTCTTTTTGAATAACTCTTTTTGCTCTTCAAGAGTTGAATCTGGGTGCATAAGAACCACAACTTCATATGGCATCTTTGCAGTCGTTTTAGAAATTTCCATGATACTATCCTTTCGGTTTTAGCCCCCACCATAGTGAGCGGGAGCAAGGATGACTTTTAAAATGTTTAACGGGTTTAGCACGCCTAAGGCCCAAGCACAAGGATTAGGCATTTGAATCCCAAAGAAACCAGTCCTACAATGTCTAAATGCTCACTTTTATTGAGATTCTTGAGGGTTCTAATGCTGGATCCCGCTATAAGGTTGCCGAAGGCGTGACTCTGGGGCGCGGAGGCGCTGATATTGTCGTGAAGGACCCTAAGATTTCGGCTTTGCACGCCAAAGTCACCCTAAGTGACGCCGGACGCTGGACGCTGCTTGATTTAGATTCCTCTAACGGAGTTTACATCAGCGGCCGCCGCGTAAAAAAAGTCTCATTAATTCCAGGGGTTATCTTTGAGATAGGAAGAACCAAGTTTAAGGTCGTATTGGTTGAAGAAGAAAAAGCTGAAGAGTTCAGTCGCATAGTGACTTGGTGCAACATGCTGGCGGAAAGTTTTGCTGATGCCCAGTTGGATTTGCCGCTAAAAGTACCCGCTCTTAAGGGTTTCAATCCTGCGCTAAAACTCACATTCATTCAGGGCATTCAAGCCGATGAAGAAATTATTTTAGGATACGGGCCTCGCTATGCCGGGTCCGACTCTCTAGACATAGAGCTTTTTGACGAAGACGCCCCAAAGGACGCCTTTGAGCTGCACCCCGGTCCGGGGTCGGCCAGCTTAAAAGTCAGTACTCCTGGTCTGGTCTCTCTTAACAATAAGTCTGTAAATGCCGAAACACTTCAAGACGGCGATCTAATTTCTTTTGGGACTAGCGTCATTCGCATCAGTTACGTATAAGGATGGGCATGCAGACGACGGTAAAACAAACGGGCCATTTTGAAAGCTTTGATGGCACTCCGATTTACTACGAAGTTCGTGGTGAAGGGGAGCCGTTAGTTTTAGTCTATGGCATCGCCTGCATCATCAATCATTGGCATCACCAGGTCGAATATTTTTCTAAAAAATACAAAGTCATCACTTTCGATCTGCGCGGGCATCAAAAAAGCAACCCCATCGCGGACATGAATCACTTGGGCATGGATGACTTAGGCAAAGACGTGGTCGGTTTATTGGCGCACTTAAAAATTAAGAAAGCGCATTTTGCCGGCCATAGTTTTGGGGCGCCACTAATTTTAAATATATACAAAATGAAGCCCGAACTTTTTAAATCGATGATTTTTATCAACGGTTTTGCACGGAATCCCATCAAAGGCATGTTTGGACTTGATGTGGTTGAACCATTTTTTTATTTTGTGAAAACACAGTACAAAGCACAGCCTGATCTGTGGAATACTCTGTGGAAAATGGCTGTTGATAATCCAATGGCCATGTACCTTGCGGCAATAGCCGGCGGGTTTAACCTAAAAGTAACACACTTCAAAGACATCGAGGTTTATTGCCGAGGTGTCGCACGCCTTAATCTTGAAGTGTTTCTAACGATGTTTGAAACGCTGATGGAGTATGACGGAGAGCCGGTACTTGCGACCATCGAAGTGCCGGCGCTGATCATCTCCGGCGAAAAAGACATGGTCACTCCGCTGCGCTTTCAATATCACTTCAAAGAAGCGATTAAACACTCTGAATTCGTGCTTGTGCCCTATGGGTCTCATTGCACACAATTGGACTTTCCGGATTATACTAATTTAAAAATTGAAAAGTTTTTGGAAGAAAATTAAAAATAATTTAAAATAAAAAAAGGGGAGCCTGTGCGGCGCCCCTTCTTTTTGGCTACTTTAAGCAGTCTACTATCTGAAAGCAGCTTTTGTAATATCAAATCCATAGCGATTCACAGAGTCATCTGAAGTGAAAACAATTTTTACGTATTCACCTGCAATCGGCGTCGAGAATGAGTCATCATTCTTGCCGCTGATATTGCCGACTCTTGTGCCTTTAGCGTCGTACAGTTCCACTTTGTCGTAATCTCTTTCGGTATCAAACTTAGAGAAGTACAAAGCAATTTCTTTTGCGCCCGGAACGCGTACTTCAAACTCTTCTCTTGTTTTATCAGCGTACGGATGCGCCGAAGAAACGTTGACGGAAACAGTTTGCCAGTTCACTGGATCATTTGGATCCGGAGCGGGCATTGTGTTGGTCAGCATCGTGTAAGCATTTGCTAAACCACCGCGTGATTTTCCACGAAGACCGCTGATCGGTTTCGAAGTCGCGATAATTCTTTCTTTCATTTCCACGTTTGTTAAATTTGGTTCATGCGAAGCCAAAAGTACCGCCATACCCGATACGTGCGGGGCTGCCATGGAGGTGCCAGAGTATGAATCGTACCCACCACCAATAACCGATGAATAAACGTTCACGCCTGGAGCGCCGACGTGCACAGTTGTTTTACCGTAATTCGAAAAAGACGCGATCTGGCCTCTGTTGTCGATCGCCGCGACAGAAACCACGTTCGGCACATCATAGGTCGCAGGGTAAGTCGGATTTGCATCATTGTTGTTTGATTCATTTCCGGCCGCTGCCACGAACAAAGCACCAGCATCGTTAGATCTTTGAATTGCTTGTTTCAAAGTTTCAGAGTAGCCACCGCCACCCCAAGAGTTCGAAAGAATTCTTGCGCCCATTTTCGTTGCGTAATCGATCCCCTTTAAAGCGCCATCAAGTGAGCCCGAGCCGCTTGCCGAAAGAAATTTTACACCCATCAAACGCACATTCCATGCGACACCCACGATACCTTTACCGTCATTGCCGGTGGCGCCGATAGTGCCAGAGCAATGAGATCCGTGGCCGTGATCATCTAATGGATTTCCCGTCGGTTTGTTCGCGTCTACAAAGCTTGCGCCGTAAACGTCATCGACGATTCCGTTATTGTCATCGTCTACGCCCGCTTTTCCATTAAGTTCAGCCTCATTCGTCCACATGTTGTCTTTAAGGTCGACGTGGTTATAGTTGATACCTGTATCAATAACCGCCACGATCACATCTTTAGAACCCGTTGTGATATCCCAAGCTTGTGCAGCGCCAACATCAACTCCCGCAACACCTGTATTGCGCGAAGAGTCCGCTTGGCCCGTATTCACAAGGCCCCACAGCTGACCTAACAGCGGATCATTGGGAGTTTTGTTGATTTTGTAGATAAAGTTTGGCTCTACAATTTCCACTAAAGGATTTTGTGATAAAGACTTAATCACGTTCGACTGA